>NZ_CP136051.1:1276000-1595000 GCF_032999765.1 Imperialibacter roseus | reverse complement strand
AACCAGTTCCTACTTAAACAGCACCGGCGCAAACTGCGACAGGTAAATGCGCCAGTTGGTCCAGGTGTGGCCGCCAGTGCTCTCTACATATTTGTATTTGAAGCCATGCTCATCGAGCGTATTCCTGAGGTTCACTACGCTGTCGTAAAGAAAATCGTCTTTGCCACAGGCAATCCAGTACACTTTTGGGTCGGCTTTCTTCAGTGCATCAATGTCCTTACCACGGCCTTCTCCATTGGCAGGCAGGCCGAAAGGACTGTCCTTCACAAAGCCCATGCTCATCACGCAGATGTAGTCGAACAATTCAGGATTGTCGAACGTAGTATTGAGCGTTTGCCAGCCTCCCATACTAAGGCCAGACAGCGCCCTGTTTTCTTTGCCTTTCTTTGTCCGATAGTGGCTTTCGATATAAGGGATAACATCCTTTACCAGACTGCCTTCAAATTTCTTGTTGGCCATGCCCATGCCACCTTCGTTGGTTTGCGAAGGAAGTTTGGCCGGTGCTTCAATGCCAGCCGCTGTTTGGTCGGGGTTGCCATTGGTCATCACCACAATCATCGGTTTGGCCTGGCCTGAGTTGATCAGGTTATCCATAATGGTGGGCGTCAGCCCCAGCTCATTCCACGCATCTTCATCGCCACCGCCGCCGTGCAGCAGGTAAAACACGGGATAGCTGTCCTTGCTGTTTTCGTATCCCGGCGGGGTATACACATACATGCGGCGGGTGAGGCCAAGTGTTGGCGAGTCATACCAAACCTTCGACACCATACCCTTGGCACCGTGCTTGGGTTCGTACAGGTCGGATCCCTTGCCTTTGATCATGAAGAAACTGATGTTGCGCACACCGTCCCGCTTCACCAAAGCATTAGAGGCATCGAGGGTGTAAACGCCATCGACGGTAAAGTTGTAACCATACAACTCAGGCTCCAGCGGGCCAATGGTAACTGCCCAAAGGCCGGTGTCGCCTTTTACCAACGGCTCGGTTTTGCCAAAACCCATCCAGTCGCCAGAAAGCGTAATTTCGTTGGCTTTGGGTGCGTACACCCTGAAGGTGACTTTATTGTCGGTGTGGATTTCCGGTGACACCACCGGGTTGCGGCGAAACTGTGCCGACATTGTAGGAGCAAGGCCAAGAGATAAGCCCAGCACAAGTAGAAAGCTCCAGGCTTTCCTGTTGCGTAATTGTTTCTTCATTGGTATGTAGTTTAAGTATCGGGATCGTAGTCTATACATAAATGTAATGGATTCATTGTGTCGATACAACACAATTTGTTTGTGGAGTTGCAAATAATTAATTGCGTTCAACGCTGGTAGCTTTTGGAGCAATTTGCCGAGATTATGTTGCGAAAGTATTACAGATGCTGTAATGCCGGTTCCTGGCAAGAATGATTGTTAATAAACAACCAGCGTATGTCTCAAAAGAGTCGAAGTGAGTTTGCTATCTACTATGGCCTTGGCTGTGTCCTGATAGCCTTCGGAGGCATTGGTGTTAGCGGTTACTTGAGCTATCAAATTGCCACCGACCAGGCCGACTTTTCCTGGGGCATCCTGGCCATGCTGCTTGCGATGATCGCCACCACCGGATCGCTGGGCTATGTGCTTATTCGGAGGGGTGATGGTGGTTAGCTTGTGCTGTGAAAGAACTCCAGCTACAAGTTCGAAGCAGCGAAGGATAAAAAATTAGATAAAGCTTACTTTCGAGAATTGCTGTACAACATCTTTAGCCTTACATAACTGAGGTAGTGGGGTTGATGGGGTGAAAGGAAGCTGAAAGCTTTAAGGAAGGACGCCACAAGTTAGGGTGATGCTAAACTTGGGGTAGATTCAGGTTTTTTTTTATTAAAAGTACTGCAAATGAAACATATTAAAAGGAGGTTCCTTTATCAGGAACTTCCAAAAATCAACTTAAATCAACCAGGAATTGAGTACTTGACTCTGCGAGATGACCTAGTTTTTGAGTCAGCATTCCTAAAGGAGAAAAAAGGTACTCCTATGTTTCTAGAAACCGATCAGGGTGAATATTTCCCAGGGTTCCTTCATACGGTGGACGGAAAACATGTTGTGCTACCGATTCCTGATCCATCGTTAATCTATTTCAATAATGCTCAACTTAGTGTCGCCAAAATAAAAAACTTAAAAAAAACACTACTGGAAAAGATCGAATTCTCAGGAAAACCAATTGACCCTCCAATTCATGAGATATACAATTATTATGGCCTGACTACCGGTTTTCTGATATTTCTTTTCACTTCTCTTGAATCCTTTACCAATCAAATTATCCCTGACAAATATACTTTTAGAAAAATTGTGAGGGCAGAGACAAGAACATTTTCAAAAAGTGATATTCAAAAGGCTATAGATTTTAAGACCAAGGTGACCGAAATATTACCGGAATGCACCGGCAAGTCATTCTTTTCAAGGCCCACTCCCACAAATAATCTAATATGGAATCTCAGAGACTTTCGGGATGACATAATTCATACAAAACAAGAACCTGATTTTCTTAAGTATAGTGGCATTATAAAAAAGACCTTAAACTTCAAGTATCAAAAAACACTAGAGGCAGTTGCCTCATTTATGAATTTCTACAAGCCGGGATATATTGTAGAATGTGGGTGTGGGAGAGATTTCTAACAACTCTATCGCCAAACTTGCAGCAGAAAAGGATCAAATAGTAAAGTCAATTTAACTTTTCAACAAAATGAACATAAAGAAAATATTATCGAATAGGTTTTCCCAGATGGTTATTGCTCTTCCGTTAATGTACTTTTTAGTTCTGCCACAAATGAGAAAATTAATGCTTTATGATCAAGAAAATCGACTTGACCGGAGAGCTTGCATGGAAGATTCAATTGCTTCCGAAATGCTGATCGAGGGAGTCATTGTTGAAAAATACCTAACTCCCAGAAAGCTTAGAAAATTTAAGCTCTCAAATAAGCAAGACACAATTGACAGTGAGCTCTTAATTTTCGAAACCGCAAAAACCTATGATTTCATTCAGGTGGGAGATACTCTTGGCAAGAAAGCGGGCAGCTTAAACCTATTTGTTAGGCGTTTGAATCTAGACACCTTGATAGTTCTCGACTACAGTTGCCCTCAAAATCTTAATTAACAAACAATTAACTCCCGCAAGTTTAGCAATCAACGAACCGGGCCACAAAGGCTTGCGGGTTTCACTCCTTAAGCTACCAGCTCGCCCATTGTGTCCTGCACTAACCTTCCTCCACCAACATAAATATCTCCTCCACCGGCACCTTAAAATACCTGGCTATTTTCAGGGCAATGACTGTGGAGTTGCAAATAATTAATTGCGTTCAACGCTGGTAGCTTTTGGAGCAATTTGCCGAGATTATGTTGCGAAAGTATTACAGATGCTGTAATGCCGGTTCCTGGCAAGAATGATTGTTAATAAACAACCAGCGTATGTCTCAAAAGAGTCGAAGTGAGTTTGCTATCTACTATGGCCTTGGCTGTATCCTGATAGCCTTTGGAGGCATTGGTGTTAGCGGTTATTGGGGGTATCAAATCGCTACTGCCCAGGCCGACTTTTCCTGGGGCATCCTGGCCATGCTACTTGTGATGATCGCCACCACCGGATCACTGGGCTGGGCGCTTATTCGGAGGGGAGATGGGGGTTGAATTGTGTTGTGATAGGATTTCGGCTGCAAGTTCGAAGCAGCGAAGGGTAGATTTGAAACTCTGAGCGAGACGCTCGAACCAGCAACAGGCCGACCAATATCATCTATTTTAAATAGATAAGAATGTAGCAAGAAATTGTTAATTTGTGGGCATGGAAATTGAAGCAAGAAAATACCATTTAATAGAGCGAGTCATGCAATTAAGTGAGCATGAGTTGAGTAATATTGAAATGTTTCTCGAAAGGGAGGCGAAGTTATCGGCTTCATTGGATCGGGCATTACAGCAGGTAAAAGAAGGCAAAGTCACTCCGCATAGTGAAGTGAAAAAGAAATACGAGAAATGGCTTTAGAGATCGTTTGGTCAGATGAAGCCAATGAGGGCCTGGATGAAATCATCGAATACCTGGAGGAGAATTGGACTGAGAAAGAGATTCATCATTTTTTTACCCGACTGGAAGCGTGTCTAAGCATATCAAAGAAGCTCCGTATCAACAGAAGGACTCAATTAGGAAACCAGGAACCAAGGAGTATCAGCATTCAGAACACACTACTATTTTCTACACGTTTGATGATAAGGTGATCAATATTTTACGAGTCTGGGCAAATATGAAGAATCCAGGTAGATTATAACCCTCTCATCTCGCAAGCGGCCGCCGGGCCGCACAGGCTTGTGAGGCTTCTAATTTCGGCGTCTCGCCGCTACACAAATCGTTTCGGAAGCGAGGGATACCACCCCTCTTCGGCAGGAGGAGGCGCCACCTGAAACTTTGCAGCATTTTGCCAGCCTGGGATGGTATCCCTGCCGTGGTGAACATAAGCTGCGGGAATACCTGCCAAACGGTAGAAAATATCTTGCCACCAGCCGTCAATAATTCCCCAATTATCTCCCATATTCGCTCCAAAATTAATTCATTGTTCCTCACTTCTTACCTAAACATTGTCATGAGAACTTTTCTCACTAAAATCGTCGTTACAGCCGTTATTTCCATGGCATCACTGTCAGTAGTGAATGCCCAGATGATCATGCAGATCGACCCCTCGCTAAGCGCCAAGGCCACCCCTCAGCAAGTCAAGTATAAAGGAATGAAAGCGGTGCCCTATTACTACTTTGATGAATACAAAATTGTGTCTTCCAAAGCCGGCTGGCTTACTACCAATAGCAGAAGCAATATGCAGGGCACTATTTCTTCTTCCAGCCAGCAGCTGGCTTTCACGATGATCAATAGTGCAGGCGACACCGCCGTCGTCAACATGTCGAAAGACGGACTGGTGCAAAGCTCACAAAACTCCTGGTTCCCCAACATTACCATGTCGCAAGGCTCGCAGAACGTCACGGCACTCATTACTTCCAGCGCCGACACACTTACGTGGGGACTGGCGGCCTCTGTGGCCAACGGCGTTTTCACCGGGGCTATCAAAACAGATACTGAGGAATACAAACTGGTGCCTGTAAAGAGAATGGACAACGGCAGGGTAGCTCCTTTCACTCTTTGGGTAGGTTTTGCTATCTACAAGGGAGACGTTGAAATTGGTGCCGTGCAGGCTACTCCCAAGCGAAATGTCTGGATATCGTCTGATTTGCCAGCTGATCAAAAGCTGAAAATGGCAGCTGCCTGCCTGTCCATGATTATTGAAGAGCAAAATGAATGGCTGGTGCAATAGGAATAACGACGTGAACTTTCCGGGGTGAAATTCCTGCCCTTCTCAGAGTCCTCTGCGAGAGACTCTGAGTGAAAGCTAAGTGAGGCATAAATCACTATCGTCGGTGGTTGTAGCACCCCGGGCACCTATATATGCGCTTGCAACCGCCAAAATATTCCGAAGAGGAACATCTATTTCGTATATTTGAGCAGCCGACCGGCCAAATCAATGTTTCTATGAAGGTAATTCTGGATATAAAAGACGACAAGGCTGCATTCGTTTTGGAAGTGCTAAAGAACTTTTCATTCGTTAAAGCCAAGCCACTCACCCCTTATAAGGCAGAAGTACTGGAGGGGCTTAAGGAGGCAGTAGAGGAAGTGAATCTGGTCAAAGCCGGTAAGAAGAAGGCGCAACCCCTCAGTGAGTTCCTCAGTGAGTTATAAAATTGAGACCATAGCGCCTTTTCGTAAAGAGGCGAAAAAGCTCATTAGAAAATATCCATCTCTTAAAGGAGAATTAGCCGAACTCGGTCGTCAGCTTTCGGAAAACCCTCAAATTGGCACTTCCATTGGGAATGATTGCTACAAAATACGGCTAGCTATTAAATCAAAAGGTAAGGGTAAATCCGGCGGAGCAAGACTAATAACTCATGTAGTTCACGTATCTAGTCACGTAGTGTACCTACTTTCCATCTATGATAAATCAGATCAAGAAACGATCACTGATAAGGATTTGCAAACACTACTCAATCTGATTCAGTAAAACTTAGAGCAACTGTTGCAAATTCGAATAAGCACTAACTAGCAACATAAATATTCCATTTCCCCTGAAGTTGCGTAACTTTGACGCATTAAACACTGAATCTATCATGAAAAGTAACTTACAATTAAGCTTTACACTGCTGCTGGCCATAGTCCTTGGCTTCTCTGCCTGCAGCACCAAAACCAACTCAACCGAAGAATCTGCAGACTCGACTGCTATGGTGGAGACAATGCCGACTGAGTTTGGCGGACTTGCTCTTTACACCGTGCGTGACTCCATGGCTACCGATCCTAAGGCCACCCTTCAGGTAGTAGCGGACGCTGGCTACGCCTACGTGGAAGCAGCCAACTATGAAGAGGGCAAGTTCTATGGCATGACTCCCGCTGATTTCAAAGCTTACCTTGCCACCCTTGGTCTCACCGCCAAAAGTGCTCACATGGGCATGGTGACCATGGAAAACGCTGATCAGCTGATCGCTGACTGCAAAGCTGCCGGTATCCAGTACTTTGTAATCCCGGTTCCGCCGATGGGCATGTTTACTTTCAACAGAGAAACAATGACCATGGGCATGAAAGGCACACCTGCCGACATTGCTAAAATTCTGGATACACTGGGCGAAAAATGTAAGGCAGCCGGGCTTCAGTTGTTGTATCACAACCACAATTTTGAATTTATGCCAGGGGAGGACGGTACTGTACTGATCGATTACCTGCTGGAAAATTGCAGCGCTGATGTTGTGAACTTCCAAATGGATCTTTTCTGGGTAGCCAAAGCAGGCGCTGACCCGCTGGCTTACTTCGAAAAATACCCAGGCCGTTTCAAAGCATGGCACGTGAAAGATATGAATGCTGAAGGCAATTTTGCTCCTGTAGGCACCGGCAGCATCGACTTTAAGAAAATATTGGCAGCCAAGGCTCAGTCAGGTATGGAGTTCTACCTGGTAGAGCAGGATGCCACTTTTGGATTACCACCTTTTGAGGCTATCAACATCAGTCACAAAGGTTTGGCTGAAATCGGATTCAAATAAGTTATGACCAACTCGAGTCCTCTTCGAGAGACTCTGAGTGAAAGTGAAAAGCCAGCCGAAAAGGTTGGCTTTTCTATTTTTCTTCCCTCAACGAAATGCCATCAAATCATTAAGAACGGAAAAATGAAACCGTCTTAGCAAGAGCTCCACACAATGAATGTTTACCAACAAATTGAAGCCGAAATACTTGCCGCTTCTTCTATCGTTATCACCTCCCACAAATCTGCCGATGGAGATTCGGTAGGTTGCTCGCTGGGGCTATTGTATTTTATAGAAAAGCTGGGCAAAAAGGCTGTCATTTGTCACCCAGATGCATCACCCGATTTTTTATATTGGTTGGATACCTCCTGCATTGTACTCATGAGCGACAAGCCAGAGAAAGTAACAGAAGCCTTTCAAAAAGCTGACCTACTCTTTTGCCTGGACTACAATAGCACCGATCGGGTAGGCCCCGACATGCAAAACCTGCTGGAGTCCGCTACTTGCCAAAAGATCATGATTGATCACCACTTGCATCCGCAAGATTTTCCCAGCATTGTTGTTTCGGAGACCTCCGCTTCCTCTACCTCACAGCTGATCGTTGAGCTCATAGAGCAATCGGGCCATGGTGAATTGCTCGACGAAAAAATAGGCACTCCACTTTACCTCGGCATCCTGACAGATACCGGTAGCTTTCGGTTTTCGTCCGTGCAGCCCCGCACTCACGAAATACTGGCGAAACTTTTAGCAGCAGGCGTGCAACATCACCTGGTA
Source organism: Imperialibacter roseus (assembly GCF_032999765.1). Lineage (GTDB taxonomy): Bacteria > Bacteroidota > Bacteroidia > Cytophagales > Cyclobacteriaceae > Imperialibacter > Imperialibacter roseus. Next base: position 1,587,179 of record NZ_CP136051.1, on the reverse strand, counting down.
CACGAGATGCTCAACGATAACAATACGGCAAGCCGGTTGCGCCTGCAAGGCTATGCTATGGCCGAAAAGCTGGAAATCATGGAAGACTATCAGGTCTCTGTCATTTCTCTGACAAAAGAAGAGCTTGCGAAATACAATTATAAAAAGGGAGATACTGACAGCCTTGCCAACCTTGCCTTATCTATCAAAGGCATGAAAGCCGCTATTGTGTTTACTGAGCGTGACGGCATCATGAAAATATCGTTCCGTTCCAAAGGGAAAGAAAACCCAGTGAACGTGTTGGCCTCAGACCATTTCAATGGAGGTGGGCACGCCAACGCCGCCGGCGGGATGAGTGAATTGTCGGTCAACGAAACCCTCGCCAAAATCAAAGATTTAATTCCAACGTACTTCTCAATTCAATAGCCAAAACATACTTCCTTCAAGATCCTCTGCAATGCTATTAAGTTAAGAGGTTCCTTGTACCAATTCTATTTTTACCCCTGACCCTGAAGGGCGAGTGAATTGTCATTAGCTGAGCCCTTTAGGCCTTAAGGGTAAAATGCTCTTAACCTAATAGCATTGGAGTCTTCTGCGAGAGACTCTGAGTGCATCCATCTCAACGCACCGAACCTACATCGCCAGGGTTATTGCAGCGATTTCACACTCAAGTTTTTGTCCAACCAATACTGGTCGTCGTGAAAACCGAACTGACTGGGTTGATAAACTCCCACTGTATCTACATTGGCTTTTTCAGGAACTGGGAGACCAAGGCTCCAAAAAACGCTGTTGACCATCATCCGGCGGGTGCCCTCCGTCAAAAGGTCTGTGGCCGCACCCATCGTAGTGGTAAATACTTTTCCCTGCTGCCCCCCTGAAATCTGGTAGCTTTTTATCCATGCTACAGGCATCATTGGATCGTTTTTGGTGATTGCTTTTTCGTTCCCTTCTTTGTCTTTTTCCACCTCAACGCCAGCTACCTCATTGTCTGTAAAGCGCATGCCGTATAGAACATCATCCTCTGTATACTCACCTGCCCTATTGATCACCTGCCCCATCACGATAGGTTGTGAATCACCCGGCAAAGGCAACCGTACGCCATATACATCCGTTGGCCCCCATATCTCTCCTTCCCCGATGCCATTAAGAATGGGATGCCCCTCAGCACCTGCTGCTACCACCCCACGGGTACTTTGATTTTTATGGTTGCCATGGTGCGAAATCCATTTTTCTCCAAGCACAAGGCGGCCAAATCCACCCTGCCATTCATCTTCGGCGTTGTAGTTATTTCCATAGCGCTTCCAGTTCGAGGTCGAGTCTCCTGCCGCAAAATTGAATGCATGAGTAGCCGTTCTCATCCCAATCACTGGCTTCCCCCTTTTTAGATAATTATCGATGTACTGCATTTGCTGATCCGGCAAAGCACGAAACCGGGTGAAAATAACCATCAGATCAGCAGTTTCAAGGGCCTCCAACCCGGGTATATTGCGCACATAATTGGGATTGACTATGCCCGGTATATTCGGATCCTGTGCAAAAAGCACGGTGCAATTGAACCCGTGGCGTGAAGAAAGAATTTTCGCCAATTGAGGCAAAGCTTCCTCCGAACGGTACTCCTCGTCGCCGGAAACCAGGACTATATTTGGCATGTCTGCCCGGCCTTCAAAGGTCAACCACTCTTTCGTTTGTTCTGCCTGACCAGGCTCTGTGGTGGTTTTACATTTAGCGCACAAGAAAAGAATAACAAGCGCAAAAGCATAACGAGCAAATTTCATCTTCAGATAGTTTAGGGAATGCGACAAAGAAAATTGGAACGTTTAAAGTAGCACTTTTCCCCGAACACTCCACTGCCGTTCACAGGAGTTTTGAGATAAAAACCGACAGGATCAAATCGCAAGCGGGAGACTACTGCCCGGCAGGATACAATCAAATCCCTTTTGTAACCACCTTTATTTTTGCAGCAGCGGCTCTGGCTCTTTCCACCGCATTCTCTCCTTTCGCCAATACCACCGCCATGCGACGGTAAGGTCTGGTAGTGGGCTTACCGAAAATCCGCACGTCAACATCGGGCTCAGCCATCGCTGCTTCCACCCCGGTGTAGGTGGGTGATACACCATCTTTTGCGGCTAGCACCACGGCACTGGCGCCTTCGGTTACTGTAATATTAGGAATCGGCAAGCCAAGAATGGCCCTGGCATGTAAATCGAACTCGCTGAGGTTTTGGCTGACCAGCGTCACCATGCCGGTGTCGTGAGGCCGTGGGCTCAGCTCGCTGAAAATCACTTCGTCTTTGGTGACAAAAAATTCCACACCAAAGATGCCTACGCCACCCAAATCGTCAGTGACTGCTTTTGCCATTGTTTCAGCGTCTTGTCGGAATTTATCTATCATGGGCTGGGGTTGCCAGCTGTACTGGTAGTCGCCCCGCTCCTGCACATGGCCAATGGGGTCGCAGAAGAGCGTCGGGCCATTCTTCTGTTTTACGGTAAGCAGCGTGATCTCATAGTCAAACTTGATAAACTCCTCCACAATCACCCTCTGGCGGTCGCCCCGCATGCCAGCACAGGCATATTCCCAGCTGTTTTGGATATCATCAGCTGTTTGGGCTACACTCTGCCCCTTTCCGCTGCTGCTCATTACCGGCTTGATCACCACGGGAAAGCCGATGGCTTTGGCCTCCCCCATGAGCTGCTCCGCAGATTCAGCATAAGCGAATCGAGCCGTACGAACGCCGAGGTCTACTGCCAGGTCACGGATGCGGTCACGGTTCATCGTCATGTTCACAGCCCTGGCACTGGGCACTACGTTTCTGCCTTCCTTTTCCATTTCCACCAGCACCTCGGTACGGATGGCCTCGATTTCCGGCACGATAAGGTCTGGCTGGTGTCGCTCGACAGCTTCTCTCAGCTTCGCTGCATCAAGCATGCTAAAAACCTCGCTTTCATCGGCCACCTGCATGGCTGGCGCACCCGTATAGCTATCGCAGGCTACCACATGGCAGCCCAGTCTTTTGGCACTGATCACAAATTCTTTTCCGAGTTCTCCAGAGCCGAGAAGGAGTATTTTTTTCATGAGGGGTGTTCTATTTATCGTCTTCCTCTTTTGACTTTCTTATTCTCTTGAGCTCAGCGATATCGCTTCGATCTATCTCACGATTCACTGCTTCTTTATTTTTCATGAGGTCAGAGAACCCAATTATCGATAATTTGTATCCATCAAAGTCTATGATCTTGGCCCTTTTATAACACTTATCAAATGAATCCAAACCTTTCATTGGCGGAAGAAACTCGGTTTTAAAAGTTGAGTACTGAATCCTTAAATAGGTCTTGTAACGGTCAAAAACTTCGTTCTCAAGTCTGGAAGTATCTTTCCCCATTTCCTTAAGGGCAACAAGTAATCTATAGTAGTTTTTAACAATTGGATTGTACCAAAAATCGAGATCAGGTCTTGTTTCCACATGCCATATTCCGGCACACCAGAAGGCCTTTGATACCCATAGAAGCCAACGGCAATTCCGCCAATCAGCATGTATTCAACACCATGTTTGTTTAGAGCAGAGCAAGTGTGCTGGAGTGACTCTCTGATTTCATTAGAAATCATTTGGCTTCTTTTAGTTCAATCCATAGGATGTCTGAGGAGTCATCTTTCAAGTCTTCATTGGCGGCCTTTAAAGCAGCATAAAAATCCATCAGATCAAGTACTCTTGCCAAAGCAGTTTCGTCAGATAAGCGCTCCGATTCTGGCCCAATTTTCTTTTCGCTTATATGCTTATAGGATGTCACCTCATTCATACTCAAATATAACGAGAATTCTACAATACAATGTTTAAGACATTTACCAGACTTAAAGTTTGATACTCAAGCCCAACAGAAAATAAAGTAATAACCTCGTTTCACGAACTTTTCACCCCCACTTCTTCCTTATCAATCATCAGTTTTTACTTTGTATAAAACATACATCCCAATGAACCAACAAGAACTTTTTATCAAAATGGCCCTGGACGCCTGGAACGTCTACGTGGATCGCACCAACAAACTTTTCGACAGTCTGAGCGATGAACAAATCGCTTCAGAAGTAGCGCCCAACAGAAATACAGGCACCTACCTGCTCGGCCACCTGGCGGCAGTTCATGACAACATGCTTCCTTTACTTGGTGCTGGGGATAAGCTGTTCCCTGAACTCTACGAGCCCTACGTAAGAACGCCAGACAAGTCAGGTCAGAACACACCTATTCCAGAATTAAGAGAAGCCTGGAATAAAGTAAACTCAGCGCTTTCCGCAGCATTTGAAAAGTTTTCAGCCGACGATTGGTTTACCAGACATACTGCTGTGACTGAAGAAGACTTTACCAAAGAGCCGCACAGAAACAAGCTAAACCTGGTGATGAACCGGACAGCTCACTTAGCCAACCATTTGGGGCAGCTCGCTTTTCTGAGGGAAAAGAAATAATCAATACTATTGCAGGGTATACGCTGGCACCTGGCGTATTCCTGCTTTCAAGTTGACTTGGTATTTTGTATTATTATTTGACTAAAAAATAATCACCTACCATGTCTTACTCATCAATTGACCGCCGAAAGTTTCTACAATCCATTGGAGCCTTATCTGCCACCGCATTGGCAAGCAGTTGGATTTTACCTGCCTGTACCTCGGGCTCCACTGTCAATAAGCGGGAAGCTGTTTTCAATTTAATTGCCACGGGGAAAAACAACGGGTATATCCCATGCGGTTTTTTCGTGCATTTTGGGGAGGGTTTCAAATCTGGCGATGCTGCAGTGAAGAAGCACATGGAATACTTCCATGCTATTGACATGGATTTTGTGAAAATTCAATATGAGTCTGAATTCCCTCATTTGACCAGTATACAGAAGCCTGAAGACTGGGCCAATATGCCGTTTTATGGCAAAGACTTTTACGAGGATCAATTGTACGTAGTGAAGGAACTGGTAAAGGAAGGTAAAAAACATGCCCCGGTGATCGCTACCCTTTACTCTCCTTTCATGAGCGCCGGGCATTCTGTTACTGGTGAACTACTCACCGAGCACCTCAAGCAAGACCCGGAAAGTGTGAAGAAGGGAATGGATATCATTACTGAAAGCACGCTTCTCTTTGCCCGTGAGTGCATTAAATTAGGAGTTGATGGATTTCTTGCTTCTACGCAAGGCGGAGAAGGGTTTCGTTTTCAAGACCCTACTATTTTCAATGACTATATCAAGCCCTATGACTTGATAGTAATGAATGAAATCAATGCCGCTTGCTCTTGCAATGTCCTGCATATTTGCGACTATGTAGGGGACTATAATGACCTTAGCCCCTTTCTGGACTATCCAGGTCAGCTGGTGAACTGTAGCTTGAAAGTGAATAATGAAATATTAACTCCAGGGGACATTCACCGACAGTTTAACCGTCCCATTTTTGGTGGATTGGAAAAAAGAGGGGCTATTTCAACGGCAAGTGCAGAGAATCTTACTTCTGAAGTAAATGCAGTGATGCAAAATATCCCGGAAGGATTCGTTCTGGGTGCAGAATGCGCACTTTTGGGAGAAATAGACTGGAAGCAGGTCAGGCTGGCTGTTGACATTGCTCACCAGTACAAGGTATAGCTTTAGCACTTTTCACTATGAAGGCAGATCACCAAATAATTTACTGATCTCCAGCTGAAAATTCTTGCAACTTCTCTCTTGTTATTTTGCTAATTATTTTAGTTATCATTAGCTTTGATAGCTAAAATAATTAGCTTTCAAATCCCGAATGGGACACCATGCAACAGAGTAGGGCTGACATTCTTTCCTCTTTACAATCGGATATTCTCCGGCTGCAAGGGTTCAAGTCGCAAGGCAACACCACCGCCCGGCTGAATCTTGGCCTGATGGATGCTGCTTTTCCTAATGGCGTATTCCCATTGGGTGCCATCCACGAATTTCTTCCTGCAGGTGAAGAAGACATTGCAGCCACCAGCGGCTTTGTCGCTTCTCTCCTAAGCAATGTTACAGGTGTTAATGGAATAGCTTTATGGATCAGCACCTCCCGAACACTCTTCCCTCCTGCACTAAAAAGTTTCGGCATCTCTCCTGAACGATTCATTTTCATTGACCTGAAAAAAGAAAAAGATGTATGGTGGGCAGTGGAAGAAGGTTTGAAATGCACTTCTGTTACTGCCGTTGTGGGTGAAATGCCCACCCTGGACTTCACCTCCTCCCGCAGGTTGCAGCTAGCGGTAGAGGAAAGCTGTGTCACTGGTTTTGTGATCCGGCCTTTCAGTCAAAAATTAACAACAACAGCTTGTGTATCCCGATGGAAAATAGCCTCTCTGCCCGGCGAGGTTGTTGACGACCTTCCCGGTGTGGGATACCCACAATGGAGAGTGGAGTTGCAACGTGTGCGAAATGGCAAGCCGGGTGCCTGGGATGTGAAATGGCTGGAAGGCCAACTGAAAACCGTAGCTGAGAAAGCACTACATCATTTTGAACCGGAAGAACGCAAAGCAGGGTGAACCATGGGCAAAAGATTTGTTTCTATATGGTTCCGTTACCTTACCACGGACTGGTTCTCTCTCCGTCGGCCAGAGCTGAGAAAGATCCCGTTCGTTTTGCGAACCCCTTCCCACGGCAGAATGGTGATTTCAGCTTCGAATGCTATCGCCAGGGCCAAAGGCATCAGTGATGGCATGGTGCTCGCCGATGCCAGAGCGGCAGTACCTTCTGTAGTAGCACTGGATGATCAGCCGGAGCTTATACTCAAACTACTCAGGCGCCTGGGCGAATGGAGCATTCGCTATGCCCCCAATGTGGCTATCGATCCACCGGATGGACTTTTACTTGATGCCTCAGGATGCTCCCATCTTTGGGGAGGAGATGCAAATTATGTAACTGACATTGAGCAGAAGCTCGAAACCCATGGCTACCGGGTGAGGGCGGCCATGGCTGGCACCATCGGAGCAGCATGGGCTATCGCCAGGTACAGTCGTGGGTCGGGCATCATAGAAAGCGGAAAACACCATGAAGCACTTATGGGCTTACCCCCGGAGGCTCTCCGGCTGGAGCCCGAAGCCCTTGAACGACTACACAAACTGGGTTTACATCAACTGCATCAATTCATAAGCATGCCACGTGCCACTCTCCGAAGGCGGTTTGGGGCACAAATGCTGCTGCGTATCGACCAGGCAACTGGTGCCTTAGAGGAAAGGATGGAGCCTATAAAACCTGTGGAGCCCTACCAGGAACGACTTCCTTGTCTGGAGCCTATCGTTACTGCTAAAGGCATAGAGATCGCACTGGAGCGACTACTGGAAACCCTCTGCCACCGACTAAGACAGGAACAGAAAGGGCTAAGAACGGCAGTATTCAAAGGCTACCGGGTGGATGGAAAGGTTGTTCAACTAGATATCGGCACCAGCAGGCCAACCCATCATGTCAATCATCTTTTTAAGCTCTTTGAGGTCAAGATATCGACGTTTGAGCCTGCATTGGGTATTGAGTTATTCATTCTGGAAGCTCCTAAAGTAGAAGAGCTTATGCCTGAGCAAGAACAGTTGTGGGAAGAAGCTGGCGGACTGGACGATATGCGGCTGTCGGAGCTGGTGGATAAGCTGGCCGGTAAATTCGGGGCAAAGTCTGTCCAGCGCTACCTCCCCGACGAGCATTATTGGCCCGAAAGGTCATTTAGGCCTGCCCTTTCGCTGCAAGAAAAAGCAACCACCCTATGGAGAGTGGATAAGCTTCGGCCTCTCCAGCTATTGAGCAGACCGGAAAGAATTGAGGTAAGTGCGCCAATCCCTGATTATCCTCCTATGCTTTTCCGCTACAAAGGCAAGGTGCATGAAGTGGCCAGAGCGGATGGCCCTGAGCGAATCGAGCAGGAATGGTGGCTGCAGCAGGGCCAGCACCGGGACTATTACAGGATAGAAGACAAAGAAGGGCACAGATTCTGGATCTTCCGGTCAGGGCACTACGACGACGAAAGCTTCCAGTGGTATGTGCATGGGTTCTTTGCTTGAAAACATATTTTCAAGCTTCCTTTACCCCAACCCTGAAGGGAGGGAAGCTCAATGAAATTTAGTCATTCTTTAAACCCTTAACAAAAGGCTCTTTGACGCAAAATTGAAGCAGCTGCGAAATTCTTCGGCTCCCTTCAGGGGGCGTGCGGCTCAGGGTCGGGGTAAAACGAAGAATTTCAGAGCTGATTCCAGGATAAGGAACTGATAAAAACAATGCCCTACACCGAACTACAAGTCACTTCTAACTTCAGCTTTCTCAGGGGAGCCTCTCATCCAGAGGAGTTAGTGAAGCAGGCTGTCCAATATGGCTACTCTGCCATCACCATTACGGACCGAAATACCCTGGCAGGCATCGTTCGGGCCCACACCGCCACCAGAGGTCTTGCTATTCGCATCATCCCTGCCTGCCGCCTCGACCTGCAGGATGGCCCCAGCTTGCTGGCTTTCCCTACAGACATTCATGCCTATGCAGGTTTATCCGCTTTACTTACCAAAGGCAACCTGAGAACCGAAAAAGGGCAATGTGAGCTTTATAAAAAGGACTTATATGAACATGCAGCAGGCCTGGAGCTGGTAGCCATCCCTCCTCTGCAATTGAATGAAGCATTTGATTTTGACCCGGTTTTCAAATCACAACTAGAGGAATACAGGGAAGCTTTAGGTGCCCGCCTTCACCTTGCGGCCAGCAGGCCCTACGATGGCAACGACCTCAAGTTGCTTCACCGACTCAATCAACTCTCAAAGAAGCTTAATATCCCAATGGTTGCCACTAACGATGTGCATTATCATCACCCTGCAAGAAGGGAGCTTCAGGACGTGGTGACCTGTGCACGGGAAAAATGCACAATACAAGAAGCTGGCTTTCGGCTTTATCCTAATGCGGAGCGCTATCTCAAGCCAGCCGATGAAATGCTCAGATTATTCAGGGCCTATCCAGAGGCTATCAAACAAACCCAGGTCATTGCAGAAAAATGCACTTTTTCACTTGATGAACTTAAATACAAATATCCGAAAGAGATCACCAGCGAGGGCCGCACACCACAGGAGGAGCTTACCTACCTTACCTGGAAAGGAGCCCATCAAATGTTTCCCGAGGGAATACCCGCAAAGGTCGAAGGCAATATCAACTATGAACTGAAATTCATTGACCAGATGAATTATGCAGAGTATTTCCTCACCGTTTACGATATCGTGCGCTATGCCAGAGAGCAGCAAATCCTTTGTCAGGGTCGTGGTTCTGCTGCCAACTCTACCGTCTGTTACTGTCTGGGCATTACCTCAGTAGATCCGTCTAAATTCAACCTGCTGTTTGAACGCTTCATTTCTGCTGCCCGCAACGAGCCGCCGGATATCGATGTGGACTTTGAACACGAACGACGGGAGGAAGTAATGCAGTATATCTACAACAAATACGGAAGGGACAGAGCCGCTGTGGTGGCTACGGTCACCCAGTTGCATCACAAAGGTGCCATCCGGGATGTTGGCAAAGTAATGGGGCTATCGGTCGATACCATTACCCGTTTGTCCAGCCTCATTTGGGACTTCAAAGACGAAGGTTTCGACAAAAACCGTATCATTAGCCAGGGCATCAACCCCGATGACCCGACTATTAAAAAAGTGCTCGAGCTTACCCAGCAATACATTGGCTTCCCACGGCAGCTAGGGCAACATACAGGTGGATTTGTGATTACTGAAGGCAAGCTGTCCGACTTGTGTCCGGTGCTGAATGCCCGGATGGAAGACCGCACCAATATTGAGTGGAACAAAGACGATATCGAAGCTTTAGGCTTTCTGAAAATTGATATACTCGCTTTGGGCATGCTCACCTGCATCCGCAAGGCATTTGATTTGGCTAAGCAACACTATGGAAAGGATTTCACCCTGGCCAATATCCCTCAGGATGATCCTAAAGTCTATGAAATGATCTGCCATGCCGATACCATCGGCGTGTTTCAGATAGAAAGCCGGGCGCAGATGTCGATGCTGCCAAGGTTAAGGCCTAAAGAGTTCTACGATCTGGTGATAGAAGTAGCCATTGTACGCCCCGGGCCAATTCAGGGAGACATGGTGCACCCTTACCTGCGAAGGCGCAATGGTGAAGAGAAAGTGGAGTACCCATCCGAAGAGCTAAAAGAAATCCTTGGCCGAACATTGGGTGTACCCCTTTTCCAGGAGCAGGCCATGAAAATTGCCATAGTGGCGGCCAACTTTACCCCGGCAGAGGCCGATGAGTTGCGGCGAAGCATGGCTACCTTCAAGGCCAAGGGCAAGGTATCTTATTTCCATGACAAACTGGTCAATGGCATGACTGCAAAAGGATATAGCCGGGAATATGCCGAGAGGGTGTTCAAACAACTGGAAGGCTTTGGTAGCTATGGATTTCCCGAAAGTCATGCGGTCAGCTTTGCCCTGTTGGTTTACGTTTCTTCCTGGCTCAAATGCTATTACCCTGATGTGTTTGCCTGTGCCATTCTCAATAGTTTACCGATGGGCTTCTACCAGCCGGCGCAACTTATCACCGATGCCAGAAACCATGGTGTTAAAGTGCGGCAACTCGATATTAATCATTCGGAATGGGATTATACGCTGGAAGAAAAGGAGGGTGAATTTTGTGCTTTACGTCTTGGATTTCGACAGGTAAAAGGACTGAAAGAGGAAGACATCCAGCTCCTGGTGGCTGGCCGGGAACAAGCGTACACCAGCGTACATGAACTGCGGGAGTTGGGCCTGTCAGAAAGCGCCCTGGAACGACTGGCCGATGCCGACGCCTTCCGATCGATAGGACTTGACCGGCGTCAGGCTTTGTGGGAAGTTTCCACCAAAGACCACCTGCACAAAGCCTTGTTCAGTTCGCAACAACAAAATGAGCACGAGCAAAAGGTTGACCTGCCTGAAATGCAACTGTCCGAACATGTGATCCAGGATTACGCCTCCACTTCTCTGTCTATCAAAGCCCACCCGGTGAGTTTTTTGAGAGAGCAGCTAACACGACTGGGAATCACTCCGCACATAAACCTGACTGGAGCAAAAGACCGTGACCTGGTGAAAGTAGCCGGACTGGTGCTGGTACGACAGCGGCCCGGCACTGCCAGCGGCATTTGTTTTATTACCATCGAAGATGAAACAGGCACTGCCAACCTGGTGGTCTTCAAAAAGCTGTTCGACAAATACAGAAAAGAGATCATCCAATCGAAGCTGCTGATGGTGGAAGGCCAGTTGCAAAAAGAAGGCGAAGTAATTCATGTGATTGCCAAACGGCTTTTCAATCTTTCAGGAATGCTACAGCAACTAACGGCCAGACAAAAGCAAGAACTATCGCTAAAACCCATGTCCCGTTCTGATGAAACGACCGTGCCTTATTCTCAAATCAAGAAATCACCGAAACCAGAAGTAGTGCAGGGGAAAATCTTTCCGGAGGGGAGGAATTTTAGATGATTGATCTTAAGAAACGACTTCTCTCGGAGTCTATGAGATAATCATGCAACGTAATTCAGAGCTGCAGAAATGTCCTCCTTTTGTACCTGGTAATCACTAACAAGCTCGTCCACAGTTGCTCCCTCTGAGAGTTTCTTCAAGATTAATTCCACTGATATTCTTGTGCCCTTTATTACTGGCTTTCCCAAAAGTATCTTATAGTCTGATATGATGCGATCTTGATAATGCATAGTCAAAAATACTTCTTTCTGTTCAATATGGCAATGCTTCCAATATCCTGTAGCAACTTAGCGAACAAAAAAGAAACTGCTTGCCAATAAACCCATAAAGAGCCTGATGGAACGACCTTGCTCCCAAATCAAAAAAGCACTAAAGCCGGAAGTGGTGCAGGGTACGATATTTCCTGAGGGGAGGAATTTTAGGTGATGGAAAAAGAATAAGGCTCATAATTCTTCTATGGAAGTGACACTTCAACTAGTCAGTAAACTTATCCTGTGATACTTCAGTCTGACACAATAATTGAAGCAAGAAGAACCGATCTGATCAATTTTTGCTATTTTTACACTATGCGACACTTTATAGAAATAAACGATTCTTTACCCGGTGCAAGGCAACTTTTAGAACTCATAAAGACCCTCAAAATTGAGGGGATTTCCTTTATTGACCTGGAAGAACAGGAAGACAGAGTGTTGCTTTCGATGATGGAAGAAGACAAGCAAAGTGGACTTGCAGACAAAACCAAAGTTCTTAATAAACTTGGGTTGGAGTGAATCTGGAGTTTAGCAAATCATTTGAAAAGCAGCTTAAAGGAATTCCTGACAATATATCAAAAGAAGGAGTTGCTGGTGCCATCAAAGAAATAATTGAAGCAAAGACTGTCAGCCAGATACCCAGCGCTAAAAAAATGAAGGGGCATAAAAGCGCTTATAGGATCAGAATAGGTGATTATAGGCTAGGGTTTTATATTGACAAGGGAGTAGCTCTGATAACAACACTGGCTCATCGAAAGGATATCTACAAAAAGTTTCCATAAAGTGATTTAAAAGCTTTAAAGACATTTAACCTGCTACCTGGACGTTCCAGATTTGCAACCCTGAACCTCTACCCCAGGATCTGTGATCCAGCAAAAAATGTGCTGCTTAGTCAACGGAAATTGAACGCACCAAGGTCAACCCCTTGCCCTCAGTTGCCTCTGCTCAGCGTCAGAGCATAAAAGTTTTTCTTACCTACACCAGCGCTACCCCTTCCTCCAATGCCTTTTCATACACCTCGTCGTTGAAGGTGTAGAAGGTGGGGGAGGGATATTCACCGATGTTCAGTTTTCGCCGGTCTTTTTGATCGGGTTTATTGCCTGGCCCGGGGATATTGTGTCGGCCTCTGTCCCACTGCCAAATCTCAGGGCACTGTTTAACTGCCGACAATTAGATCACTTACAGATATTCCGGTTTGTTTCTCGCAATAGGCCCAAATCAAATTTTCATTTTCTGTGGTGAAGTATTTGTCAGCAACTGTTGCCTGCCTTCTGTTGACGAAGTATCGGCCGGAAATACCTTTCACTTCATTAGAAGAGGCCAGAAAAACCAGGGTGTCCGCACCTTGTTCAGTTGTTTTGAAAAAAGGCCTTGCCAGTTTGCTGGCTAAATTTAGAAAGCCTCCTAAGTTACTATCTACTCCGAAATTTGTTGCTACAGCTCCAGGGTGCAATGTGTTGACTGTGACATTACTTATGCCGTACTTCTTCAGCATGCCTGCTAAACGCTGAGTTACCCAAATAAGAAATAGTTTTGCATTTCCATAGGCCCTGAGTGGGTCATATCCGTTTTCTAATTGCAAATCACCGAAATTTGGTTTGGCATTGAGCTTATGTGAGTTAGAAGACACATTAATTACACGACCGTCAGGGCTCTTTTTTAATAAATCCAGTAATAGGCCGGTCAGCAGAAAGGGGGCAAGTAGGTTGACAGCCAACGTGGTTTCCAATCCCTCAACGGTAGTCTCTCTTTTTTTATTCATGACACCTCCTGCGTTATTGATCAACACGTCAAGGCGGTCGTACTTTTGCTTCAAGGTTGCCGCCATTTTTCGCACTTCTCCCAAAAGAAATAGGTTTGCAACAACTGTGTCTATTTTGTTATTTCCGGTCGCCATTCGTATCTCATCCCCGACTCGTTGAGTCTTTTCTTCACTCCGTCCGTGTATTATGACTACAAATCCCTGTTTTGCAAGAGACATGGCCGCAGCCTTACCAATGCCACTGGTGGCTCCTGTAATTAGAGCAATTCGTTCTTTCATTTCTTTTTAGGCAAAACTATGTCTTATTTGATATACTTTTAATACCAGTAACCTAAAGGATATCAACTATGGATATTGAAGACCTGGCAACAGATGAGAAAATAAAATATGTGCAGGATACGCTATTCGTCGTTAGCGGCAAGTGGAAGCTTCCTATATTAATCGCCATAAGTCAGGGGAGTGAACGTTTTAGAGATATACAACGAAGTGTCCCTCCTATTACCACAAGAGTACTTTCCAAAGAACTGAAAGACCTTGAGCAAAACAAGCTAGTGAGAAGAACCGTATATGATACCTCTCCAGTAGTTGTAGAATACACAGTGTCTCCTTACTGCAAAAGTTTGAAACCGCTGGTTGACGAAATGATAAAATGGGGAGTGAACCACAGAAAGAAAGTTACAGAGAGTTAATTGCAATATGCTGACGAAACTTTCACCTCAACCATGGTCAACGTTTTAAAGCAGGCCGATGTCCTCTATTTTTTTCCTGATCATTGTTTGCTCAGCCACTGAGTTCGTAAGTGAAATGGCCTTCTCGTAATACTGTATTGCCCTTCCGTTGTCCAACTCGGTATAGAGGTTGCCCAGTAGTGAGAAATAAAAATGATCATTGACGAGTTTCAACTTTTCTGCCTCAGTTATTGCTGCCTCTTTTCCACTGGTTTTTGATACGACGTATGCCCTGTTCAATGCCGCCACTGGTGAGTGCTCAAGCGCAAGCAGGCTATCGTAGAGCTCAAGAATACTCTGCCATTTTTCCGTCGTGTCCTCCTTTTGCGTATGCCAATAAGCTATCCCTGCTTCAAGGTGATACTTCGATAGGTTGGTGCCGGCAGCTGAGTTGTTCAGAAAATATTTACCCCGCTGAATAAGTTCCTGGTTCCAAAGCGATTCGTTTTGTTCATGGTACAGAATTGCCTCGCCCTTGTCATTGATTCTTGCATCAAAGCGTGAGGCATGAAAGCACATCAGCGACATAAGCGCATTTACTTTAGGGTTGTTAGTGGTAGCATTTTGAATCAGCAGGTAAGTCAGCCGCATGGCTTCTATGCAAAACTCTTTGCGAAGCGTAGTATTTTGAGACACAGAGTAATAGCCCTCTGAAAACAGCAGGTAGAGTGTAGTTAATACAGTATCAAGCCTGCTGCCAATTTCTTTGGTTGATGGTTGGGCTATCCTGACGTTGGTCTCTCTCAGTTTGTCCTTGGCTCTGTTAATCCGCTTATAAATCACCTCTTTGTTAGTGAGAAAAGCATCGGCGATTTCCTGAGCACCAAAACCGCAGAGCAGGTTGAGTGCCAGAGCGATTTGCGCCTCGCTGGGATTTACGGGATCACACACAGCAAAGATCATTGCGAGCTGACTGTCTGAAATATTTTTAACCGAAAGATCTACCTCAATTTCATGACCTGTGGCGCCTTCTCTTTGCAGCTCGGGTGACAGTTTTTGTTGGAAAAGGGTATGTCGCTTGAGATGATTTTTAGTCTTGTTTTTTGCAACTGTATAAAGCCAGGCCGTGGGATTGTTTGGCAACCCGTGATGACTCCAGTTTTCGGTGGCCGAGAGAAAAGTGTCGCTAACAATATCCTCTGCAGTTTCCACATGCTGAATACCAAACAAACTGCAAAGGACGGACACAAGCTTCTGATACTCCGTACGAAATAGATGTGGTAAAAGCTCTTTGTGCTCCATAACAGACTTTAGATGCGAAACATCAGGGTCAAAATAAGGTAAAGGCAAGAAGACCTGACGGGCCTCTTGCCCTTTTTAGCTTACTATTGATCTCCGGAAGAAGCAGCTTTACGAATTTCCACGTTACCGCCCAAATCAAGGATCGGACATTCAGATGCAATGGTTGCCGCATCATCATAATTAGCGGCATTCACAAAGATCATTCCCCCAATCAATTCTTTAATTTCAGCGTATGGGCCGCTAATGACCTGGCTGTTTCTCTTGACAATTTTGCCTTCCCTGTCCCACCGTTGCAGGGGACGAGAAAGTTTGTTTTGTGCTGTAAGATTTGCAAACCAACTCTGCCATTTGCTGAGGTGGATTTGCATTTCATCAGGTGCCGGCTGCGCCTCTTTAGAGGTGAAGTCTCGTCGGAAGATCAATACAAACTCGTCCATTCTGTTTTTCCTTTAAAGTTAGTGACTTAGCCAAACTGACCAACCGTGTAAGAACCTGGCTCCATAGGATGAAATGCGAGGTTCAGTCGATTCCATGTGCTGATATTGCTCACGGCTAAAGTTAAGTCTATCAACTCTTCATCCGAAAAAATCTCTTTCACTCTTGCAAAAACCTCCTTCGGCACCTGGTTGCTATTAACAGCTTCGGCCCAGGCCAGTGCTGCTCGTTCCCTATCGGTGTAGAATGGAGTCTCTCTCCAGGCGCTTACAGCATAAAGGCGCTGCTCTGTCTCTCCATGGGCACGGGCATCTTTGGCGTGCATGTCGAGGCAATAGGCACACCCGTTAATTTGCGAAATACGGTAATCGATCAGCTCCAAAAGACCTTTTTCGATAGTTGAGCTTTTAAGGTAAGCTCCCATAGCAAAAATGGGCTTCATGCCATTCATGCCTTTCTTGAATAAATCAACTCTTTGTTCCATGATGTTTAATGTTTTTTATTGTTTGGCTTAATGACAAGCGGAGTTTCGAATCTGGACAAAATTGAGTCACTTTCTTTCTGGCTTTTTATGAAAGAGTTCTCAGAGGATTTTAAGCCGTTTGCAGCCTGGTCATCTTGCTGCTTTATTTCTTTTTCGTAGCTGCTGTATCCTTCTTCTGAAGGCTGAGAATAATCCGTTGAGTGTGAGTAATTCATCATGTTTATTTCTTTTGATTTCTATCTGTGATACAATGGTGTCGACAGAGCCCAACAGAAGCTCAGGTTCAGCAGAATTCAGTAATATGGTAGATTTAATTCTCCACCAGATACGTCTGTCGGCTCTTGAGCAAATTATCGGTGACGTTTATGCTTTCCCCTCGCTTTTCTGGCTTAATAATCATTCTTAAAGGTTGGTCACGGGTTAGATATGCCATTCCCCAGCCATACATAGTTTTGATTATGTTATTATAGTTGACCAGGGATAGCAGGTGTATAAAAAGCCAACTCAGTAAGCCGAGTATGCCTCCGATATGAACCTTGTGCTTGAAAAGATCTACAAGAGCAAACTTACGACCGATAATGGCCATCTCCCCACGATCAAAATAGTCAAATGGGGCCATAGGTTTGCCCTTCGCCATCAGCACCAGATTACTTGCAAGCCTCTTTCCCTGCTGAATAGCTGGCTGTGCTAGTTGTGGATGACCGTCTGGATAATTTAGATCACCATGTTGAATGCTGATGTCGCCAATAGCATAAATATTGTGATATCCTTTAACCCTATTAAATGAATCGGTAACCATTCTGTTGCCATGCCCAAGGCTTGATTTTGTTATCCCCTCGAATGTATTGGCAACTACGCCCGCCGCCCAAATCAAAGTGCCTGCGGCAATAGTTTGGCCATTTGATAGCTGAACTCTCCCGTTTTCAAATTGTGTTACAAGAGTGTTGAGCTTTACATTGACTCCAATACCTTCAAGTATCCGGAGTGCTTCCTTGTGGGTTTTGGTGCTCATTGGAGCCAATAAGGAATCTGCCCCGTCAACCAGATAAATTTCAATCGACTCATCCTTTATTTCTGAGTACTCCTGCAACAGCAACGATGATTTCATCTCGGCAAGCATCCCGGCAACTTCTACTCCTGTGGGCCCTCCGCCAGCTATCACCAGAGTGAGCAGCTTTCTTTTTTCAATCGGATCTTTTTCAGATGCAGCTAGTTCCAACACTTTTATCAACTGGTTACGCATAAAAAGAGCCTCACCTATTCCATTTAGAGTAATGGCATTCTTCATCACACTTTCGTTGCCGAAAAAATTAGGTTGGGCTCCGGCAGCAAAAACTAATACATCGTAGCTCAGTTCTTGACCCCCTGTTAAGTACACTTTGTTTAGCGCCGGATCCACCGTTTCTACTTCCCCCAGCCGAAACGAAATTTCATAACCTTTGAATAGTTTCCTGAATGGATAGCTTATGCTTGCCGGTTCAAGAAATCCGGTGGCTACCTGATACAGAAGTGGAGTGAAATAGTTGTAATTATTTTTGTCTACCAAAGTGATATGAAAGTCTGGACTTTTCTCCAGTCGTGTAATAAAGTTCAGTCCGGCAAACCCCCCACCAATCACTACAACTTGTTTTTTGCTATTTGTTTTTAATTCCATTTTATTTAGCCTGTGGCCATATTGTATTACTTTTTTCGGAGCACCTTTTAGGCATGTCTTTCGTATAAACGAGTCGGCATTCTGGCGAAATTCCCGGGTAAGTCACTGACTTTTCTACTAGCCAATGGAGGGATGAAGTTGCCTCTTAAATTCAAGGCCATTTTCCTCAATCTGAGCTTTCAAACCATACTCTTTCGCCAGAGATTTCAGTGTCAGCAGGTATTTTCTGCCTTCTCTTTTATTGTGTCGATATATCTCCACTTCATACTCAAATTGTGGCACTTCAGCCAGTTTTTGATAAACACCGGGGAAGTTTCTCTGTACCTCCAGAAGGTAGGTCAGCGTCTTCTGATATTGTTTTTTAGCCGGACCTAAGTCCTTTGATCCTTGAAAGTTCATAGTAGTTTTGGTTTTGCCCTTAGGCGTTTTAAAAAAGCCTCCGCCCTGCTCACGGCATTTTTACTTATTGCAGGTATTGTCAAAGCGGAGGCTACTGATTTTGGAGTCACACAATTAATGAACAACAGGCTTTTGCTGTGTGGCCATCCACTTTTCAAAGTTGATAGCACCAAGTCGTGCGTTTTTTCCGGGCATGAGCATCATGTCTGTTAATTTGGCACCGAAGTACAAAGCCTTAGGATCAGACACAACGGTTCGGCTGTCGTTAGTGGCGCTCAGGTACTTGTCGACCAGCTCAGAAAGGCGTATTTGATCCGGCCCGGCAATTTCGGTGATCCCATTGACCGGCTCTCCCAATGTGGCATCGGCCATGGCTGCTGCTACGTCGTCGGATGCAATGGGCTGCACATAAGCCGGCGATAAGTGAACTTGGTTGCCTTGAGTACCAGCATTGGTTATGCCGCCAAGAAACTCAAAAAACTGAGTAGAGTGGACAATTGTATATGGCATGCCAGATTCCTTAATCAGTTTCTCTTGAGCTATTTTGCCTCTGAAATAACCGCTTTCGGAAAGCCTGCTGGTTCCAACTACCGACAAAGCTACGTGGTGCTTTACTCCAGCTGCCTTTTCAGCCGCTAGTAAGTTTCGGCCTGATGTTTCGAAAAACTCCAGTACCGCCTTGTCCTCAAATGATGGAGAGTTTGCGACATCCACAACGACCTCTACTCCTGCCACTGCCTCTTTCAAACCCTCACCTGTGATTGTATTGACTCCTGTGTCCGGCGATCCGACAATCACTTCGTGCCCAAGTTGGCGAAGCTTGCTTACCAGCTTTGATCCAATCAATCCGGTACCGCCTATTACTAAAATTTTCATATCAATTAATATTTAGTGGTTTAGAAAAATTTGTTCTTGAAGGGTTAGTTGCCTTGTCGTACCTCTACATTTCCGCCCAACTCAAAAATTGGGCAGTCCTGCGCTATTTTTACAGCATCTTGGTAGGTATCGGCTTTTATAATCAGATAGCCCCCAATTGACTCGGCATCTTTGACATAGGGGCCTTCCGCAGCTTTGCCCGTTGCACTTAGCAGTTGTCCCTTTAAGTCGAGACGTTGTACAGGCTTGGCGAGTACTTCTTTGCTGGCCAATTCACCATACCATTTTTGCCAATGCTTAATGTGCTCCTGCAACTGCTCTGGTGTGGGTTGAACATCACTTGTTTGGTAATCTCTGCGAAAAAGTAAAAGGAATTCGTTCATGATTTTTGTTTTTAGATTGCTATTAATAATTGTGAAGATTTCTTCTCTTGACCCTGGCACTCATGTGGCCATTCTTATTTCAATACTTCCGCCAAACTCAAGCACTGGGCAAGTCGATGCAACGCATAAAGCTTCCTGGTAATCGCTAGCCTTGATAATTATCAGGCCGACAATCGGTTCATTTGCTGCTGAATATGGCCCGGTAACAACATGGTTTCCCGCTTGTACCACCTTGCCTTTTGGCTCCCAATGCTGCACAGGTCTGGCCAGTCTATCGTCGGCAGCGAGGCTTCGAAACCAGTCCTGCCAGTGGTTGAGGTGAGACTGTATTTCGTCAGGTGCGGTATGCTTTTCAATTGCCTTACAGTCCAATCGAAATATTAGTACAAACTCTTTCATCTTTTTATATCTGATCTATGTCACGCTTTAGCACTGTCCTCAATTCCAAACTGAGAGATGGTCTGACATCCTTATCGAATCATCAATAAATTCACTCCCTTCATAAGTCTCGTCTTGGTACACAGAGGTAATAACAGTAGGTACCTGGTCTTGACCAGTCCTATCGGCCGAGTTCAGTTCATAATTGCTGGAGGTAGCTAGATCTTTCATATTCATTTAATTTTTGTTTTGAAACTTGGTAACGTACCAGTCCAGTTGACAAGGGGCATGCCAATGACGTAATTATCTGATTATCTTATAATTACGAACAAGAAAGTAAATGAAAACTCACTCTATTTCGTCAATTGACGGAACTACTGGCGATATATCGTCAGTTTGGTTGTCACCAAATGATGGAGCAAGTTTCTTCTAAATCAGAAGAGCGGATGAGGTATTAGATAAAAGGAGAAGAGAACGGAACGAAGTGAGGCATAATGAGGTCATCCTGTTCTGGCATGCCTGGCTTATAAATAATCTCGCTTGTTGATTCCCAGTTTTTTAAACTTAGAATGCAATGTGGTGGCAGGCATGGCTAAGATTTCCGCAGCTCCCCCACTCCCTGATATTTTTCCGCTGCAGCGTTTCATAACTCCAATAATGTAATCCCGTTCTACTTCTTCCAGAGTCTTGTCAGAGTAGGCGCCTAATTCAATTTTGGCATCGGGCGAAGTTTGGGGAATATGGACTTCTTTCAACACCTCTTCGCTGGCCAGGAGGATGCTGCGTTCTATCAAGTGTTCAAGCTCTCTAACATTGCCAGGCCAGGAATAGCTTCTTAGCGCCTGCATCACCCTGGGGGCTACCGATCTGATTTTCTTGCCCGTGTTTTTACTAAATCGAGCCACAAAGTAATTTGTTAGGGGTTCGATGTCATCCAAACGATCTCTCAATGGAGGGAGGCTGATTGGAAACACATTCAATCGGTAGTAAAGGTCCGACCTAAAGTTGCCTGCCTTCACCTCCTCGGCCAGGTCACGGTTAGTGGCGGCAATAATCCGAACATCTACTTTGATTGTTGTTGCGCCACCCACTATTTCTATTTCACGCTCCTGTATGGCCCGCAGCAACTTCACCTGAAGCTCCAGCGGCATCTCTCCAATCTCATCCAGGAACAGAGTACTGTTGTGGGCGAGTTCAAATTTTCCAGCCCTCCGTTCAGTGGCACCAGTAAACGCCCCCTTTTCATGCCCAAAAAGCTCACTTTCTATCAAATTGGCGGGTAAGGCGGCACAATTGATTTTAATCATCAATTTATCCTTTCTAGGTGAGGCATTGTGGATGGCCCTGGCAATTAGCTCCTTCCCCGTGCCCGTTTCACCCAGCAACAATACTGTTGAGTTAGACTCTGCGACCAGAGACATCAGGTGATAAACCTTTTGCATCGCTTCTCCCTGACCAATGATTTCAGAAAAATTATAAATGGTCTTTATCTGTTCTTTCAGCTGATCATTTTCGACCTCAAGCATTTGCTTATACCCCAGCAATTCTTTGTGGGATAGAATATTGTCGATGGCAATGGATACCTGAGCGCAAATACCCTTGAGCAGGCGTTGGCTTATATCATCTCCCAACAACCATAGTGTGCCCAAATCCTTGTTGCCGACTCTTAGGGGAGCGCCATAGGTGTTTTTGTAACCAACCTTTTTCCAATGCAAAACATATGGCTGATCGGGCCTTTCAGCCAACTCCTTTTCAACATTGAACACTACAGGATCCTGGCTTGAAAGCACTCTGGCGGTAAACTCCTCTTCGAGTGTTATTCTGTTGTCAGCCAGCTCCTCAAACTCCTTTATTACGTTGGCGAAAATACTTTTATCATACATGAAGGGTGAAAGGTGAATGCCATCCTCATCGATCAGCCTAATCATGGCCAATCTGGTGTTCAACATGTTTTTAAGTACACTGTGAATGGCTACCTCGAGTTCCGACTTGGTTCTGACACTTGCAATGTCGCTACTAAAGCCAAGCAGAAATGATTGCTCCGTACTTTTGAGGAGAATCTCGTCGTTGGCAAATATGTTAGCCATGGCGATAGAAATCTGAGCAGCAATGCCCTGCAGCAGGGCAATGTTGATATCTTCTATGGCAAGCCAAAAAATCCCAATCTTTTTCGAGCCCGTTTGCAAGGTGATTCCCACCATTTGCTGAAAGCCCATTTTTTTCCAGAAGTCGAGGTATTTGATTTTCCTTCCTTTGGCTATTTCCGAATTTACATTAAAAAAAAGTGGGATGGGGCTATCAAGTACTCTGTTCTGCATGCCGTCTTCAATTGGAAATTTCGATGCTTTTATGGCTATCAAATCTGGGTCATTTTCCAAAGCTGAGCCCCCATCATGGATATACGTACTCGTGGTACTCATATCATTATTAATAGCCCTTACAGCGTATCCCTTAATTGCGCTCACCTTGCTGAGCGCCTGACGCACCGCCACTACAAGGTCGTCTTTGCTCCTAACAGCCGCTATTGCATGACTAAAATCCAGCAAGAACGACTTCTCGCTTTCCTTATTGATTATTTCCTCGTTGGCAAGGATGTTGGATGCCGCTGTTGATAACTGGCTTGAGACACGCTCGACGATGCTGACTGACGTATCGTCGAAACCGTTCAACTTGTCTGAAAATAAGATCAAGCTGTGGCGTTGTGCATCTTCGCCGGGAAGGGCCTTAATCAACATTTCCCTGGCTCCGGCTGTGTAGTTTAACTTAAGCCACAATGGTGCGGAGTCCATGTCAATTTGCTTCAGACTCAGCACCACTGGTTTTCCTGCACGCATCGCTTCATCATAGATACCATCCTCCACCGGATAAGGTTTAGAAATCGCCTCAATGTATTTAGCAAATGCTTTTGGTTTCGATTCAGGGTCTGTTAAGAAAGCCATATAGGTCTCCCCCGACTTGTCCAAAACCGTCATCATGCTGTGGCTAAAGTCGATAAGTTGCTTAAGACCTACATTGATCACTTGCAACAAATCCTTTCTGTTCCTCACCGAAACGATATCGTTACTTAATGTGAGAAGCACCTGATTGACAAGGTCGCTGCGTTTGATTTCCTCGTTTTTGATGATATTAGAAACAGCTGCTGAAATCTGCGGTGCTACTCCCTCTATTATTCTTTTGAACTCCCCGGTGAAACTAACTGTGTCGTCAGAGTATAAATGAAGAAAGCCAATAACCTGGCCTTTGCTTCTAAGCGGGGTCATTAAAATTTCCCGAATGCCTCTTTCATAGTTGATCTTCAAAAAAACAGGACTCCCCGGAACATCCATAATATCTTCCATTAAAAAGGAAATAGGTCCCTCAGATGCCATGACAGCCTTTATGAATGGCTCGTCAAGTGGGAAATGGTCAACTATTAAAGACGGATAGGTTGGATGGTCTCTGATGGGAGAGACTTCACTATTAAGAAGAAAGGGCGTGTAGGTTCCACGCTCAGGCTCAACCAGTGTGACAATCGTGTGGGTAAAATGGAAAAGCCCCTTTATCCCGGAGGAAAACAAAGTAATTAAATCATTCTTCTCCCGAACTTTGGTAAGATCGTTGCCGATATCGAGCAGGATTTTTCTTTCTCTTTCAAAAGAGGCTCCCTGTGTGCCGGGCACTTTCTCATTGCCAGGCTGATCCGCTGGAGACAGTTTCGTAATTTTTTGGCCTTTCAATGTTTTCGATGGTTCCATTTTATGACAACTTGGGATCAGCGAGCTTCCTGACGTAATGAAATTACAGCGAATTTTGGAATAAACCATCCGGATTGGCATGCTACCGTCATCAACCTCTGGCTACTCGTTTTTTTACTAGGAAGAATGCGGCCGAAACTCGCCATAAATCGTAGTAACTGATCGTTTATCATCTCGATAAGCGCTTAAAATCGCTACCTATAACAATCCAAAAACGAGATCTGGACATAGTTTTTGATATAATTTTTATTTCATTGACTATTGAGATTTGGCATTTAAATTTGCTCACTATCAACACTTTAAAGGCTTTTTCCCATGAAATGGATCACCTTACTTTTGACCAGCTCAGTCGGCAAAAAGGTAGTCATGGCCCTTACCGGACTATTTCTGATTAGCTTTTTGGTCGTTCACTGCGCCATCAATGCTTTGATTTTTGTCGACGATGGCGGAGTTGTCTTTTCTCACTGGGCTCACTTTATGGGCACCAACCCCGTTATCCGGACGATTGAAATAGTGTTGGTAGCCGGTTTTCTCATACACATACTTCAGGGCCTCCTATTATGGAAGCAGAATCGTAACTCAAGACCAGTCCGGTATGGCTACTCAAGCCCAGAAAAAGGAAGTAAATGGTACAGTCGAAGCATGACCTTGTTTGGCACATTAATTCTCCTGTTTCTCGTCATTCACACTTCCAACTTTTGGATACCAAACAGAACAAATCAATTTCGGTTTGGAGAAGAATTAAACCTTTATCAAATGATAATGGACACATTCCAGAACCCGTGGGAAGTACTTATCTATCTCTTCGGTTGCATTTCACTGTTTTGGCATTTATTGCACGGCTTTAATAGCGCCTTCCAGTCGCTGGGAATCAATCATATCAAATACAATAAATTGATCCACTTAAGCGGTTTTACATTTTCTGTTATTGTTTCGGTGATCTTTGCCGCTATGCCAATATCAGTTTACTTCCATCTTATTGGATAGGATTGTAAAAAATAAAGGCTGATGGTAAATAATTCCCTCCTCCGGTAATGAAGAGCGCTGTGAGTAATCGTTGATCATTGCGTGTTCCGCCTCTCCACGTACGAAAGCGAGAAAAATACTATTCTGCTACCTAAACCAACACCACACCTTCCTCCAGTGCCTTTTCGTACACCTCGTCGTTGAAAGTGTAAAACGTGGGTGAGCGGTGGGCGCCGATCTTTAGCTTCTCATCGGTCTTTTTGATCAGGCCTATAGAAATAAGTTTGTTAGGGAAGTTGGACGCATTGAGGGTTTTGCCAGACATCACCTCATAAAAAAGCCTGATCTCTTTCAGGGTGAATTTCTGAGGCAAAAGGTTTTTTCCAATAGGGAAATGATACAGATGGATCCGCATGTTGAAGAGCGCCTCCCGCACAATCTCATTGTGGTCGAAAGCCATGCGGGGCAACTCGTCGATAGAAAACCACTGGCTTTCACTTGAAAATATATCTGCTTTGGGCTGGGCATGCACGATGTCGGTAATGGCATAAAATCCAATAGTGACAGCCTGCCCTGCCAGCCAGCTGTCTTCAGTTACCCTGACGCCCGTCATTTCATAAAGCATCTCAGGGTCGAAACCGTCCATCCTATTTCTATCAGGGTCTCCGAACACCTTGAACTGCTTCAGAAAAAGGTTTTCGATGCCTGTTCTTTCTGCTGTTACCCTTGCAGCCGCTTCATCCAGGTTTTCCGTATGCTTCACATAGCCGCCGGGCAGACTCCATTGTGACAACAGCTTGTTTTTAAGCAGCAGCACCTGGAGCTTGCCTTCGTGGTAACCAAAAATTGTGCAATCCACCGAGACGTTAGCCCGGTATTCCCGATACCCCTTCTCCAAAAAATGCCTTATTTCCTGCAAGCCGTTCATAGTTTCTAACAGAGCAAAATTTATTTATTAAAATTTAATAAATGTTAATAATAAAGCAGTTACCTTTATTTATTAGATTTTAACAAATGTAACAAAAAAGCCAACCGGTCCTTCACTCCTGTTGGTTTAAATTATTTAGTTTTCATTATGAAAAAACGCTACATCATCCTGCTGACATTGGCAGTGCTTGTCACTGCCGCTTACTTTTACTTTACCCGGGACACACGTGATATCAAGGTGCTGGTTTTCTCTAAGACGGCGGAGTTTCGCCACGAATCCATACCTGCGGGAAAAACAGCCATACTTGAGCTGGCAAAACAGCATGGCTTTTCCGTTGACACTACAGAGAACAGTGATGACTTCAACGAAGCCAACCTTCAGAATTACAACGTAATCGTGTTTCTGCACACCACTGGCGATGTGCTCAACGACGCCCAGCAGCTGGAAATGAACCGCTGGATTCAGGCAGGTGGCGGGTTTGTAGGCGTCCATGCTGCCGCCGACACAGAATATGACTGGCCCTGGTACGGCGAACTGGTGGGTGCTTATTTCAACGGCCACCCCTCCGATCCGAATGTAAGAGATGCCACGGTGCGGGTGGTGGACAAAACCCACTTTTCTACACAACACCTGCCCGAAAGCTGGCCTCGCACCGACGAGTGGTACAACTATAAAGAGATCAAAGCTGACATCAACGTATTGCTCAATCTCGATGAGCTGTCTTATGAAGGCGGCACCAACGGAGAAAACCACCCCATTACCTGGTACCGTGATTTTGACGGAGGCAGGTCGTGGTACACAGGCCTGGGACACACGAATGAAGCATGGAAAGATCAGGACTTCCTGACAATGCTGTGGGGCGGCATCCAATATGCTGCGGGGCCCGGAACACCCGTTGACTATAACAATTCGAGGGTGGCTCCGGAAGAGAACCGGTTCCAGAAAAATGTACTTGCTTTCAATCTGAATGAGCCAATGGAACTCGATATTTTCCCTAATGAAGACATCCTATTTATAGAAAGGAAAGGTGCGATTAAGCTCTTCAAGAAAGGGGCGGACAGTGTGAAGCTTGTCACCACTTTTCCGGTACACAGTGAGCTGGAAGACGGCCTACTGGGATTTGCCATTGATCCTGACTACGCCAGCAACCACTGGATCTACCTGTTCTACTCTCCGGTGGGTGACGAACCGAAGCAGCACCTTTCCCGCTTCACTTTTGAAGGTGACTCTTTGCTCTATGCGTCCGAAAAGGTGCTACTGACCGTGCCCACGCAGCGGCAGGAATGTTGCCACTCGGCCGGCTCTGTAGAATTTGGCCCTGACAGGTTGCTTTATGTGTCGCTTGGAGACAACACCAGCCCTCGTGCCACCGGCTATGGCCCAATTGACGAAGGCGAAGGCCGGTCACCATGGGACGCACAGAAGTCGTCGGCCAACACCAACGATCTGCGTGGAAAAATACTACGCATCAAGCCTGAAGATGATGGAACTTACTCAATTCCCGAAGGCAATCTTTTCACCGATCCAACAAAGGGCAGGCCTGAAATTTATGTAATGGGACTGCGAAACCCATTCAGAATATCAATTGACCCTAAAAATGGCTACCTCTACTGGGGTGACGTGGGGCCCGATGCCGCTAAAGACAGCGCTGGATTTGGCTCCCGGGGTTATGACGAACTCAATCAGGCCAAAAAGGCAGGTAATTTTGGGTGGCCTTATTTTATAGGCAACAACTTCCCCTATAATCACTACGACTACACCAACAACAAGACCGGCCCGCTGTTTGACCCAAAAAAGCCCGTCAATACCTCTCCCAACAATACCGGAGCGAAGGATTTACCGCCTGCTAATCCTCCATTATACTACTATCCCTATGCTGAATCCACCGAGTACCCTTTGGTGGGTGAAGGCGGCAGAAATGCCATGGCAGGCCCCGTCTTTTACAAAGACCGCTACCCCGAATCAGACCAGCGGCTCCCTGAGTACTACGACAAAAAGCTTTTCACCTACGACTGGATGCGTGGCTGGGTAATGGCGGTAACGCTGGATGACAATGGAGACTTTGTGAGAATGGAGCGTTTTCTGCCCAATATGTTGTTCAACAACATGGTCGACCTGGTGATTAGTCCCACGGGTGATTTCTATGCCCTTGAATACGGCACCAACTGGTTCACGCAAAATATGGATGCCAGGTTGATCCACATCACTTACTCATCAGGCAACAGGGTGCCACTTGCGGTCATTGAAGCGAATAAAATGATAGGGAAAACACCTTTTGCCGTCCAATTCAGTGGAGAGGCCTCCAAAGATTTCGATGGAGACGCACTTTCCTACGCCTGGGTCTTTGGTGATGGTGGTTCATCAACAGAGAAAAACCCTGTGTACGAGTATAAAACGCCCGGTGAATACAATGTAAGCTTGACGGTAACGGATCCCTCTGGCGAAGTATCTACCGCTGAAGCTACCGTTTTGGCTGGCAACGACCTGCCGGAAGTAAACCTTGTCTTTAAAGGAAATCAGTCATTTTACTGGAGCAATTCAACCTTTGACTATGAAGTGACCGTGCAGGATTCCGAAGACGGCTCCATCAACCAGGGCATCAACCCCTCGGCTGTTACTTTCACCGCCGATTACCTGGCCAGGGGCTACGATGTAACCGAAATTATGCAAGGGCATCAGGCCAATATGGAAGCATCGGCATTCCTCGTAGGTAAAGCGCTCATGGAAACTTCCGACTGCAAGGCATGCCATTCTCTTACCGAAAAATCAGTGGGCCCTACCTTCACAGCCATTGCAGACAAGTACGCAGGCAACGAAGGTGCGGTGAAAGCCCTGGCCGAAAAAGTCATCAAAGGTGGCGCCGGCGTATGGGGTGACCTGATGATGTCGCCTCACCCACAACTAAGCACCGCCGACACTGAGAAAATGATTGCCTACATCCTGTCGCTGAGCGGAAAACCTGCGAAAGGAGGCCTCCCTTACAAAGGCTCCTATGCCCTCAATAAGCATAAGCCGGCGGAAAAGGAAGGCACTTATATTTTCACTGCCTCCTATACCGACAGGGGCGCCAATGGCATGAAGCCGCTAACTGCTACCAAAGTGCTTTCGCTCTCCTACCCGATCATAAATGGTGACAAGTTCAGCAGCAAAAAGAATGTGATGACGTTCAATGTAACGGCAGGCATGATGCCCGGGATTGAAAACGACATGACCATGACTTTACCCAGCGACGATGGTGTGCTCCAATACAACAACATCGACCTGACCGGAGTGGGTAAGCTGAAGCTGAACCTGGTGGTTGCCCCCACCTATTTCTCCGGCGGCTCAATGAACGTGATGATTGATGGCGTTGATGGCCAAAAGATAGGAGCAGGAACGTTTGAAACAGGCCTGACTGATCTTGGCTTCAAGGAAATGGTTGTAGATATTGACCCGGTTGACGGCCCACACACGCTCGTTTTCACCTTCAAATGCGCTGATGCCACAAAGATATTTGCCGGTCTGGCCTCCATTGAGTTTATCAAAAAATAAAAGAAAAACCCTGATTTCTTTCCCATGAAAAAGTTTTTAAAAATAGCTCTTTGGTCTTTGCTAGGCATCGTGGTGGTGCTGGTAGGGCTATTGGCCGGGTTCATGTACAAGATCAAGAATGGTTTCCCTGTGTCGTATGAAACTGAAGCCCCAAACCTCACCATTCCGGTAGACCAAACCAGTGTGCTGCTTTTTTCAAAGGCTTCCGGCTTCCGGCACGGAGAATCGATAGAGGCTGGCAAAAAGGTGTTTGCTCAATTGGCCATTAAGAACAACTGGTTTCTTTACGACACAGAGGATGGCGGTGTATTTAATCGTGAGCAGCTAGCCCAGTTTGATGTGGTTATTTTCAACAATTCCACAGGCCGTGTGCTGAACGATGAACAGCAGCAAAATTTGGAAAACTACGTCAACAATGGTGGCAGTCTGATTGGCATCCATGGTGCTGGCGACAATTCGCATCACTGGGATTGGTATACTGACAACCTGATGGGAGCTACCTTCTCTCACCACCCGCTCAACCCTCAGTTGCAGGAAACCACCATGATGCTGGAAGCGGGTGCCGACAGTCTGCTTGCTGCCGGTCTGGCGCACGAGTTTACCCACACCGATGAATGGTATGTGTTTTTCGACAACCCACGAAAGAAGGGTTTCAGTATTCTTTATACCATTGATGGAGACAAAATCCTTCCCAGCGGCAACATGCTTTGGATGACCGACAAAGACTTTGGCATGGGAAAAGACCACCCGGTGGCATGGCACAAACAAATTGGCAATGGCCGAACCTTCTATACCTCCATGGGTCACGATGCCACTGCCTGGCAGCAGGAGGTGTTTGTGAAGATGCTGGCAAATGCTGTTGAGAGATGATGTTGTGAACCCATTGCGACGCAAGCTGCCACAAATGAAAAAAGCCGCTTTCTAGCGGCTTTTTGTAGTCCGTAGGGGAATCGAACCCCTGTTACCAGGATGAAAACCTGGCGTCCTAACCCCTAGACGAACGGACCATTTTGGGAACAATTGAGGAAGAGTTAAGCTTGATTCGCTACCCCTTTCCTGAATTGTGGTGCAAAGATATATGGCCTCATTTTAATTGCAAAGCATTGCGGAAAAATTTTCTAAAAATCCTTCAAAAACAACTGAACCTTAACCGCCAACTTCTTTGTTTTTAGTGGGTACGGGTGTTAGATTTGCACTCTCTGTAATAACCATAAACTTTTTTGAAAATGACAAAAGTAAAAGTAGGTATCAATGGTTTCGGTCGTATAGGTCGCCTGGTGTTCAGGGCGGCTATCAACAACCCCTCGATCGAAATCGTAGGAATCAATGACCTGATCGAACCAGATTATATGGCATATATGCTCAAGTACGACTCCACCCATGGTCTGTTCAAGGGTGAGGTGTCCGTAAAGGGCGGCAACCTGGTTGTAAATGGTCAGACGATCCGGGTAACTGCAGAAAAGGATCCTGCCAATTTGAAATGGAATGAAGTTAGCGCTGAGTATGTAGTTGAATCTACAGGCCTCTTCCTTACCAAAGAAACTGCTGAGAAGCACATTGCTGCAGGTGCCAAGAAGGTAGTAATGTCTGCTCCTTCGAAAGATGATACCCCTATGTTTGTTATGGGTGTAAATCACACTGAATACAAGAGCAATATCAATATCGTTTCAAACGCTTCATGTACCACCAACTGTCTGGCTCCGCTTGCTAAGGTGCTTCATGACAAGTTCGGTATCGTGGAAGGTTTGATGACCACAGTACATGCCACCACTGCTACACAGAAAACTGTCGACGGCCCTTCTATGAAAGACTGGAGAGGCGGACGTGGCGCTGGTCAAAACATCATCCCATCATCTACCGGCGCTGCTAAAGCTGTAGGAAAAGTTATTCCTTCACTAAACGGTAAACTGACTGGTATGTCGTTCCGTGTTCCTACTCCTGACGTATCTGTGGTTGACCTTACCTGCAGACTTGAGAAAGCTGCTAGCTATGAAGACATCAAAAAAGCTATGAAAGATGCTGCCGATGGACCTATGAAAGGCATTATGGGCTACACTGAAGATGCGGTAGTAAGCACCGACTTCGTTGGAGACGCTCGCTCGTCTATCTTCGATGCTGACGCTGGCATCAGCCTGAACGCTAACTTCGTGAAAGTAGTATCATGGTACGACAACGAGTGGGGCTATAGCAACCGTGTGGTTGACTTGGTGCTTCATATGGCTTCA
Source organism: Imperialibacter roseus (assembly GCF_032999765.1). Taxonomy (GTDB): domain Bacteria; phylum Bacteroidota; class Bacteroidia; order Cytophagales; family Cyclobacteriaceae; genus Imperialibacter; species Imperialibacter roseus. The sequence goes on along the minus strand of NZ_CP136051.1, from coordinate 1,555,793 downwards.
GTTAAGTAATCAGTGAATAGTAAATGGTAATCAGTCACTTTTTACTGATTACCATTTACTGATTACTTCTTACCGCCTCACCTCCACCCCTGCCCTTTCCAATTCCTTCAGGGCCTTTTCAAAATCACCTGGTCGCAAGTTGACGGCCCGTGTGCCCGCCACAGGCAACACGACCTCAAAGCCAAATTCCTTCGCATCCAAAGCGGTGAACTTCACGCAGTAATCGGCAGCCAGCCCCACCACAGTAACTTTCTCCACACCTTCTGATTTTAAGTATTCGCCAAGTCCTGTCGACTTCCTCTTCCCGTTGTCGAACAAGCCGCTATAGCTATCAATTGTGGAGTCGGTGCCTTTTCGAAATACTTTCCTAAATCTTGTCGTATTCAAATTTGAAGCAAACTCAGCGCCTTTCGACCCCTGCACACAATGCACCGGCCACATGATCTGAGGCAGTCCATGCAAGTCAATTATCTCGCCCGGCTTCTTCCCTTCGTGGTTAGCCGCAAAGCTACCGTGGTTGGCCGGGTGCCAGTCTTGTGTAACAACGACGAGGTCGAACTGTTCCATCAACTCATTGACAAAAGGAATGATCTCATCACCCTGGTTAACTGCCAGCGCACCACCAGGAAGAAAGTCGTTTTGTATGTCTACAACGATCAGGGCTTCTTTATTCATTGCTAGTCACTTTTCGAAGTTTTAGAATCAGTTCTGTTTTGGCCTTATGAAGGCTTTCCTCCAACCCTACGGGGTAAACATGTGGATTCACAAAGCGTTTTACACTTCTATCGAGCATACCAAGTTGCTCAGTGTGCCGCTTCTTGATATCCTTTATGTCGGGCAAGGCATAGATACAACGACCATTTTTGAAAACCGGCACCAGCAAATCTTCACTACTTAGCTTCTCCGCATTCAGTGTTTTTCTCTTTGTAGCATCCATCGGGTCAATAATGAGGCTCTTCTTTTTCAGCTCTGTATTTACGTCAAAAATCATATCGCCCACGTACTGCCTGCCGTCATCGAACCTCTTGACCTGCTGGATACCCGGGTTGTTCATTTTTACCGTTTGCTCAGAAAGCTTCAGCTTATATTCCCACTTTCCATTGTTCTCAATGGCCGACAGCTTGTACACTGCCCCCAGCGCCGGCTGGTCATAGGCTGTCACCAGCTTAGTGCCGATGCCCCATACGTCAATTTTCGCTTCCTGCAGCTTCAAACTCTGAATGAGGTTTTCATCCAGGTCGTTGCTGGCCACAACTTTCACATTCTTCAGGCCGGCTTCGTCAAGCATCTCTCTGGCCATTTGCGAGAAATAGGCCAGGTCACCGCTGTCTATCCGAATACCCATCAACTGCTGCCCTTTGGCCTGCATCGTCTTTCCGACAGCGATGGCCTGCCGGATGCCTTCCTCCGTGTCGTAGGTGTCGACCAGCAGCACCGTATTGTTAGGCATGGCTTCGGCATAAGTTTCAAAAGCCTCCTTCTCACTATCGAACGACATCACCCAGCTATGGGCATGGGTACCGCTTACCGGAATTCCGAAGAGCTTACCCGCCATCACGTTGCTGGTGGAAGTGCAGCCGCCGATAAAAGCGGAGCGACTAGCGGCCAGCGCTCCGTCAATACCTTGCGCCCTCCTCAAACCAAACTCCATAACCGGATCACCGCCGGCAGCCTGGTAGATGCGGGAAGCTTTGGTAGCCACCAGCGTTTGGAAATTGATAAGGTTCAAAAGAGGCGTTTCGATGAGTTGGCATTGAAGAATGGAACCTGTCACCCGCACCATAGGTTCGTGGGGAAAAACGATGGTTCCTTCGGGCACCGCTTCGATATCACAGGTAAACTTCAGGTTGGCCAGATACTCGAGAAATGCAGGCTCAAACAGCGGTTGCCCGTCGTTGCCTGTTGTCTCAGCCAGGTAGCTGAGGTCCTGCTTTGAAAAATGAAAGTTGTTGAGATAGTCTACTACGTATTCCAGGCCGCAGGCGACTGTGTAGCCCCCACCAAAAGGGTTGTTTCTAAAGAATAGGTTAAAAACAGCCTTCTGGTCTGCCTTGCCCGACTTCCAGTAGCCAAAAGCCATCGTTAACTGGTAAAGGTCGGTAAGCAGCGCCATGGAAGCACTGTATAAGTCTTTCGTAATCTTCATAAATAATAAAGGATTGATTTAGTGTCAATCCTTATCCGAAAGTAACATTAAAAGAGGTCAAATCAATTCCATTTGCGCCTCAGTAATCTCCAGGTTGTGGAATACCTTCTGCACATCGTCGTCATCCTCCAGGGCGTCGATGAGCTTCATTACTTTTACAAATTCCTCATCCCCTAAGCTAAGCCTGTTGGCCGGCTCTCTCTGCAGCTCAGCGTTCTCTACCTGCACGTTCATCTCATCAAGCTTCTTCTGCATTTTACCGAAATCTTCGAATGCACAAGTCACCGTCACATACTCCTCTTCCACCTCCAGGTCTTCCGCTCCTCCATCGATCACTTCCAGGGTAAACTCATCCTCGTCAAAGTCCACCGGCTTTTGGATCTGAAAATTCCCTTTTCTTTCGAATAAAAATTCCAATGAGCCATTAGTGCCCAGGCTCCCTCCATGCTTGGTGAAGGCATGTCTTACATTTTGGACTGTGCGGTTCTGATTATCGGTGGTGCACTCCACATAAATAGCGATACCATGCGGGCCGTAACCTTCGTACGTGAGTTCAAAATAGCTGTCAGCATCTGCATCTGAGGCTTTCTTGATCGCCCTGTCAATATTATCCTTGGGCATATTGGCGCCTTTGGCATTCTGGATAGCTATTTTCAGCCTGGTATTTGCTTCTGGATTGGGCCCACCCTCTTTGATGGCAACAGTAATCTCCCGATTCAGTTTGGTGAAAACTTTCCCCCTCTTGGCGTCAAGCGCTCCTTTCTTCCGCTTGATCGTTGACCATTTGCTATGTCCTGACATTTTGTGTAATCGATAATTAGTATTCAGTGAATGGTAATCAGTGATCGGTTTCGCTTTGCGTACCGCCACTACAAAACATTTTTGATTTTGCTATCATGGAGTAGATCATCTTTCCTATGTAATTGCATTGTTCAATCAGAGCATTCCTCTCTACCACAGATATATACTGGCAGTTCAGAGCAACTTCTATCCAGTGTTGGGTTTCAAGTTGTTCGGCATCAGCATCTGTAAGTTTACTAATGAAATGCTTTTCATACCGTCTCTTTCCCCAGGCTTCTGCTATCTGTGCCCCGACCGAACGAGACGACCTTCTAACTTGATCAGTAAGGGAATACATCTCTTCCTTCGGGAACCGCTTGGTTATTTCAAAAATTGAATTGGTCAGGTTGCTTGCCATTTTGTAGACGTCCAAATCTCTAAAACTCCTGACGTATCTGTTGCCCTTTTCCATTTCGGTAAATTTAAAAAATTATCACCTATGCTAAAGCTACATGTCGGCAATTGGCTAATTCTAGCAATGATTTACCCTATTGTGTCTTCAATGCCAGCATTTTTCTATAAGTAACCCAAGCTTCTCGCAGATTACTGCGTAATATTTACCACCTACGGATCACTGATTACTCCTTACTGACTGCCGATTACTGCTTACTATTTACCAGTTACTGATTACTCCTCACCATCGATTTCCGCCGCCTCAACTCCTCTCCTTTTTTCTTCCACCAAATATTGCTGACCACCCCCATCACAACACAAGCCATACCTATGTAGGTCAACAGATTAAAGGTTTCGCCAAAAAGAAAGCCAAACCCAAGCCCATAAACAATGCCGAGATAGCTGAGACTTGAGATGATTGAAAGTTCCTCCTGCTGGTAAGCTTTCGTCATAAAATACTGCGCAAACTGGGTAAATATGCCCACCATGATCAGCCAAAACCACTCCCAGCCAATCGGCTGCTCCCAGATAAAAACAGAATACACACCAGCTATAGGGATGGTTACCAATGGAAAATATAAGATAATTACCAGCGGGTGCTCACTGGTTTTAAGTTTACGGATAACATTATACGCCACACCCGAACTCATAGATGAAAGCAATCCAATGAGAAGATGGATAGGCTCCACCCTGATATCAAAACCTGTTACGATCACTACTCCCAGCATCGACAGAGCAAAAAACACCCACTGCATTGGAAATACTTTTTCCTTTACAAAATAGATTCCCAGAATAGTAGTGAACACCGGGGCCAGATAGAGCAGCGTGTAAGTAGTGGCCAGAGGGATCTGCTGAATAAGAATAAAATAGAGAATTAAAGACAGAGAGCCGCAAACGCCACGCAAAATCAGCATCGGCTTGTTAGTGCCCCAGGGCGAAATACCAGCGGCCTTAATACCAATAAATGAAATGATGAATGAAATAACTGATCGGAAAAGGATGATTTCAACGGAAGGAATTTGCGGAATCATTTTCACGCACACCTTCATCATGGCGAAGAGCACAGTTGCGAGCAGCATATACCTTACCCCTGCCGGCACGCTCCTCCATCTCCTCATTTTTCCGCATCAGTAAGCACCATGCCGTCCTGAATTTCCAATGTACGATCGGCCATAGCAGCAAATTCTTCGTTGTGGGTAACGATGACAAATGTATGCCCCAACTCTTCTCTGATTTTGAAGAAGAGGTTATGAAGCTCATTGGCATTTTTTGAATCAAGGTTACCGCTTGGCTCATCACCAAAAACGATGGAGGGGCTGTTGATCAGTGCTCTGGCAATGGCCGTCCTCTGTTGCTCGCCTCCCGAAAGGGCTGAAGGCTTATGGTCGAGCCTGGCTCCCAGCCCCAAAAGCTGCAACAATTCCTTTGCCCGCTTGGCTACATCATCATCATTTCTGCCGCCTATGTAACCAGGAATGCACACATTCTCCAGCGCAGTAAATTCTGGCAACAGGTTGTGAAACTGGAAGACAAAGCCTATTTCTTTGTTACGAAAAGACGCCAGCTGTGTCGATGCCAATTTAAAAACATCTTTACCGGAGAGTTCAATCGTGCCCTCGTCGGGGGTATCCAAACTACCTAGTATATGCAAGAGAGTGCTCTTACCGGCACCGCTTGCTCCCACTATGGAAACTACTTCTCCTTTGGCTATTTCGAGGTCTATGCCTTTCAATACTTCAAGGTTGCCGTATTTTTTCTTTATTCCTGTCGCTTTTAGCATCTAAAAAATTGTTGCCCTGCAAATATAGAAAGATTGCCTTTCCTTCAAGGCTTTATAACTACCGATCTCTTCACCATTAAACTTTAGCTTGTAATTGCACCCCCTATGGCTTAGATTCGCACAAAAAAATTAGAGGATGAACATTCACGAATATCAAGCCAAAGGAATTCTGAAAAGCTACGGAGTTACCATCCAGGAAGGTATCGTTGCTGATACGCCAGAACGGGCTTTGGAAGCTGCAAGAACCCTCAATGCAGACACAGGCACAAGCTGGTATGTTGTAAAAGCACAAATCCATGCCGGCGGACGTGGTAAGGGCAAAGTAAGGGAAACCGATTCCAATGGGGTGGTGCTTGCCAAGAGCCTGAATGAAGTGGCGCCAAAGGCTGAAAAAATATTGGGAGGTACGCTGGTAACACACCAAACTGGCCCTGAAGGTAAAAAGGTGAATAAAGTGCTCATTGCTCAGGATGTTTACTATCCTGGCGAATCGGAGCCGAAGGAATATTATATGAGTATTTTGCTCGACAGGGCAAAAGCCAGCAATGTTATCATGGCCTCTACTGAGGGTGGCATGGACATCGAAGAAGTGGCTGCGCATACTCCTGAGAAAATCATCAAAGAGTGGATCGACCCTTCTGTTGGCTTGCAGCCGTTCCAGGCACGTAAGGTGGCTTTCAAATTGGGGCTGGAGGGTAACGCACTGAAAGAAATGGTGAAGTTCATCCATTCTCTTTATAACGCATTCATTGGAAGCGACTCAACGATGTTTGAGATCAACCCTGTGTTGAAAACTTCTGATAACAAAATTCTGGCTGTTGATGCCAAGGTTAACCTTGACGACAACGCCTTGTTCCGTCATAAAGACCTTGCCGAGCTCCGTGATATTTCCGAGGAAGATCCTTTGGAAGTAGAGGCTGGCGTTGCAGGCCTTAACTATGTGAAGCTCGACGGCAACGTGGGTTGTATGGTGAACGGCGCCGGACTGGCCATGGCTACCATGGACATCATCAAACTTTCTGGCGGCGAACCTGCCAACTTCCTTGATGTAGGTGGTGGGGCAAATGCCAAAACGGTTGAAGCTGGCTTCAGGATCATCCTGAAAGACCCTAACGTGAAGGCTATTCTTATCAATATTTTCGGTGGTATCGTGCGTTGCGACAGGGTAGCCACTGGCGTGGTAGAAGCCTACAAAAACATCGGAGAGATTAAAGTGCCAATCATCGTTCGCTTGCAAGGCACAAACGCTGAAGAAGGAGCGAAAATAATTGCAGAGTCGGGGCTGAAAGTATTCCCTGCTATTGTGCTAAAAGATGCTGCACTCAAGGTGAAAGAAGTACTGGCTTAAGCAAACAAGCCTTCCAAATACTAAAACCCATCTTTATCGAGATGGGTTTTTTGTTTTTACTGGAATCAGACTACTTGAATTTTTTAATGTATTCTAGCGCTTCCTCCATAGAGCTAAACATTTTTGTCGGCACATCTGGCTTACTCACCTTCAGATAAAAATTAGCCATAAATTCGTACGCAGGTGAGTCAACCACCAGGGCCACGGCGTCCACCAAAGAAGATCCCTCTTTCGCCAGAAAGTCTCGGGCAACCTTATCCACATCTTTTAGCCCCCGTATATCACACAAAACGGGGTATGACTTGCCCTTCTGAATAGTTTTCCTATCTTCAACCACCTTCTTGGCTGCATCGACATCTAACTCTGTGTTGGGTTTGTAGATAAAATGCAAGATCCCATCTTTCAGAAAAAAGCTAGCAAACTCATTTTCTATCTTGTCCATTGATCAATCGCAAACTACTAATAGTCAAATTCTTGAGGAAAAATACATAATTTCTGCACCTCTCTTCTTATTAAAATGCAAATATTACATTTAGCTGGTGTAATTTAGCTGGCAATCTAACTAACCCAAATGGCAAAAGTAAAACATAATAACTTAATTGACACACTTAATACCATAGCAGAGGACGCAAAATCACGTGGAGTCATACAACTGCACACTGAAGACGAGCGTTTCACTGGCCGAACTATTAGAATAAATGGGAAAGATCTTTTTCATTTCGGCACCACGGGATACCTTGGGCTTGAGCAAGATCAAAGGTTAAAAGATGCCGCTATTGATGCCATTCAAAAGTTTGGCACACAGTTCCCCCTATCCAAAAGTTATGTTTCCCATTCGCTGTACCAGGAACTAGAAGAGAAGTTAAATCTCATGTTTAAAGTTCCCGTGCTGGTTATGAAAAATAGTACGCTTGGCCATATGGGGGTAATCCCATCGATTGTGCGTGATGAAGATGCGGTTATTTTAGATCACTATGTACATTGGAGTGTACAGAATGCCTCCCTCCTGCTAAAAAACAGAGGAGTGACAGTAGATATGATCAGGCATAACAATATGAATATGCTTGAGGAAAAAATTAAAGCGCTAAGCCCTGGCCGGGAAAAAATATGGTATTGTGCTGATGGTGTGTACTCTATGTTTGGCGACACCGCACCCATTGAGCAACTCAAAGCGTTGTGCGCTAAATACCCCCAGCTATATCTATACTTCGACGATGTGCATGGCATGAGCTGGGTAGGCGAGAACGGAACCGGTTATGTGCTGAACCAATACAAAGAACTGCCCGAGAATGTATTCCTTTTCAGTACACTCAGCAAGTCATTTGGCGCAAGCGGTGGCATACTGGTTTCTTCCAATCAGTCCTACTTCAATAAGGTCAAAAACTTTGGAGGGCCACTTACGTTTTCTGCGCAGCTCGAACCGGCATCTGTAGCGGCAGCCATTGCCTCTGCTAAGATTCACCTGAGCCCTGAGATTGTTGAGATGCAAGCGGAATTGCGTGACAAAATAGACTATTGCAATGATTTACTGGCACAAACAGATTTACCGCTGGTAGATAGAAATGACTGCCCGGTTTTCTATATTGGAGCAGGTGCACCCGCAGTGGGCTACAATTTTGTTAACAAAATGTATGATGCCGGCTTCTATGGTAACATGGGTATTTTTCCGGCTGTACCAGTGAAGAAAACCGGGATCAGATTTACAATCTCCAGACATAACCAGCGTGAGGACATCGAGCAGTTGGTGGCGGCGTTGAATGAAAACTTTCCCAAGGCCCTGGAGGAGGAGCGCTATTCGATGAATAGTGTAAGAAAGATTTTTGACCTTCCTCTTATTGAAAAAGAAAATAAAGTCGCTGCCAGCAAAACAGAAACACTGACACTAGAAACCTTCCGCTCTGCCGGTGAGATTGACGCTAAAATCTGGGACACGTACTTTGGAGGAGAGGGTGTTTTCAATCATGCGGGGCTTCAGTTTCTTGAGAAAACCTTTACTGATAATGAAGAGAAGGAAAATAACTGGCAGTTCTTTTATCTTCTCGTTCGTGATGAAAATAAAAAAGTGATAGCTGCTACCTTTTTTACTTTCGCTCTTTGGAAAGAAGACATGCTGGCGCCAGCTTCAATTTCAAAGGAGTTTGAAGAAAAAGGAAATCAGAGCCCGGCTTCATGGTGTCAACAGCACTAATTATGGGGTCGCTGTTTACTGAAGGCCAACATCTCTTTCTTGATAAAAATGATGACCGATGGCAAAATGCGATGGACTTGATTATCGAAAAAGTAGAAGAACTGGATGAACTTCTCAAGCCTTCTTCCATTGTGCTAAGGGACTTCGACGAAAGCGATACCGAAATTGAAGAGTATGTGTTGAAGAAAGGTTTTTTCAAAACTACACTCCCAGAATCATGTACTGTGGAAGACCTGTCGTGGGCAAACACAGAAGAATATATTTCAACTCTTTCCAGCAAATCCAGAAAGCATTTCAGGCAAGACGTGGCTCCCTTTGAAGACTACTTCGACATTGAAGTAAAACAGACCCTTGCCGAAGATGAGATTCGCCAGTTCATGGCATTGTACCAAAACGTCTGGAGCAAGAATTTAGATGTCAATACATTCCCTTTCAACAAGAGCGTTTTTGAAAAGATGTCGGCAGATACTAACTGGGAGTTTATTATACTGAGGCTTAAAAAAGAAAAACAAGAACAAAATGAAACCGACAACCCCATTGCGGTCATGTTCTGTTTCAACAACAATAATATAACCTACGTACCAGCATTCATTGGCATGGACTATGACTATGTGCAGAAGTATCAGACCTATCGGCAAATGCTGTATCAAACAATTGTGAGAGCGCAGTCGTTGGGCTTTAAGAAAATAAACTTCGGTTACTCCTCTTCCTTTGAGAAAAAGAAACTAGGGGCCACCATTTATCCCAGAGTTGCTTTTATTCAAGCCAAAGACAACTACTCTATCGAAATGATGGGGATCATTCAAAAAAAATAAGGTACTAAAGCTCTAAAAACCCCTTCGAGGCGACAAAAATCTCCTCCTTTGTAAATGGTTTTTTAACATGGGCATTCATACCCGACTGCAGCGACTTTAGCACAGCTTCCTCATAAGCATCTGCCGAAAGGGCTATAAGAGGCATATTATACTGCATTTTCCTGATTTTTGCGGCCAGCTCGTAGCCGTCCATTTCCGGCATGTGAATGTCTATGAAAACCAAATCAAAGTCATGGATGTTGATGAGTTCCAACGCACTCTGTCCGCTGTCGGCCACTAGCGCTTTGGCTCCCAGATTTTCCAGCACCCGTTTCGCAAGCTTCAGATTAAGATCGTTATCGTCAACCACAAGTATGTGGTATTGCCGGCTGAACTTCAGCTTCAAGGTTTGCGCTTCCTCTCTTGGCTTCACAACCTGCGAGTCTGCCGCCTTGAGCTCCATGGTAAATGTGAATGCGGTGCCTTTTTCGAACCCAAAACTCACCGGTGGGCTTTCTACTTTTATGTCTCCATCCATGGAGTTGAGCAAATACCTGCAGATTGTGAGCCCTAAACCGGATCCTCCATAGTTACGGGAAGTGGAGTCATCGGCCTGCGTGAAGCTGTCAAAAATAACGTTTAGCTTATTGGAGGGGATGCCGATCCCCGAATCGATAATATCTCCCTGAATAACAGCATAACCTGCCTTGGCTGGCAAGCTGGTGAAATTCACATTTATATTGCCGGTAACTGTAAACTTCACCGCATTGCTTACAAGGTTTCGGACTATCTGGTTTATCTTTTGAGGGTCGCCAATAAGCACTTTAGGTATAGCGGGATCAATAGAGATAGACAAATCGATCCCTTTTTCCCTGGCCAGGTAGCGATAAGGATTCAAGTTTGATTTCATTATTTCCTCAAACTGAAATTCTATTTGTTCAAGCGTAAGCTTGCCTGCCTCAATCTTATTAATATCCAGAATGTTATTAATCAGTTTTGAGAGGTCTTCACCGGAAGCCTTGATAAGCCGTAGAAAATTTTGCTGCTCCTCTGTAGGAGAAGTTTCAAACATTAGGTCGATAAACCCTAAAATGGCACTAAGGGGCGTCCTTATTTCATGACTCATATTCGCCAAAAACCGTGTTTTGGCCTCATTGGATGCCTCTGCCCTTTCCCTTGCTTCCTTAAAAACAGAGACGTCTTTAGCAATTAGCAGGATATTGGACGGCTGATTCTGACTGTTGAGGAGATAGGAAAACGTGGCTGAGTGCGGCTTGGACAGTTCGCCATTAAAGCAGAAGTGCAACTCATTGATCCGGCAAATGTTTTTCTCGCCAAGTTCCGCCCTCACCCTTTCAAGGAGTATCTGTTCATTCTCGCTTAGCAGTTCGGCAAGTGGCCGTTTGAGTAGAGCACTTTCTTCACAATTGAATTTTTCCAGTGTGATTTCATTCACTTCCTCAATTCGAAAATCGATGTCAAGGATGAAAAGGACATCTACTACTCCCTTATAAATGCTTTCAAGGTAATTTTTGGATACCATGGAGGACTTGAGCTCTTCACCCAACATGTTGATCCCACCGACAAGGCCATCCAATTCATCATTGAATCCATAGCGAGGAAGCCGATATTCGAAATTACCATTGGCTATCTCATATACCAATTGTATTATGTCGTCTATTCTGCCCTTGAGGTGATCTGGAATCTCGTGTTTCGGAAGCATCTGGCGTACGCTTTACATTTTCGACTATTTCAGCAAAAGAGATGGTCCATATTATTTACCTGACACTGGTCTACGGTTAAACTCCCTCTAATTTACAATTATAGTTCGAAGACGTTAATTTCCAGCATAATTTAATGCAAAGGAAGAGAAAACCTTATAGAATCATAAAGTGGTCAACTACCGATCAGAAGTTTGTAGACGGTCAACATGGCCAAAACAACTCATCTTTGTCATCAAAAACTGGCTATTGAGTGCTGTAGGTAACCAGGAAGAAATGAATCCGTTCCCACTAACGTGGGTAAAAACAGGTAATGTGGCGCACAACATTGAATTAAGCCTAATCTATTCTAGCACATTTTTCAACGCTCTAAAAATGGATAATTTGGTAAATGGCTTGCCAATGTGATCGTCCATGCCGGCTTGCCTGCTCCTGTCTATATCTTCCTTGAACACGTTGGCCGACAGGCCAATAATGGGCAAGTCATACCCCAGTCTCCTGATAACCCGTGTGGCTTGAAGTCCATCCATCACGGGCATCTGAACATCCATTAAAATGGCATCGTAATCGTTCACTTTCAGCATTTGTACCGCTTCCTTGCCATGCACGGCGTATTCAACCGTTGCTCCAAACTTGCTCAATACCCTCCCTGCGAGAATACGATTCATCTCATTGTCCTCCACCACAAGTAACTTGTACTGCGTTGTAAACTCCAGCTTTTCAAACTTCTCTAATGTTTCATTTACCGGTGCTTCGGCTATGTCTACAGAGAAGTTAAAATTGAACTCAGAGCCGGGGTTTTCAGCCGTGCCTATGTGGGAAGGGCTGCCAATACTGATTTCCCCTCCCATCAAATGAATAAGCTCTTTTACTATCGACAAACCCAGTCCTGAACCGCCAAATCTCCTTGTAATGGACGAATCGGACTGCACAAATGCCTTGAAAATATCATTTTTAACGTCATCTGGAATACCTATACCTGTGTCGGAAACACAACCTCTGATCATCGCTCGTTTGCCATCGCCAATAGGGGAAATGCTTAGTTTGACACTTACTTTTCCTTTGCTGGTAAATTTCAGAGCGTTTCCTACCAGGTTTACCATTATTTGATTTACACGGGTAGGGTCGCAATACACATGGGAAATTTCATCAAAATTCTCAAACTCTAGACCAAATGCTACTCCCTTTTCGTTGGCCATGTATTTATATGGCTGAAGAGAAGAGGTCATGGTCTCTTTGAAATGAATGGGCACGTGATCAAACCCGAGCTTACCTTCTTCTATCTTGTTGAGATCCAAAATATCGCTTAAAAGCTTCATTAGCGTTTGCCCGGAACTTTCAATCAATTGAAGGTACTCCTTTTGCTCGTCGCTAATGCTCATCCCTATGAGGTATTCGGTAAATCCAAGAATTCCATTGAGAGGCGTCCTGATTTCATGGCTCATATTGGCCAAAAAACTGCTTTTCATCCGATTGGACAACTCCGCCGCTTCTTTGCTTTTCTTAAGTTCAGCCTCAATCTGTTTCTGAACAGTCATGTCCTTGGCCACTAGCAGCAGCCCGGCAGGCTCACCTTTTGAGTCAATCAAAATGGAGCAGGAGGTGCTAACCGGCGTTTCTTTTCCAGATTTGCCCATCACCATGCCTTCAATGTTATGAAGACTGCTATCATCTCTCAGGTGCTCCAGAAAACCCAAAGGTTCAGCAGAATCGGACTTGAAAACGTCTGACAAATTCTTCCCAACCAGGTCGTTCTCCGAGTAGTCGAGGAGCTTCGTGACGGCACCATTGACTCCCTGAATAAGGCCGTTTTCCTTTACTATGATGACCATGTCCACAATACCATCATAGATGCTTTTTAGGTAATTGCGGGACACAGTGGAACTCTCCAGTTCTTCACCAAGCATGTTGATCCCTGCAATAATTGCATCTACCTCATCAAAATCATCGGAGGGAGTTTCTCTGGCATCCAGGTTACCGGACGCCAGTTTGACAATTAAGGCATTGATTTTATCCAGTCGATCATCATCCGTAATTACACTCATTTCTGATACGGTCATAAGATATTATAAGAGAGTAAACTAATTCCTTTTAAATTAAGCCTGGCTCACAGCCAACTGCTCAATCTGTTCCATATTAAAGTTGTCCTTGATTTGAACAAACGCCACCTTTGGATGCACGCTAGCGCCAAATTTCTTCTTCTCAATCGTGGCCGAGATACCTAGTCGCAGCGTCTGATAGCCAAGCGTGTTTGCCTGCTGAAGCGTTCTGTAAATAGTTTGCCTGTAGATATTGTACTTTTCAAGATATTCATAGTCCATTCCTATCAAAAGGAAGGTATATACTCCAGCGTCGTTCCGGTAATTAAAGGCGACAGCAACAGGTTTCTGGTTACTATCGAATTCAGGCTTCAGTTTCAGCACCACAAACTCCCACCCGGCTTCACCTGGCATCATTTGAAAAAATTTATCAGGATAGTCAAACACATTAATGGCAAAGTTCCTGTTCCTGACATTTCTAAACAGGTCCTGAAAATGTCTCATATCCTCTTTTGAGGGTGCATTTACCACCTCAACATCAAACATATGCTCATACTTCAGTACATCGTAACGTATGTGGCGACGTGAGCGGGTTGACAGCCCCGAAAGGAATTCGTCTGTGTTTTTCCATCCAAGCTTGTCAATTACGCAAGAGTCGGGAACATCAACTTTTACAAAGCCCTGGTCGTGAAACACCTCCTTCAGTTGAGGGTCGTTGTCATCAAAGTCTCTCAGATAGGTAGCGCTTATTTTCTCAGACTCCTGAATTTCACCGACCTTTCCAATCATGATCCTGACAGCTTCTTCCCACTGGCTATGCCCCTTATTCAGGTAAAAGTGGTTGCCTTCGGTCATCAACGAGCCCATCACAAGGGTTTGTGAAGTCAGCAGGTAGGGATTATATTTTCTATCCTCTTCAAGTTGAATGGAAACACCAGCCTGGGCGAATATATCATCCTTACAGAGCGCACTTGAGAAGAACGTAGCCAAAACTGGCGTTCCTTCGCCGTCCCGCACCATCAGATAGTGGAATTTCCAATTTTCCTCAGGAAGGTCGTTGCCAGAAAATGCCTCCTCAATGAATTTCATACCCTTCCAGTCGACAGACATGTTCTTGCTGATAAGCCTGTTCCACTCTTCTTCTGGAAATGCTTCTATGGTTGAGCTCACCTGCGCTGTAAGCTCCGAAGTGACTTTTGCTTCTAAAGTTGCCTTCTCACTCAACAATGGCATTTTAAATGATTTGCGTACTTCGTTCTCCGTTTTGCCCTCATCTTCCAATGCCTTCGGGTAGTGGTAGTCCATCGCCTCCACAAAGCCTTCAATGTCTGCTTCGCTATTGTGGCAAGAGATTGTAAACCGAACCCCTGTATTTTTCACAGGCACCGCCGGAAACACACCCAGGTTGACATAATACCCTTCTTTCATCAGCCGTTCTACAAAATTGTATCCTGTGGCAGGCATGCCTGTGCCTATAAAGAAAATAGGGCACTCATTTTCGACCACCAGCGGAAGGTCAGTTTGCCGAATAAGCTCATTGCAAAACTCAATCTTACCAGCTAACCGCTGCTGCATGGCATATATCTCATCCGAAAGGTGAATTTTCGCTGAAGCAATAGCAGCACCAAGCATGGGTGGTTCTATTTGCACTGAGAAAGTAAGAGGACCACCGAATATTTTTACTTTGCGTCGCATTTCCTCTTCGGGAAAGACAATGAGCCCGCCGGTGGCGCCAAAGCACTTGCCCATGGTTGCGCACAGCACCATTTTTCTATGCATCTTAACCTGGCTCATGATAAAGCCTGTGCCATGCTCACCTGCCCAACTCATTCCATGGGCATCGTCAACGTACAAGTAGAGTTGATCATATTTATCTGCCAGCTTTTGCATTTCCTTTATCGGAGCCACATCACCATACATAGAATACACGCCATCGGCCATGTACCAGATGCGGTTGTACTTAGAGCGCAATTCTTGTATTCTTTCCTCCAGCATTTCGAGGTTGCTATGGCGGATAATCTCTACCCGCACACCTTTTGGTTTCAGCATTTGCACGGCACTTTGTATGCTGGCATGCACTTGCTGATCCAGGATAACAACGTCGTCGTCTCTTATAATAGAAGGTATCACTGTGATGTGCCCAAGGGTACTATTCTTAGTGAGAATAACAGGATAACCATACATTGCTTCTATCAAATTCTCCAACTCAGCATATAGTGGTGACGACACATAAGTCTTCGACATAGGAAACTGGGTGCCATATTTAGTCACGGCATCAATCACACCAGCCTTTAGCCTTGAATCTTGTTCCAGCCCCAGATAACCGCATGTGCCAAAGTGTTTCAATTCCCTGTCATTGATCCTTAGGGTTGAGCCTGACAAGGAGTCTCCCTGAGAGTGAAGGTGGACAATGCCTTTGTTAGCGGCACTGGTAATAATATCATCAATTGTATCCAGTAAATGATTGTGACGTGTTTTAGCCATGAGAAAAATAGTTTACTTTTGAAGCTTGCTAGAGATTAGTTTTTGTTAATTATGACTCAAAATTACTCTGCCATCTATCCTGAATATGCCCTAATGAACTAAGAACCCTACATCCGTAACAGAGTAAATGATATGATAGAAAACCAGTACATAAAGATTTGGACAGAAGACGATATCATGTTTGGGTATTACAAAGTGGACGAGGTCGATCTGGAAGTGGCCAACCACATGATTACCGCTCGGGTAGAAGCCTGCGACGGAAAGACATATCCTTTCCTGGGGGATGTTTCAAGTGTAAAAACCATCACAAAAGACGCCCGTTCGGCTTTTGCTGAGGGGGATGGAATCAAAAATATGAACGCTTGTGCGCTGGTTGTCGGGTCGCCAGTCAATCGGCTGCTGGGTAATTTTTTTCTCAGCGTGAGCAAACCCACCATACCTACGAGGCTCTTTACCTCACAGGAAGATGCTTTAGGCTGGCTTTCAACATTTAAAAAAGAAAATGTGGATTAGTGGGCGCTTCCTTACATGCATACAATGGATTTAGAACGGTTCGCTTCTGACGCAATCAGTAAAAAGCCAGGGTTTCAGAAGTTTATTTCAAGAATTAAAAGGAAAAGAATCCCCCATTTGGACGATGTTTTTCACTCACTTCATGAAGAAGTGTTTGAAGAAGTGGATTGCTTGACCTGCGCCAATTGCTGCAAGACCACCAGCCCCATTTTTATCGGAGCCGATATCGACAGGATCTCCAGATTTTTAAAAATTAAGCCATCTGCGTTTACCGAACAGTATTTAAAAATTGACAATGAGGGCGACTACGTGCTGAAAAGCTCCCCCTGTGCCTTTCTGGGTGCTGACAACTATTGCTCCATATATGAAGCCCGCCCCAGAGCTTGCAGAGAGTATCCCCACACAAACAGAAAGAAGATGCACCAAATCCTGGATCTCACTATGAGAAACACCCAGGTTTGTCCGGCCGTGTTGCAAATCGTAGAAAGGCTTGAGAAAGTAATATAAATTTTAGGCATCTGTCAGGGTTAAACCATGTTGGCTGGTTTATGAAAATATGGCTTAAAATGAAGGCGGTTGTCCTTAAAATGTAAAACATTTCCTATTTTCGGCCTTAGGCGTATGAAAAAAGCTATCCTCCTTGCCATTTTATTGATTCCTTTTATAAAGGTGTCGGCCCAGAATTTTTTATCCTGGCAATACAACGACCGTTATTTCAGTCTGACTGCCGGAACTGGTCACACGCTGTACCTGGGAGAGCTGAACAACGGAAAGGGGTTTCAACAGGGGCTTTCCAATCTCAACCTTGGAGTTGAGTGCCGCTTGCTTACCCGGTGGGCAGCCAGGGCTGAGTTTGTCTACTATAATATATCGGGTAGTGACACCTATGCCGAAGACAGCAGCTTCAACAAGCAACGCAACCTTTCTTTTCGTTCCAATAATTTTGAAGGGCAATTGGGGGCTATGTATTACTTCAAGCCCTATAATAAAATCTATCATCAGAGAAGAAAGTTTGAACCGTACGCACATGTTGCGGTTGGGGTGACAACCGTAAACCCCAAAGCCCAGCTCGACGGGAAATGGGAAGCCCTCCGCCCTTTAGCGACTGAGGGCACTACCTACAAAGGAACTGCGATCGTTATTCCATTTGGTGTGGGAGTAAAAGCCAGGATTAACGAGTTCATTAACCTGGTTGGCGAAGTCGGTTACCGCTACACGTTTACCGACAGGCTCGACGATGTGTCCGAAAACTACGGAAGCGGTCTTTCAGGCAAAGCTCTCACCCTTTCTAACAGGAAGGATGAAATAGACATGGTAAATGAAACGGCCTACGAGGCCATGATACCCGGAGCAAAGCGAGGTGAAGCCGGGAATGATTCTTACCTGCTGTTGCAATGGAAACTTGAATTCTACCTTCCCACACACCTTTTCAAAGGTGGTGAAAGCTGGTTCTCCAAGCCTTCTGCTTTCCATTAAAACGACAAAGCAGCAAGCCACACTCCTGCTTCATATTTCCCCGGCCATAGCCCTGAGGTCGTTGATCAACCCGCAACGACCACCTAAAAAAACATCGATCACATTTTTTGACGAATCTCTGAAGACCTTTTCAAAAGTGGCTATATTTCGACGTAGAAACCCAGCCCCAGAATGAAAGTATTTAAGTTTGTCTTTTTCACAATAATAACGATCGTTCTTGTAGTCGTTCTGAATTCCAAAAATGGCAATATCCCACCACTGGGAAAGTTCCTTAATCCGATGAGTGGCTTCTGGGCCAACAGCGAATACACTGCTATCAAAGCACCAGAGCAGCTAGCTTTGGATGGCCTGGAAGAACCTGTGAAAATATACTGGGACAAAGACCTGATTCCGCACATTTTCGCTGAAAGCGACCACGATCTCTACTTTGCAGAAGGATATACTATCGCCTTCCACCGGCTTTGGCAAATGGAGTTTCAGCTCTACAAAACAGCGGGCCGGCTATCGGAAATTCTTGGCCCCCTCACCCTGTCGCTTGATCAGCAGCAACGAAGAAAAGGACTAGCCTACAGTGCCAGTTGGATGCTTGAGGAGGTAAAAAAAGACAAGGCCATATACGAAATGCTTCAGGCTTATAGCGATGGCGTAAATGCTTACATCGCCACACTGGACTACAAAGACCTTCCAATAGAATATAAACTGCTCGACTATGAGCCAGAACCATTTAGCCCATATAAAATATGTCTGCTACTCAAAGAAATGTCTGATCAGCTTTCTTCTGGAGAAGCCGACCTTGAAAACACCAACATGGTGAGGCTTCTGGGTAAAGACACGTTCAATTTTTTGTTTCCTGACAGAGACCCAGGCATCGATCCAATTATTACCGCAGGCACTAAGTTTGACTTCGAACCCTTAAGAGTTGCTAACCCCAACGACTCTTTACCACTTACAAAAGTAAAGCAGGTCATCAGCAAGCCTGACCCAAAAAACGGCAGTAACAACTTTGCCGTAACTGGTAGCAAAACTGCGAGCGGGCATGTGTTGCTGGCCAACGAACCGGATCTTGGCCTCAACTTACCTTCCATCTGGTATGCGGCACATTTGCATAGCCCATCAGTAAATGTAATGGGCGCAGTTTTTCCCGGATCGCCCGGTATCACCATTGGGTTTACAGATTCCATCGCTTTTGGATTCACCAACGCCAAGAGAGATGTGGCTGACTGGTTCTACATCCAATTCAGAAATGATGACCGTGACGAATACCTCTACGACGGTAAATGGCTGAAAACACAGAAAGTGATAGAAGAAATTACAGTTAGAGGCGAGGACACTAAGTATGACACAGTGATCTACACCCACTTTGGCCCTGTTACCTACGACCGAAACTTCAAAGGCAACGGCGAGCAGGTGAATTTTGCGTTTCGGTGGACGGCACACGACACGTCCAACGACTTCCGTCTATTCTATCATTTCAACCGGGGCAAAAACTACAACGACTACCTGGAGGGGCTCAAACACTACTCAGGGCCACCACAAAACATTGTCTACGGAGATGTACACGGCAATATTGCCATGTGGGTGCAGGGTAAATTCCCTGTAAAATACCCCGAGCAGGGAAAATTCCTGATGGACGGGCGTTACAGTAAATACGACTGGGGGCCTTTCATTCCTCAGCAGCAAAATATCCACGAACTCAATCCAGCCCGGAATTTCGTAAGCTCAGCTAACCAGCACCCGGCAGATGCCACCTACCCCTATTACGTTTACGACTACAATTACGAGCATTATAGAAACAGGCGAATTAACGACCGGCTGAAAATTATGCAGAACATTAAGCCTGAAGACATGATGAAGCTGCAAAACGACAACTATAACTACCTGGCCTACGAGAACCTGACTTTTATGCTCGACAGCCTTGACACCGGAAAGATGGTTGCCCGTACCAGGGAGGTTTATCAACTGTTACGCAAGTGGGACTATTTTAACGACCCCGAAAAGGTGGCGCCGGTCTACTTTGAAGAGTGGTGGGATCAGTTTTATGCATTGCTCTGGGATGAGTTTGACACAATGAGCGTAGCGGCCTACAAGCCGCACAACTACCACACCAGTGTGCTCATGAAAAACAATCCTGATCTCGCTTTCGCCGATGTGCTTGGCACCTCCCGAAAAGAAACGATAAAGGATGTTTTGTCAATTACTTTTGTTTCCTCCCTTGATAGCGTTGAAAGCTGGAAAGGCAATCACAGCGTTGACCTCACCTGGGCCAACTTCAAGAACACCACAATTCAGCATCTCATGCGGCTGGAACCATTCAGTGTAACCGATGTGCAGATTGGCGGCAATCATGGCATAGTCAATGCTGCCAGCCGAAGGCACGGCCCGTCGTGGAGGATGGTGGTGGAGCTGGACAAGGCGGGCGTAAAAGCCTGGGGAGTTTATCCCGGCAGCCAAACCGGCAACCCGGGCAACCCAACTTATGCTGATATGGTCACGCCCTGGGCAACCGGTAAATACCTCAGCCTGCAATTCACATCCCAGCAGGCTGATCTCGCCGCTAATGCGACGCTTGTTCAAACGCTTAACCCTTCCAACAAATGAAACTCATCATAAAAGTAATGCTCATCGCCGGATTGGCTTACCTGTCAGGCCTGTACCTTCCCTGGTGGGGAATGGTAGTGGTGGCTGCAGGCGTGTCGCTGGCAATTCCTACCAGCAGTTTCGGTGCATTTGTAAGTGGCTTTATTGGTGTTGGCTTGCTGTGGATGGTCATTTCATGGAAAATAGACATCGAATCACACAGCATACTTACTGCCAAGGTGGCTGCGCTGTTCAAAGTGGGCGATCCCATTTACCTGGTGATTGGCTCCGGCTTCGTAGGTGCCATTGCTGGCGGGCTGGGGTCGCTGTCAGGCAACAGCTTCCGTCAGATATTCATCAAGAAAAAGAAAGCCAGCTTCTACAGCTAAAAAAATAGCCAGCTGCTGCGCAACTGGCTACAATAGACCATCTCTTTTGAAGGTTCTATTTTTTGTTTTGAACGTCGCTAACGATCATTCCATCTTCCAGCTTCACTATCCGAGTGCCATATTCGGCATACGCCTCGTTGTGAGTTACCTGAATAATGGTCATTCCTTCTTCGTTCAACTTCTTGAAAAGCTCCATAATATCCTTGCCCTGCTCCGAATGCAGGTTGCCTGTGGGCTCATCGGCCAGAAGCAACTTCGGTTCCCCCACAATAGCCCTGGCAATACCTACCAACTGCTGCTGCCCACCTGAAAGCTGCTCAGGGAAGAGATCCTTTTTTGCCACCATCGAAAAACGGTCGAGCATTTCTGCCACCATGCTGGAGCGCTCCTTACCCTTTACTCCACGGTACAACAAGGGCGTTTCAATGTTTTCATACACAGTCAGCTCATCAATCAGATGATACGCCTGAAAAACAAACCCAATATGGTTTTTATGTAGCTCAGAGGTCTTTCGCTCACTGAATTTATGAACAGGCTCATCAAGGAAATAGTACTCGCCAGCGTTTGGCTTGTCGAGCATACCGATGATGTTCAAGACGGTAGATTTGCCGGAGCCTGACGGTCCCATGATGCTGACAAATTCTCCTTGCTTTACCTCCAGGTCAATCCCTTTAAGTATAAATACCCTCTGAAATTTAGAATCGACGTACTTGTCGATGTTTTGCAGTTTGATCATTATTAGTCCTTTTATTTTGAATGGTTGAGTATACGGAAATTCATATCAAAATGACGAACAATTTATGCAAAAGCTGCATCAGTCTCCAAACGGAATAACAGGCAGCACAATGTGCGAAGGCTGTTCCGGGGTCATATAAACAGTGTTTGCAGCCACTTTCTTAGTGGTAGCCATCCCTTCGGGCTCGCCTGTGTTGAAGTTGAGGTCAAAATGCGGGAAATTACTGCTCGATATATCCAGTCTCACTCTATGTCCCTTTCTGAAGAGGTTGCTACTGGGAAATGGTTCTATGGTAATGGGATATACCTCCCCCGGCGTCATAAGCGTCGGCCTTTCCCATGAATCTCTGTACCTGCATCGTAAAATTCCGTCGGTAATATTCATCGCAAAGCCGTTTGGATAGTCTTCGGACGGCGGATACACATCGACGAGCTTCATGGTGAAATCCGTATCCACACAGTTGGACGATACCCAAAGATTGGCGAGTATATGTCCCGTTACCTCGATGTCCCGCTCCAATGACTCTGTTTGAAAACTGAGCACGTCCGACCGGTCCGACAGCTTTCTGCCTTCACTTTCTGAACCAAAAAACCTCTCACTCTCCACCTGGTCAAAGGCACCACCCTCCATAATGGGGGCACCCGACGTAATGTTTCCACCTACGCTCGGCACGGGATGGTCGGGGTCATATGTAAAGGAAAGAGGCCTATTATCTGCGGCCAGGTCACTTTCCAATCCTCCCCTGCTATTTAAATAAAGTTTCAACTCCTGCGCTTCAGGTATTGGCCATTGCTTAGCAAACCTCCACTTCCCACCATGGTCAAGCCTTCCCTCAGCGTTCTTCCTTCCGCTGCCCCCTCCCATCACAAATACCGCTACCTCTGGCTCCTCTTTGGTGCCGTTATTGTTTCCTTTCATCCATTGATCAAACCAACGCAGCCTGGCGGTGAGGTAGTCGGGTGACAGGTTTGCATCCAAAGTAGCCTGGCTGCCAAAATCAACATCGCCAGCGTAGGTGAAAGACCTCCTGCCATGCATCCACGGCCCAATGATGAGTTTCAAAGGCCCCTTGCCGAGCTTCTTCATGCCCAGATAGTTATCAATAGCCGTTCGGGGATAGGGATCGTACCAGCCGCTCATGTGAACCTGAGCTGCGTTCGGGAATTTATCATAATATCCCTGCGCATAAATGCCGGGCTGCTTCCAGTAGTCGTCGAAGTCGCCATGCCGCCACTGTTCAAACACATAGTCCTCGTATTCGGGCACGGCGGTAAGAGGAGAGTTGCCAGGCTGCCAGGGCATTTTTTTGAACCAGCCTTTCACGTCCATGTTTTTAAAAATCGCCTGCACTACCGGATCTTTCAATGCTTCCGGGTCTTTCGGGCCATTTCTAATCGCCCAGGTGACCTGCTTGAGCTCAAAAGCTCCTCCCTGCCGAATGCCGCCCTGATAGCTGTTGGAGAAGCCGCCCGAGTCGAGCCACATCGCCACTACCCCCGGAGCTCCGGCACTTGCCAGAGATGCCTGATTATGGGCAGCATACGACAAACCCATTGTTCCGATCTTCCCGTTACACCAAGGCTGTTTCAAAATCCACTCGCAGGTATCAAAGCCATCATTCGGATCGGACAGGTATTTGACATACTCACCTTCCGAATTGTAGCGGCCACGGCAATCCTGATAGACCACGATGTAGCCTTCGCTGACAAAGAATGCTGCCACCTCGGCCCTGTCCTTATAGGTTGTAGTGTCTGCCGCTGTCACTTCAGAAACGACTGGCAGGTGCTTGCCGTAAGGAGTTCGCTCCAAAATAACCGGAAAAGCCTTGCCGATTCTTTTATTGCTTTTTGCTGGAAAGTAAACGTCGGTGGCAAGTCGTACCCCATCCCGCATGTCTACCATGATATCATTTTCGATAATTGTTTCGAAAGGCGTATAACTTTCTTGTTTGCAGCCCACCAGTACTCCACCGCCATACACCATGAGGCCCAGCAAGCCAGATGTTCGCACAAACTCCCTGCGGCTCAATTCTTTATCAGTAAGCACTCTGTGTATTGGCATTTGTTTTCTATTTTGGAGTAATCCTGGCCGCCACTGCCGTCAACCGATATAAAAATAGTGACACAAGGAAATTGATTTCCACCATTAGCGTAATAAAAGCAACCTTTTTCACATTAATTCGCTCATACAGTAACTCAAAATTCAAAGGACATGCTTAAGAACTACTTCAAAGTGGCGATAAGGAATCTTCTGCGTCACAAAGCCTATTCTCTCATCAATATTCTTGGCCTGTCTATCGGCCTCACCTGCTGCCTGCTGCTTTTCATCTATGTGCAAGACGAGTTGAGCTATGACAAGTTTCACACCAAGAGTGAGCGTATTTACAGACTCAAATACGAAATCAATGGATTCAATCTCGCACGAAGTCCTTTGCCTATTGCTCCGAATCTTGTCTCATTTTTTCCCGAAGTGGAAAAAGCGGCAAGAATGTACAACAGGGACGCCAGTGTCGAAATCGTAGATCAGGCTGGTAATAAAAAGCAATTCGAAGAAGGCAGGATTTTCTTCGCAGATAGCTCTATTCAGGACATTTTCACTTTTGAGTACGTGGCTGGCGACCCCGCATCAATGCTCAGAAATCCCTTTTCTGTTGTGCTAACCGATGAAGTAGCTGAGAAGTATTTTGGAAATGAAAACGCCATCGGTAAAACCATTTATCTGGCAGGCAATCACCCTTTCAATGTAACGGGGATAATAAAAGACTTTCCCAGCGCTTCTCATGTTCATTTCAGTATGATCGCTCCGTTCGACAACCTATTTGACATAGAACAGGGCAACGGCCAGGAGCTGAAGCAACGACTCAACCAAAATTGGGTAGCCTCACACCTATACACCTACGCACTGCTGAAAGAAGGGGAGTCAGCGGAAACGGCCAATGCACGGTTCGAAGCTTTCTATGACAAGTTTGTTCCTGAAAACCTCAAATTGGGTCAGAAGTGGTCGTTCTTTCCCATGTCGGACACCCGCCTGTATGCCAATCTTGCTGCAGACCCCGAACCAGTGTCCAGCATCACTTTTGTATATATTTTCTCAGCCATTGCCATTTTGACGCTGCTCATTGCCTGCATCAACTTTATCAACCTGTCCACTGCCAAGTCGCTGCAACGGACAAAAGAGATTGGCATGCGTAAGGTATTGGGTGCCTGGAAAACCCAGCTAGTCATACAATTTCTGGGTGAATCGCTTGTGGTAAGTCTGGTAGCAGCTTTCATTGCTTGTGGGCTCTCATTTTACCTGCTGCCTGCCCTGAATACACTTACCGACAAAGAGCTGTTATTTGGTGACTTCATCACTGCATCCAATGCACTGATGTTTCTTGCTCTGGTGGTCACAACAGCCATCGCTGCCGGACTGTACCCCGCATTCTTTGTAACTAAAATCGATCCGGCCAACTCGCTTAAAGGTATTCTTTCAAATAAAGGAAAAGCGGGTCTTTCGTTTCGTAAGGTCCTTGTAATTGTTCAGTTCACCGTTTCCATCATACTGATCTCAGGTGGTATCATAGTATACCAACAAGTCAACTTCATGCGCAATCGACCTATGGGTTTTGAAAAAGACTTCATTATTAACGTGCCGCTCTTTAGCAATAATTTCAATAATGCTTTTGGAGGCGTTGAAGGCGACATGAGGCAACGAATGAACACCTTCGAAGACGAAATGATGAGGAGCCCCAATGTGTTGGCGTCCACCCTTTCCGATAATCCACTAGGCTTGGGATCTGTTTATCGGCCTGTTGTTCCCGATGGACATACAAGAGAAGAAAATATCATAGCGCCTGTGCTCTCGGTAGACTATGACTTTATTGATACATATGGTCTGAACGTTGTTACCGGCAGGGCCTTTGATAAGTCGTTTGGAACTGACCACCTCAACGCAGTGCTCGTTAATGAGTCAGCCGTGAAAGACTACGGCTTTGGCTCTAATGAAGAGGCCATTGGCAAAAAATTCACAGTAGAAGGAAATGACTGCCAGGTGGTTGGAGTAATCAAAGACTTCCATTTCATGACTTTGCAGCAGCCCATAGGGCCATTAGTGTTTCGGGTATCGGTGGCCAACTTCACCATGTTCTCAATTAAAGTTCATCAGCAAAACCTGCCTGCCACCATTGCCGGCATAGAAGAGATTTGGACCAGGCACTTCCCCGAAAAGGCGTTTGAATATTCCTTTCTGGATGAAACGCTCGCATCTTCATACCGAAATGAAGAGCGACTAGGGAAAATCGTAGGCTACTTTGCAGGCATTGCCATTCTTATTTCCTGCCTGGGCTCGTATGGCCTGATCATGTTTCTGGCACAGCAGAAAATGAAGGAAATCAGCATACGTAAGGTGCTGGGTGCCACCATTGGCAACATCATCTTGCTACTGTCCAAAGGATTTGCTCTGCTTGTTTTGCTTTCGCTGTTGATTGCCGTGCCCGTGGTTTACTACTTTATGGATGGGTGGCTTAGCGACTTTAGCTTTCGCATCAATATCGGGCCGGGAAGCTTCCTGCTGGCAGGTGGCTTGACGCTTTTGATCGTCGGCCTGACCATTAGCTATCAGGCGATCAAAGCAGCTTATTCGAATCCGGTGAGCACGCTGAGGAACGAATAGCTGGGTAAAAAAACAAATAGCAAAAGGAAAAAAACAAAGAAGTTCCAAATTCGAAATTGAAGGGCAACTCCACCGATCGGTAATTTGGCAGTAGGCCTAAGTCTGGAGCTTTGTATTTGATGTTAATTTGCCTTTTTGTTTTTGAGCCTTGTTGTTTGCTCGTGCGTGTATTCGGTCTTCTTCGTGACGTTTCGCTCAAATAAAGCGAACCTGGCAAACCAACAATGTTGTTAACTTCGTAGTTATACCAAAAAAGAAAGCCATGAAGAACTTATTGATAAAAATGACTGGTCTTGCCTTGTTGGCGTTCGTTACCAGCTGCCAGGCACAGGGACAGAAAGAAGTTGCGGCCAATACGGGCACAGGAGAGTTTAAGCTAACAGAAGCGCAATGGAAAGAAAAGCTAACAGCCGACCAATACTATGTGCTGAGAGAAAAGGGAACTGAAAGGGCTTTCACTGGCAAATACTGGGACAACCACGATAAAGGACAATACAATTGTGCCGCATGTGGGTTGCCACTATTCAGTTCACAAACCAAATTTGAGTCTGGCACCGGATGGCCAAGTTTCTACCAGCCGCTTGAAAAAAAGAACATCCTCGTCGGAACCGATAAATCGCTCGGCATGGTGAGAGACGAAGTACTATGTGCCCGCTGTGGCGGTCACCTTGGTCACGTATTTCCTGATGGACCCAAGCCAACCGGACTGAGGTACTGCCTGAATTCGGTGTCGCTGGAGTTTGTAGCAGAGAAAAAATAAACCAGACCCCGCAAAAAACAAACACGAAAGGCAAAGCCCAAACAAGGTTCAGATTCGAAGGAAAATAAACGTAGAAGTAGAATAAGATTTCGCTTGGCCAATGCCTGGTGGGAAGTACTGGTTCTCATTCCAATTGCGGAACAACTTGATGAGTGCGGGAGCAATCTGTTTATTAGAATTTTACTCCTTATAAACAGATTGCCACGGGCCATTAGCCATTGACCTGGGAAAGAACTGCATAATGACCTCGCAATCACCGTTCGGCAGCAACTGCCTTTCAAAATTTCAACCTTCCCCTTTTGAGTTTTATTTGATTTTTGTCTTTTGATTCTTGGTATTTCGCCGCTTGGCTGTAATTTCCTTTTCAAAAAAAAGAAACATGAAATAGCCATAAGGAATACCTTACCCAACGGAATGAATAACCTGTCAGCAGACTAAGATCTATTCCGTAATGGTACAGGCTATTCCATCTAACCGCTGAAAAACAAATTTTATAAAGATGAAATACCTACTCTTACTCGGAATCATTTGCATATCGATGAACAGCTTCGCTCAGGAAAAAATATACCTCTGGCCTGACGGTGCCCCCATGGCCAAAAGCAAAGAAGATGCCGATCAGCCCTACATGATGGCTTACAATCCTGCTACCAAAAACGCACAGAAATCCGCAGTTGTTATCTGCCCCGGCGGCGGCTACGGGCATCTGGCCGACGACCACGAAGGCAAGCAGGTGGCCAAATGGTACAACGACCGTGGCGTAACTGCCTATGTGCTCTACTACCGCCTGGGTTTTCACAAAAGTGGCTACACCCACCCGGTGCCCCTGATGGATGCAGAAAGAGCACTAAGAACGGTAAGAGCCAATGCTGGTAAGTGGGGGCTCGACCCCAACAAGGTAGGTATCATGGGCTTCTCCGCCGGTGGGCACCTGGCGTCCAGTCTTGGCACACATTTCACTGATGGTGACAAAAGCAGCAAAGACCCTGTCGAAAAAGTCAGTTCCAGACCGAACTACATGGTGCTCGGCTATCCGGTAATCAATATGGACGATAGCTTCACTCACCGGGGCTCTATGTTCAACCTGCTGGGCGACACGCCCAACAAGGCAGAGCAAACCTTGATGTCGAACGAAAAACAGGTAACCAACCTCACTCCGCCTACTTTTCTGGTACACACAACCGAAGACTCGGCCGTGCCCGTAGAAAACAGCCTTTACTTCTACCTGGCCCTGAAGAAAGCAGGAGTGCCTGCCGAAATGCATATTTATGAAAAAGGCGCTCACGGGTTAGGGATGGTGAACACTAAAAACGAAGTATTCAATTCCTGGGCCGATAGGCTGGCCGACTGGCTGAAGGTACATCAGGTGATTGACTAGGCCATTTACTAAATTTGTCGTGCCACCAGCTACGGCTGTGGGCACGACAAATACCCCCAAATCTCTAAATCTAAAAAGGTGAAGCCTCCTCCCAAATAAAGCTCTCGATCTTAATTGCCCCCGACACGGCGGGCGGGAGAAAAATGGTGGAGGGGTGCGGGACAAATGGCCCGTGCGTTAATTTTTCGATGATTTTTGGTTACTTTTCATCCTAGGAAAAGTAACAGCCCGTCCGGCTTGAGGACAAAAGCACAAATCATACCTGATGACCGATAAGTTTGACGTTCTTTTATTGATCAAGGAACACTACCACCTCGCCTGCACCAACTTCAAAAGCCTCGAAGGCTACGACAGCACCAACTTCAAAGTCATAACAGACAAGGGCACCTTCCTACTCAAAATTTATCAGGACGAGCCTGGCCTTGAAGAACTGCTGGAAGCCGAGAATAAAATTCTATTGCTGCTCAACAACAAGCTGCCGGGCTACTTCTCCAACCCCATCGCCAATGTCCGGCAGGAGCTAGTCACCATCATCCAAACCAACGGAGGTGAAACCATCTTCCTGCGTCTGCTCACCTTTCTTGAAGGATCCTTCTTTGCCGAGTCAACCCCAAGCACTGCCCTCCATTACTCATTGGGCCAACTTCTTGGCAAAATGGACAAAGCCCTAACAGGGCAATACTACTCAGCCGTTGCCGCCAAAGACTTCGATTGGGATTTGAAACTATACGTACGCAACCTTCAGCATGTCTCCCACATCGAAGATTCAAAAAAACGCAAATGGGTTGAGTACTTTTTCATGCAACAAAAAGAAGTCGCCGACCCCTTGCTGCTAAAACTTCCGAAAACAATCCTCCACGGAGACGCCAACGATTGGAACCTGCTGGTGAATGGCGACAAAGTCACTGGCCTGATCGACTTTGGCGACATGTGCTACAGTCCTCTCGTCAACGAGCTGGCCATAGCGCTTACCTACGTGATGTTTGAGAAAGAAGAACCGCTGGAATGGGCCATCCCGGTGCTGACCGGCTACCATGAGGTGCTGCCCTTGGATGAGAAAGAAATTGATCTGCTGTTTTACCTCATCGGCACCCGCCTGGCGGTGAGTGTGAGCAAATCGGCTTTCACAAAAACCCTGAAGCCCGACAGCGACTACATTACTATTAGCGAAAAACCAGCCTGGGAGCTGCTGGAAAAATGGGTTCGAATGAATCCCAGACGGGTCAGTCACGAGTTTCGCACAGCTATTGGCTTGCCTCCGACTATTACCGACAACACCAATGAGCTGCTGAGCAAAAGGCTTAAAGTAGCTAGTAAGGCATTGTCCATCAGCTTCGACAAGCCCGTCCACATGGTGAGTGCCGCCTTTCAGTACATGCACGACGACCTGGGCAACACCTACCTCGATGCTTATAACAATATTCCGCACGTAGGGCACTGCCACCCCAGAGTGGTGCAGGCTGGTCAGCAACAAATGGCCCGGCTCAACACCAATACCCGCTACCTGAGCGAGGTGTACAACAACTATGCAGAGAAGCTGCTGAGCAAGTTTCCGGCTAAGCTATCCAAAGTCTTTTTTGTTAATTCCGGCAGTGCAGCCAGCGACCTGGCCCTGCGGCTGGCCCAAACGCACTCCCGCAAAAAGGGCATTGTGGTAATGGAGCACGGCTACCATGGCAACACCCGGCAGGTGATCGACATCAGTCATTATAAATACAACCGCAAAGGCGGCCAGGGCAAAGCAGAGCACATTCTGGAAGCAACCCTTCCCGACACCTACAAAGGCCAGTACACCCAGAACGACGGTACGGCAGGCAAGCAATATGCTGCCGATTTGATCGCCAGAATAAAAGCAAGTAACCTCGACATCGGCACTTTTATTTCTGAACCTATCGTTGGCTGCGGTGGACAAGTGCCGCTGGCCAAAGGCTACCTGAAAGAAGTGTACACCTATATGCGGGCCAATGGAGGTGTATGCATCAACGATGAGGTGCAAACTGGCTTTGGCCGACTCGGTACTTATTTCTGGGGTTTCGAAATGCAGGAAGTGGTTCCCGACATTGTGATCCTTGGCAAGCCCATTGCCAATGGCCACCCGATGGGGGCTGTTGTTACGACTGAGGAAATCGCTGCATCCTTCGAAACAGGAATGGAGTTCTTCAGTTCCTTCGGTGGCAACCCAGTGTCGTGCGCCATAGCCCATGCTGTGCTCGACGTGCTGGAAGAAGAACAACTGCCTGAACATGCACAAAAACTGGGCACCTATCTCCTCAACGGCTTTGAGAACCTGACCAAGAAATACGAATGGGCAGGCAATGCCCGGGGGCAGGGCCTGTTTCTGGGGCTGGAATTGGTGAAAGACAAAACTAAAAAAGAACCCTTCACCGAACTGGCGGCTTTTGTGAAAAACAAACTCAAGGAGCAGAACATCCTCATTGGCACCGACGGGCCTTTCGACAATACACTAAAGATCAAGCCACCCATGTGCTTCACGCAGATAAATGCAGATGAGCTGCTACAGGCGATTGATGAGGCGCTCAGTGCCTGGACCATCGCCTAACCCGTTCTCGTGCAGGCACTCCCCACTACCAGCCAGTTACTAATCAAGCCATTCATGAAGTAGCTGCTAACGGACTTTTTCACCAGGTCTGATTTGCGTTTTCGTTATACATTGATTATCTATGTATAAAGACTTCTTAAGTATATGGATTTTTCCAAATCATTGATTGCTGCTTCCTCCAAACCTCTCATCCTCGGTATCCTACAGCAGGGTCCCAACTACGGGTATGACATTATCCAACAAATCAAAACCCTCTCGGGCGGACAACTGGAATGGGCCGACGGCATGCTGTACCCTGTTCTCCACAGGCTGGAGAAAGAGGGGCTGGTCACCTCGCAGTGGAACCAGTCGGACAATGGACGTCACCGCAAGTACTACGCCATTACTGAGCTTGGCAAGGCGGCCATTCATCAGGAACAGGAACACTGGCTGGCTATGCACCATGTACTCCAGAAGCTTTGGTCACTCAACTCAAAAACTTCACATGGATAATCAACAACTCATCGAACGCCACATCATTCAATGGCGCCAACAACTCAGAAAGCAAAAGAACCTGGAAGATGGCGTGATCGCCGAATTGGAAGATCACCTGCGACAAAGTATTGAGCGACTGCAAACGCAGGGCTGCTCTGCAGAAGACGCCTGCAAAAAAGCCATTGAAGAGCTGGGCACTCCTGCCGACATCAACGAAGAAGAGCATTCAGTACAATTCAGGTACAACGGCTCCTACTGGCCACTGCTGGGCAGTTATTTCCTCATTGCGCTGCGCAACATCCGACACAGAAAGTTCATTGCTTCCATCAATGTGCTCGGTCTTACCCTGGGTGTGGCTGTAAGCCTGCTGCTGGGTGTTTATGCTTACGACATCATCACCTATGACCAGTTTCACGAAAATGCTGACGACATTTACTTTTTGTATCGTACCAGGCCCACGCCTGAAGGAGGGCAAATTGACGTGAGCGATACATGGCCACCCCTGGCCGAAGAAGTACAAAAAGCTATTCCCGGCGTCAAAAACATCTCACGAATTATTTTTGGTGGGCAAACGACAATCAGGTACAATGGGCAGGATTTCAGCGAAAGAATGGCCTTCGGCGAGCAAGGCATGTTCAAAATGTTTTCTTTTCCTTTGGTGCGTGGGCATAAGGCACAGGTTTTCGCCAACCCAAGATCGGTCGTAATAAGTCAAAACATGGCGGAACGACTCTTTGGTGATGCCGACCCGATCGGTAAAACTATAGAGCTGCAGCTTGCTACACCAGTAAGTTATGAGGTAACGGGCGTTTTTGGAGAATTCCCCTTCAACTCCAGCTTCAACTTCAACATGCTGGTAAACATGGAGTCGAGACGGCAGCAGTGGATTGCAGACGGAGATTACGGGTGGGTATCGTCGTTTGTTCTCAGCTTCCTTCAGCTGGAAAACGGAAAAGACCCAGCTACCCTGAAGACACAATTCCCCCAACTAGTGGAGAAATTTGTCACCCCCTCTGAGCGGGGTACCCTGGAGCTGATGCCTCTGGCCGACTATTACGACTTCAACACGGGACAGCAGCAGTACGGCTATTTTCTGGAATATATCTCTTTCGGGCTACTGCTGATTGCCTTTTTCAACTTTGCGAATCTCAACGCTGCCCAGTCGCTTGGCAGGTTCAAAGAGGTAGCAGTGCGCAAAACGTTTGGCGCCGGGGGCAAAGACCTGGTTCTCCAGTTTACCGGAGAAACTACGTTTCTTTTTGCCGTCGGTAGTATCCTGGGCATAGCATTGGCTTTTATTCTGCTACCCTACTTCATTGACCTTTTTGGACAGCAAATGTCACTCGCATTTCTGTTTGAGCCCATGCCCTTGGTCAGCCTCCTGGCAGGCATTATCGGCCTGGGATTGGTAGCCGGCATTTATCCTACGCTCACCCTTTCCAAGTTGAAGGCCGGAGAAGTGATGCACGGCAGCACCTCTCTAAAGAGGAGCGGCTTTGACCCAAAAAATATTCTTGTCACCTGCCAATTCGCAATTGCCGTGATGCTTGTCAGCGCTGTACTGATCATGTATCAGCAAATCAACTTCATGAAGACGGCAGACATGAATTTCGATCCCGACAATGTACTGATCATCAATGCACGGTCAGGTGAAGGTGAAGAAAACGAACAGCGATGGGCCGCTTTCCGGAATTCGCTCGAAGCAGTGCCTGGCGTGAAATCGGTGAGTGCTTCCAACTCCGCACCAGGCAGGTACAGCGGGAGTTTTGTATTGGTGCAATCGGAAGATGCCAGAGACAGGGCTCCCCTCGACTGGCGGTTTGTGAGTGTCGACGACAAGTATTTCGCCACCATGGACATTGACTTTGTGCAAGGCAGAGATTTTGACATCGACATGCGCTCCGACCAACGCAAGTCGGTCATCAACCAGGCGGCTATGAAACAGCTGGGCTGGGCTTCGGTAGAAGGCCATAAGCTCATGTTCCCCGACTCTGACGAAGGATTTGAGGTGATTGGCGTAGTAAAAGATTTCAACTTCAGGTCATTGGCCAATGCAGTCGAGCCTGTCATCCACGTTTTCCGGGGCAGAAACAGCAACCGCTACAACATGCTGCTGGTACGCCTCAATGCGGCCGGTCTTAGCGAAACCATGGCTCAAATTGAGAGCGCCTGGAAAGGCTTTGACGCCAATCACCCGATTGACTACACTTTTGTCGATCAGCAGTTCCAAAACCTCTACGAGACAGAAGAACGCATAGGCTCGATGACACTCTATGCTACTTTTATGGCCATCCTGGTGGCCGTGCTGGGTATTCTTGGTCTGGCAAGCTTCACTGTGGCACAGCGGATGAAAGAAATGGCCATCAGAAAAGTATTAGGCGCTTCTGTACAACAATTACTCATGATCCTCCTAAAACAAACAACACTTCTATTCCTCGCAAGTTTGCTCATTGCGGTGCCCCTCAACTACTATGTAATGAACGACTGGCTTGAGGGATTCGCCTTCCGAATCAACCTTGGGCCATTCGCCTACTTGCTGGCGGCTGGCATCGTGATGGTTACTTCCTGGGTGGTGCTGGGCAGCTATGCACTAAAGTCGCTGAAGACAAATCCGGCCAGAACATTAAGGAGCGAGTAGACCGGACGGACTGAAAGATTCAGCGACGTGGGGTTTTCATACGAAAACGAAAGGCGGCCATTGTTAACTTCAGCAATGGCCCGCTATTTTTCTACCACCCTTATCACACTGTTGCCATTCACCATTACGTGATAGTCGACCCCGTTAAGTGATATTTCTACACTCACCAGCGCTCCGAGTGAGAGGTCATTAAATTCTGCCTCGGTTACTTCAAGGGTGGCTATTTGAGCGGCATGATTGGCGGCAATATCTATTGCTTCTGTGGTGGCAGCAATTTCCGCTTCGATAGTAAAAGTAAAGCCGTTTGTACTGTACAGAGTGATCTTCCCTGTCGTTACAGGCACATCGATACTCCCTAGAAACACCTTGTATTGGTATTTACCTGCAAATGTCACCACGTTCACAAAGCTGGCGGCCACCAGCTGGCCTTCTTCGGCTGGAATAACGGTCACTGCATCATAAATCCAGGGGTCGTTTTCCCGGTAAGCCTCCACAAACACATAGCCCAGGGTTTTGGCCAACGCCTTTCCAGTGGGATCCACGCTTAGCACATTGGTATTCGAAGATCTCCACTGTATGCTTTTGTCTGTGGCATTTTCCGGCAAAAAAGCTAAATCCAATGATTCCTCTGTGTTGACAAAGGCAACTACCACTGAGTCCCCACCAGCAATCTCGACTGATGACAATGGAATAGGCAGCACATTTACCGTTAGTGTAGCCTCCACTTCTTCGCTCTCACTACTGAGCTTGATGGTGGCTGTGCCTATCGATAAAGCTCTTAGCAAGCCAGTAGCCGATACAGTGGCCACTTCTTCATCCGACGACGTCCATTTCAGGTCATCAATTGTGATAGTATCTGGCAAAATTGTGTATCGAAGCAGCGTGGAATCTTCCATGAGGATGTTTATGTCTCTTTCACTCAAAAGAAGTGTCGGATGCACCTCCTCCACCGGATCAGGCTCGTCTGTTTCGCCACCACAACCAACAACAAAAACACAGGCGATAAAAAAATGCAAAAACGAAATGGTACTGGCTGATTTCATGTGTATATAATTTTGTTTCGATCAAGTAGTAAAGTATCCATAACAAGGTTAAGAGAGTAAATTTTCATGTTCGTGCTCCTTCCCGATAAATCGGGATTGGCTACATCGTTGGGTGCTTAACCTGTTTGTTAGACCAATTTCATCTACAGGCTGTCATTGAAGACGCTCCAGTAACAGACCGGCCTTTTAAAGTTCTTTAAGCGGCAGAAACCAAATCGTAGCCTAGCTCTTTTAGTTTGGCTAAGTGTCTTTTGATCTGCTTCTTGTTTCGTTCAGCACTGTCGTGCAATAGCGGTTCCTTGTAGGCCTCTTTGTTTTTTAGAACATGGTAGGCGGCGATAATAATCTTATGACCAACTGCTACCAGCGCTTTCTTTTTGCCTCTGCGTGCAATTAAACTTTGATATTTGCGCTTCAGGTAGCCGTCTTTCTTTCTTGTCGCCCCCCAACCACATTCCACCAAAAGAGACTTCAGGTAGCGGTTTCCCTTAACTGTCCTTGTGCTTTTTTTTTACCCGCACTCTCGTTGTTCCCCGGGCTCAGCCCTGCCCAACTACTCAAGTGATGCTCGTTAGGGAACTGATTCATGTCTACACCAATCTCACTGATAATGCTGATGGCGCTGTCTTTTCCCACCCCATCGATGGTTTGCAGCAAGTCTATTTCTACAGCATACTGAGCAGTGGATCGGTCTATATGTTGCTCCAGTTCTCCAATGATCCCTTCTTTTTCCTCAATGCTCTTCCTGATAATATTGAGCATAAAACGATGATGGGCTGTTAATTTTCCCTCAAGGGCTTTACGGATGTCTTCTCGGTTGGCCTTTACCTTCCCGTGAATGTGCTTCATTAAATCATCCACATTGGTCTTACCATCAATGATATCATTGATGATTTTACTACCAGTGGCACCATGAACTTCGGTAAGTACAGTGCTGAGTTTGATATTGGCATCTTCCAGTATCCTTATCAATCTGTTCTTCTCGCTGGCTACATGTTCTACTTGGCGCTTTTTGTACCTGACAAGATCCCGCAACTCTCTAATGTCTCTTGGAGGAATAAAACTTCCTCTTAACAAGCCAGCCAACAGCAACTTGCTGATCCATCTGCTGTCACGTTTGTCTGTTTTGTGCCCTGGTACATTCTTCACGTGGCGGGCGTTGACCAGAATAATTTCAAAGTCCTCTTCCAGTATATTAAATACTGGCTTCCAGTAAACGCCTGTGCTTTCCATTGCCACATGGGTAACTCCCTGGCTTTTA
This sequence comes from Imperialibacter roseus, assembly GCF_032999765.1. GTDB lineage: Bacteria > Bacteroidota > Bacteroidia > Cytophagales > Cyclobacteriaceae > Imperialibacter > Imperialibacter roseus. Next base: position 1,519,605 of record NZ_CP136051.1, on the reverse strand, counting down.
CACCAATCTCTTAACTCTGTCAAAGAACTTGTGTAGGCTTCAAACTCCCTGGTCTGGTAGTCATTCTGCCCTTTGCTGATCGTCGCTACGATCACCGCCTGATGTACGTCAAGGCCACAGCCGACCTTCACTATTTGTTCAAAAGCTACTTCTCCCGTTTCCATATAACTTTCAAGGGTTTCGATAACCCTTGAAAGTTACTCAATATTCATTTTCGTTCGGGTGTGCTAAAGTCGCTCATGGAGATTTCATCTGTATAAAATTTACTTTTTAGCGGCCAGATGGAATAGCCTGTACCATTAAGGAATAGATCTTAGTCTGTTGACAGATTATTCATTCCGATGGGTAGGGTATTCCTTATGGCTATTTCATGAGGAGTTTTAAGAACGGATTTCACCAGCGAAATAAGCAAGATCGCACGGCATTTTCACGTCGGTCTTTTAAAGAATGGAAGAACGGTCGACCGAGGTGAAGGCGGGTTGAAAAGGCCTTCAAAATAAATAACGATAAAGTCCTTTGAGGGAGAGGCTAATTCTATTAAGTTAAGAGGTTCCGAATCACAATTCTATTTTTACCCCGAACCCTAAACCGGGCACCCCTAAAGGGCGCATCGATTACTATAGCAGGCCCTTTAAGGATTGAGGGGTGCCCGGCTTAGGGTAAAATGCTCTTAACTTAATAGCATTGAGGAAGACACTACACGCCCGGGAGATAAGCTCCTAACTGGCAACAGGTTTTTGTTGGCATTATTTCTGGTATCCCTATCTTAGCACCAAAGCCAACCAACCATGAAAAAATATTATCACCTGTTCATTATTTTAGGCGCTGTTGCCATGCTCTCAGGCTGTGCCAGTGGGAAAAAAGCGCTCCAAAAGGGTGACTACGAAAGGGCAGTGTCGCAGGCGATCAACCGGCTCCGGTCCAACGACGGGCAGAAAAAGGCCAAAGCGACGCTCGAAAAAGCCTACAAGTATGCACTGGAGTCTCACTTGGGAAATATCAAAAAAGCGAAAGCTTCCAACGATATTATGAAGTGGGAGTCGGTTGCGAGAGATTATCAATACATCAATTTTTTAGCTGACGAAATCCAGAGATGCCCTGGCTGCAGGGCGGTAGTGCCCAACCCGGCCCGCTACGATGCTCAGCTGACCGAAGCAAAGAGAAATGCCGCAGAGGTGCACTATAACCTTGGAGTTGAAGCGCTAAAGCGGAAAGAACAACGCACCAAAGCCATTGAAGCACATCAGCATTTTATGGCCGCTCAGGCGCTAGCGCCCAGATTCAAAGACGTGGAAGAGAAGCTCGGAGAGGCCCTGTACTATGCTACGCTCCGTGTGGTAGTGGAGCCCATACCATCTCCTTCAAGAATGTTCAATATCAAGCACGAGTTCTTTGTCAACAAAATCAATGAATACCTGCACAACACCGTGATCAATCAATATGTGCGGTTTTACACTCCAGGCGAAGCAAATGCCGAGAAGTTGGATTATGTGCATCACATTATCACCATGGAGTTTGACCGCTTCAATCTGGGCAACGTGTACAGCAACAAAACAACCACCGATGTTAGCCGGGACAGTGTGGTGATTGCCACTAAAGACAACGTGAAAATTTATGGCACGGTGAAGGCCAAACTTACCACCAACGAAAAGGCCATTACAGGGAATGGTGTGTTGGATTTTAAGGTGTTCGACAACAGCCTGAATAAAGTAATCACGCAGGAGAAGTTTCCAAGTGAGTACACCTGGTCGATTTGCTGGGCCTCCTTCAATGGCGACGAACGTGCACTCACCGAGGAGCAACTCAAAATGGTGAATACAGTCGAGGCTTCCGCACCCAGCCCTCAGTTTATGTTCGAGGAATTTACGGCACCGCTTTATGATCAGGCCATTAGCAAGATCAGGAGTTATTACCGCAATTTTTGACGGGTTTTCGAACGAATCAATCGTTGTATGGATGCAAACTCAACTGCGTGACGGCAGTCCCGGAGCGCCGCCAGACATAAAATCCCGATTCGATTCAAAAGTTGAATTTGTGATCTGCCCTAATGACAGCATGTCCTGGCTGTTCATTTCCGTCTCCTCAAAAAAATCAATTATATTCATCCCCCTGTTCTAATATACAATCCCTTATGCGCTACCTGCTCATCCTATTACCCTTTGCTCTCCTCCTCTCCTGCCAAACCACACCTCAGCAAGACTGGCCAGCTGAGTCCCTCACCACCAAACCATGGACACGCTGGTGGTGGATGGGCAACGCTGTGGACGATGCCAATATCAGAAAGCAGCTGATCGCCTACCACGAGGCCGGGCTGGGCGGCGTAGAAATCACCCCCATCTATGGTGCTATGGGTTTTGAAGAGCAGTACATCGACTACCTCTCCAAAGACTGGATGGATCGACTGCAAACTGTGATCCGGGTGGCTGACTCCCTGGGCATGGGCGTCGACATGAACCTGGGCACAGGCTGGCCCTACGGTGGCCCGCAGATCACGCCGGAGTATGCTGCCTCCAAAATGATTGTGCAACAATATACCTTGAAAGCAGGGCAAGCACTGAAAGAGAAAATTACTGTCAACGATGAGAAGCAGGCAGCCATGCATCCCAAGCTGGCAACATTAATGGCTTATAGGCCTGAATCAACCATTGACCTGACTGATTCGTTGAATGAGAATGGGCTTTTGCAATGGGTCCCCGACGCCAACTATGAGCTCTATGCCATCTTTGCCGGCAAAACGGGGCAAATGGTGAAACGAGCCGCCCCGGGAGGCGCCGGTCTGGTGATGGATCACCTTAATAAAGAATCTTTCCCCGTTTACACAGCCCGATTCGGAGAAGCCTTTGGCACACCCGGCCCCAATATCCGAAGCTTTTTCAACGACAGCTATGAGGTGTACGGCGCCAACTTCACGCCTACATTATTCGATGCCTTTGAGCGCAACCGTGGCTACGACCTCAAACCATACCTGCCCACCCTCCTCAGTAGCGATAGCTCAGCAACTGTTCGCAGGCTCAAGGCCGACTACCGTCAAACTATGGGCGAAATGTTGCTGGCCAACTTCAGTGAGCCCTGGAAAAACTGGATCAACAACCACGGTGCTTTGTCACGCAACCAGGCGCATGGCTCCCCCGCCAACCTGCTGGATGTGTACGCCGCTACTGACATTCCGGAGTGCGAAACCTTTGGCTATTCCGGGTTCGATATTCCCGGCGCCAGGAACTACACCCACTCCAGCCGTCATTTGCCACCGGATCTTTATATGCTCAAGTTTGCTTCCTCGGCAGCCCATGCGGCTGGCAAGCCATTGGTGTCGTCCGAAACATTCACCTGGCTGGGCGAGCATTTCAAAACGCCCCTTTCGCAAACCAAACCCGAGCTCGACCAGGCTTTCCTGGCAGGGGTAAACCACGTGTTCTTTCACGGCACTACCTACAGCCCCGCCGAAGTGCAGTGGCCTGGGTGGCTCTTCTATGCCTCCACCAACTTTGCCCCATCCAACAGCTGGTGGCCCCATATCGATGGGCTCACCGGCTACATCAACAGAAGTCAGTCGGTGCTGCAAACCGGGCAGGCCGATGGCGACGTGCTGCTCTACTTCCCCTACGACGACGCTGCGTACTTCTCCGGCAAGAAAAGCCTGGAGTACCTGTTCACAGTACACAATATCGATGAGTGGCTGCACCCGACCAACTTTTATGCGACGGCCAAAAGGCTGACAGAAAAAGGCTACCTGGTTGACTATATCTCTGAGAGCTGGCTGGAGAAGCTGGCCGTTCCCAACGGGCAGCTAAGCACCGGCCCCAACGGCACATCATACAAAGCACTGGTCATTCCCAAAATGACTTTTATGTCAACCAAAGCACTGAAAACCCTGCTTAAACTTAAAAAGCAAGGAGCAACTATTATCCTACAGGGGTTGCCGGAAGATGTGCCTGGCCTCCACAATTTGGAGCAGCGAAGGGCAATTCTCGACTCATTAGTGATGGAGCTCGGCACCACCACGAGTCCCGCCGGTAACGTACAGGCATCGTTAACAGCTGCCATGATTCAGCCTGAACGACTGGCGGCTCTCGGCTTGAAGTTTGTACGCAGGGTGGATGGCAACAATACCTATTATTTTATCGTCAACCAGCGACCCGAAGCTTTCGATGGATGGGTGCCATTTAACAAAGCTTTTAAGCAAGCTGTGATACTGGATGCTATGACAGGCCGTGCTGGCAACGCCGAAACAAAGGCCGAAAACGGGCTAACGCAAGTCCGCATGCAAATCAAATCTGGCGAGTCTCTTTTCCTCAAGGTGGGCAACGAAAGCTCTGCTACCGACTGGAGCTATGCCAACGAAACCGGTGGAACCGTTGCGCTCAATGGCCCTTGGGCACTTGACTTCAAAGCTGGCGGCCCCAGCCTGCCCGGCAACAAAACCCTGGACAAACTCCAGCCCTGGACAACCCTGGGAGATTCACTGGCCGACCAGTTTTCTGGCACTGCTACCTACGCTACCCACTTCATCCTGGCTTCAAAAAAGGATGACTACCTTCTACAGCTTGGCGATGTGCGGGAAAGCGCCAAAATATGGGTGAACGGGCAGTATGCAGGTAATAGCTGGGCTGTGCCCCACGAGTTGAGGATTGGGAAATACCTAAAAGAGGGCGACAATACCATAGAAATAGAAGTAGTCAACCTAATGGCCAACCGCATTCGCTACATGGACAGGGCTGGGATAGAGTGGCGCAAGTACCACGAAATTAACTTCGTGAATATCGACTATCAGGCGTTCGATGCCAGCAGCTGGGAGGTGCAGCCGTCGGGGTTGTTAGGGCCAGTGAAGTTGGTGGAGGTAGATTAAGAAGTCGTTGTCTACTCCTTTGCAAACCGATACCGGATTCCCCAGCTACCCCTCAATAGAGGATCGCTGCTTCCGACAATAGCTGCCAATTCCATTTGAAAGCCAAAATTATCCTTTGTGAAAGGATATATATTCATTCCCAGCGGAACAACGATGCCATCCAGTATCTGTACCCTCGCCCCAAGTCCAGTGTAAACATCAACATTCTCATCTTTTTTGAAAATATAGTTGAACGTCAGCTCCAGGCTGGTGTTGTCAAAGTAATTGTCGGTTCCAATCCTCAACTCAGGCAAAAATCTCTCTTTGAATTGGTAATTGATCCCCACAAAAGGAAGGTTGGACTGGTGAATGCTGGCCCCGAACTGGGCATTTGCAAATTGACTCAAAAGACAAAATGCAGCAACAAACAGAATATTTCTCATGTTGTAAGTGTTAGAGTAGCGTAATAGTAATACATCACTCATAGCAAAAATATCTCCAAAAATTATTCGTGATAAGTTTTTGTTACTTTACAGACTAATAAATAGTGCAATATTAGGCAGCTTTACTTTGGAAACATAGCTATATCCGCCGGCTTCACCTGGGCAGCCCTGGTTTCACCTGAAAATAGCCATCATCTTCTTCCTGGGCGGGACTAGTGCTTTTCCTTTCACTTGCATCCAGTTCTCTGAAAAATGGAATGGACGCCCAGCGATTCCTGTACATGGAGGGTGGCCCACCGACCTCCAGCCTGTGCATTCCCATAGGCAGGCTAGAGATGTCGATATAAGCCAGGTAGCCCGGTTGGCTGGTCCGAAGTCGGTAGTGATAAAAAAGTGGGTAATTGATCAACAGGCTATCATCTATATAGATATGGTAGAAATTCTGGATAGCAGGCATATCTCGTGCATCCCTGGTCAAGCCCTTGCTTGCCGCCACCAGCGAATCATAGTTGATATTCGCCCGAATCGAATCTTCCCTCGCTATGCCAGCGGGAATGAATAGTCGGAGCACGTTTCCATCGATAATATCAGAGGGGATTTGCGCCTGATAGGAGAAAAGTTCTTCATTCTGGTCCTCGTAGTAACCGGAATACACCCTTAGCCTTTGATCCCGGGCATGCCAAAAATTTAAGCGTGAAAATGAGCTTCCGTCGTAGACATCACTCGTGGTCTCATCCAATCCAAATAGACTCAAGACAGTAAATAAAGTCAAGATCAGGAAGAGCACCCATTTATTGGAGTTACTGACAAAAGCGAAATAGATGGGTCTGTAATACTTACCCAACGTGAGCGCACTGATCGCCACATGGATAGGCCAATAAACTTTACTGATCAAGGTGAACCGACGAAAGAACCCCAGCGTGAGAAAGTCAACTAAACCCAATATGGCAATAACCATCACCACAACCACGTAAATCTCAAATACAAAGCTGTTGGTGAAATTTACACTACCCTGCACCATCACTCCGATGAAAAAGGGTAGAACCAACAACGTGAAAAAATAAAGATAAGCACCCACGATGCTCATGAAGAGCATAAATGACAGGGAAAATAAAGAACTGCAGAGCTTTTCCAGATTGATGATGACCCGCTGAAAAGGTGGGATTTTTTCGATTCTGGTCTTAAATCGGTTTTTAAACTTAAGTTCCTCTACCCTCACTCCGTTAGGAAAAGTATAGCTTAAACCCACCATCCCTACCCAGACACCCCGGCAAATCAAATGAAGGATAAGCCCCAGTATCAGCCAATAGATACCAAGCTTGAATATGCCCACCAGATTGTCTACGTCAGTTGTAGTGCTATAGAACTGCGACTTAAAAAAAACCAGCACCTTATCAAGCAAAGGAGGCACCTTGAACATGCCAAAAAGAACTATACCCGAAAGCAGCACTTCCGGTTCCCAGCTTCTTTGCTGGAGGTCTTCAAGCCATTTGGGGGTTTCCTCTTTTTCCATAAAAGTTAGGTTCGTTCCGTAAAATACAGCTGCCGAATGGCTTCAGAAAACTGTCCGATCCATTTTACGCTGCTAGTGCCCGGCAGTGTCGGCTGTCACCATCTCCTTATTATTCCTGGACCACTCGCTCCATGAGCCTACATACAGTTTTGGAATATCAAGGCCAGCATAGTCGGCGGCCAGCAACAAGTGGCACGCAGTAACGCCCGACCCGCAGTGCACAATTACCTGGTCGGCAGGTGTATTGCCAAATACAGCCTGATACTTGTCTTTTAACGCTTGGGGAGATTTAAAAAGACCATCGCCGGTCAGGTTGTCACTGAAGGGAACATTGATAGCACCGGGAATATGTCCGGCGATCAAATCGATGGGCTCCGTAAGACCGGCATACCTTTTGGCATCCCGAACGTCGATAACAATGTGGTCTTTTGCTTTGGCAACCTTCTCCACCTCCTGCATATCAGCCTGAGGCAATTTCCATTCGACTACCGGATAAGGAGCTACTTTTCCGGGGATTTCCATTTTTGACGACGTAACCAGCCCGGCCTTCTCCGCTGCCAAAAGCCCTCCGTCGAGCACCTGAACTTTGGAGTGTCCAATTGCCCTCAGCATCCACCACAAACGAGCGGCTGCATTAGCACCACCCATGTCGTCATACACCACCACATGACTCCCGGGCGTGATCCCCAACCGGCCCAGCGCCTGCGAAAATTGATCCGCCGTAGGCAATGGGTGCCTTCCCCCTTCTGCTGCATTGGGCTTTACGTTGGCAAGGTCTTTATTAGTGTCAGCAAATAAAGCCCTGTCAAGGTGCTTCGTACTGTAGTTTTCTCTGGCTTTCGGGCCACCGCTTGCATCCACAATTACCAGATTGTCATTCTGATAGATAGCTTGAAGTTCTTTGGCGCTTATAATAGGAGACAATTTGATGTTCATTTGGTCTTTAAGATTCCGGGTAAAATAATTGGCAAAGGGTGTGAGAGCAATATAAGGAAACTTCCTCCAACTAGGTGAGAATCCTCGCCACCGATCGGGTTTTTTAGAAAACCGCTAGTACCGCCTCGACGACTCACGGACAACAAGCCGACTTTTTATAAGTTCTTTCTGCTGAGTGAACTCCTTGGATGAGATTTGTTTTAACAAAATTCTTGTCGCTGCTACTCCCATGTCGAAGGCTGGATGCTCAATACTGCTAAGGGTTGGCTCTACAAAATCGCAGATGACTTCATTGTTAAAGCCCAGCACCGCCACATCTCTGGGGATGTGTAACCCCTTCATTTTTAAAATATGCATCATTTCGAGGGCCGAAATGTCATTGATGGCAAAAATCCCATCTGGCTTCTCCTTTGCATCAAACAGGTACCTGGTGTACTGCTGCACATGCCCAGCCTGGTAGTTGGCTTGCACAATAAGCGACTCTACCACGGGGATATTGTTAGCTTTGAGCGCCTCCAGGTAGCCATTGAGCCTGTTACGGCTATTAAAAAGATGTGATGGCCCAGCTACAAAAGCAATTCTTTTACAGCCTTGTTGGATCAGGTGCTCTGTTCCCTGAAAACTGATATCAAAATTATCGGAATATACCTGAGACACCGCCAACTCCTCTAATATGCGGTCGAAAAAAACCAGCGGTATGTCCTTATTGATCGCATACTGAAAATGGTCGCTCCGGTCTGTTTGCCTTGACACCGATACCAGCAATCCATCCACCTTGCTCGACATCAGGGTTTGCAAATTATTCTGCTCAAGCGTCAGCGTTTCATTCGACTGGCAAATCATCACATTATACCCGGCACTGTTAGCCACCTCCTGAATCCCTCCTACAGCCTTGGCGAAAAAACGATTAATAGTTTCCGGAATAATCACCCCCAAGGTATTGGTCCGCTGAAGCTTTAACTGCCGTGCCAGTATATTAGGTTGGTAGTCCATTTTAAGCGCCAATTCCTTCACCTTCCTGGCTGTCTCCTGGCTTACATCATAGTGGTTGTTCAAGGCCCTTGATACGGTAGATTTTGATATTCCCAGTGTGCGTGCAATGTCTCGGATGGTAGAGTCAGATTTGCTCATTATTAGATTTTGATAGCTCAATGTAAAGCTAAAAAAAATTTCGGTACCGTTCCCGGGACAGATACCGTTAAAAAAAAATTCTCAAATCTGTTTTGTTCAGATTTTGAGAGTAAATTTATTTCAATCGATTGAAATCGACTACCTACTTAAACAATGCTTATAACCAAAAGAGCTTCAATTACCGGGACAAAATTGGCTCCGTCAAAATCTGTTGACAGTATAGACTGTTTGCTCTGGAGAGTGCTACGTGATGACGACTCTCAGGCGTTTGAAAAATTATTCGTTGTTGGCTATCATCCGCTTCGCAGCTTCTGCGAGAAATTGGTTGAAAATAATGAAGTCGCTGAAGAATTAGTAAGCGAAGTTTTCCTTAAAATCTGGATCAATCGAAATGTGATTGTCATTTCCAGCTCCCCCAAGTCATATCTTTATACAGCGGTCAGAAATATCTCTTTCGATTACCTTAGAAAGGAGAAGAAATACAGCTTCACAAATATCGAGAACGAATTGGCTATTCCCTGCGATCACTTCGACCCGCAGAAACGGTCGGAATATGCTGAATTGCAGGAAAGTATAGATAACGCTGTAGCCAGGTTGCCTAAACAGTGTCGCCTGGTGTTTCAGCTAAGTCGTGACCAGGGCCTGCGCTACGTTGAGATTGCCGATAGGCTTCATCTCAGCGTTAAAACCATTGAAACACAAATGAGCCGTGCTTTAAAGTCATTAAGGAAATCAATAGTATAATTTTTTTTCACCATTAAACTGTCTTCCAGGATAAAGAAGAGTATTTATATGTCGCCAAAACAAAAGAAAAGTAGCTCGATTTTAGTAACTTACTAAGTGCCTCAAAGCCATACTGGCGATAAAGGCGTTGGGTCTAAACAAATTAAATTCATTACATTATTTATAAACCCTACTTACTATGAATGAAATTTTATCAAAATGTAAGCGAGTCCTGTGGTGCTTTCCGGTAGGATTGGCACTTGTTGTGATTTGCTCCGGCCAGGCGATTGCCAGGCAGGATTCGACGGTATCAGGTACGATCACATCTGTAGAAGATGGCTCGGCTCTACCTGGTGTCAACGTGATTGTGAAAGGAACAACCACGGGAACAGTGACAGATATTGATGGGAAATACTCGTTAAGAGTTCCTTCAAGAGACGCCGTTTTGGTGTTTAGTGCCATCGGCTTTTCTACCACAGAAGTGACCGTCGGCTCCCAGTCTCAAATAAGTGTTGGGATGGAAGTGGATGTCAGATCCCTCAGCGAAGTTGTGGTGGTTGGATACGGAACCCAGGATAAGCGGGACGTAACAGCATCTATCGCTTCTATTGATGGCGAAGCGCTTACCAGAATACCCACAGGTAACGCAATGGAAGCCATGAAAGGCCAAATAGCTGGCGTTGACGTTCTGGCAAATGGTGGCCGTCCAGGCCAGGGGCCGAAAATCACCATTCGTGGTAGAAGATCACTGACTGCTACAAACGACCCACTCTTCGTAGTGGACGGTATACCGATGACTTCTGGCACTAACTCCATTCAGGACTTTAACCCCTCAGACATCGAGTCTATGGAAGTGCTGAAAGATGCAGCTGCAACAGCCATTTATGGATCAAGAGGCTCTAACGGTGTAATTCTTATTACTACCAAAAGAGGCAAGCCTGGTAAAACTTCGGTTACCTACACCAGCACTTACGCTGCAACTACTCCTTTCAAAACCATCCCTATGATGAATGGTGCTGAATTTGCCGACTTGAAGCGTGAAGCCAACAGAGTAGATGCCAATGGTGCATCTGGCAGAGGTGCCTGGGGCGATGCCGGCTCTTCAATTCCGGCTGACGATGCAGTGTTCGTTGACCCGGTTGAGTTGCTTTCGGCACAAACAGGTCGATCTACCGATTGGCAAGACTTGATCTACCAAAACGGTTCTCAAATGAACCAACAAATCAGTGTGAACGGTGGTACCGAGAAAACACAGGTAAGTTTGTCTCTTAGCTACTTCAAGGAAAATGGTTTAGTTGAAGGAACCGACTTCGGAAGATATACCGCACGTGTGAATGTTGACCATCAAATCAACAAAATATTCAAAGTAGGCATGTCTACGCTGTATTCGCATTCAGTTCAAAACTGGGGTTCAGGAGCAACTATTTCTGAGGCGGTTAACCAAACTCCACTTGGAATGCCTTACGATGATGAAGGGAATCTCATCTTCCTTCCTATTTCAGATGGTATCCGTACCAACCCTTTGAATGAATTGGTACCTGGTAAATACATTGACGAAAGAACAATCAACAGGCTGTTCTCATCTGTGTATGCGGAAGTACAAATTTTAGATGGACTGAAGTACAAGTTCCTGATTGGTCAGGATTACCAGGCTTGGGAAAGAGGCCGCTTCGAAGGTCAATTCACTCAGGCCCGTAAAAACGGTACACCTGCTGCAGGACTTTTCAACCAACAGAGCTTTGGTTATACTCAGGAAAACCTGCTGACCTACAATAAATCATTCGGAGATCATAGCCTTGGTTTGACAGCGCTACAAAGCTCTGCACAGCAAGATTCAACAAGATCAGGTTTGGTTGCGATCAATCTACCCTACGAAACAGCGCAATGGTACAACCTCGGTCTGGGTACTATCTCCGACTATGGCTCACGTCTTGAGAGTTACAGACTACTTTCTTACATGGGAAGAGTGAACTACTCATTCAAAGGCAAATACCTTTTCCAGGCGAGTATGCGTTGGGATGGTTCTTCTCGTTTGGCTGAAGGTAACAAGTGGAATGCTTTCCCTGGTATATCAGTAGGATGGAGAATGAAAGATGAGGCGTTCCTTTCTGGGGTTAACCTTATCAGTGATTTGAAGCTAAGGGCTTCCTACGGAAAAGTAGGAAACACAGCAGTATCACCCTACCAGACACAGGGTGCGCTCAACCAGTCGGTATATAGCTGGAACGAGGCCGATGCAAGAGGATTTGCACTTGGCGGCATCCCTAACCCGGATCTGAGCTGGGAATACTCAGCAACTACCGACGTAGGTTTCGATTTTGGACTCTTCAACAACAGGTTGACGGGTACATTTGATTACTACCACACTTCAACTGGCGTTTCATTGCTTCTAAGAAGAGCACTACCTCCTACATCTGGTTACACCTCTATTCTTCAGAATATTGGTGGAACGGAAACCAATGGGTATGAAATCACTTTGGGAGCTACCATCCTCGACATGTCAAATGGACTGAAGTGGAATGCTGACTTCAATATGGGCCACTACTCGGAGAAAATTGTTGACCTTGCCCAAAGAGACGCAGATGGCAATAAGATAGACGACGTAGGTAGTGGTTGGTTCATCGGACAGCCTATTCGTACATTCTATGACTATGAGAAAATAGGCATCTGGCAGGTATCTGAAAAAGATGAGGCTGCTGCGTTTATGGGTGCTGTACCTGGCGAGATCAAGATAAAAGACCAGGATGGTGATGGTAAGTTCACCCCGGATGACCGTAAGATACTTGGTAACGACGTACCGGCTGCCTACGGTGGATTAACCAACACTTTAAGCTTTAAAGGTTTTGACCTGTCATTCTTTTTCTACTATCGCCTTGGCTTTATGATCGACTGTCAGTTTTGCCAGGGCCAGGCAAGTATGCAGGCCCGTTACAACAACCTGAAAGTTGATTACTGGACCATTGATAACCCTACCAACGACTACCCAAGACCTAACAAAAATCAGGAAGGTATTACCAACGGTAGCACGCTTAGGTACAGAGATGGAGGCTATGTGAAGCTTAGAAACATCACACTAGGTTACAGATTGCCATCAAGCGTGCTTGAAAAGCTGAGGTTCAGCAATGTGAGAATCTATGCAACGGCTCAAAACCCTATGGTTTGGTCTAAGTTCAAGTTATTTGATCCGGAAAGAGCTGATGACTTGGGATCTGGTGAGATGCCTTCCAACCAGCTATTCATGGGTGGACTTAGTGTAACATTTTAAGGGGAATCAAAACCGAGAAAATAATGAAGAATAATAAAAATATAAAATCGATAATACTGGCGCTGGCGCTGATAGCGTTCACTGCTCAGTCTTGTTCTGACTTCCTCGATGAAAAGCTGATTTCAGATGTTTCGGCTGGAAGTTACTACACTACAGCAGCCGGTTTGGAAGATGCTGTAGATGCCACTTACTCGTTCTTGCGTGAAATCCACAGTAATGAGCGTGCCTACATGCTGACCATTTTTGGTACAGACACACACACAAACGGTGCTGATGGTGGTTACAAATCATTCAACTTTTACGATAATGGTTTGAACCCTACTGTAAACATTCTTGATCAGCAGTGGACTTTCCTTTATCAGGGAATCAATCAGGCCAATGCGGTATTGAACCGTTCGGAAGCAGTATCAGATATGAGTGCTGCATTAAAAACCCAGCGCCAGGCCGAGGCACGTTTTCTAAGGGCGTACTACTATTTCTACCTGGTGCAAACCTGGGGTGATGTTTACCTTACCCTTGAGGAAACCATCGGTGCAGAAGTAGAAGCTGCTCCTTCACCTCAATCGGCTGTTTATGCAGATGGCATCATTCCTGATCTCGAGTTTGCGATTGCCAATTTGCCAGATGCGCAAAGCGACTATGGCCGTGCTACAAAGGGAGCAGCTCAGTTTCTATTAGCCAAGGCGTATCTAACACGAGGCCAGCAGTCTTTTGGCTCTCCTGCAGATTTTGCAAGCGCTAATACTTTGTTTTCAAATGTGATCAATGACCACGGTTATGCGTTGGTTGAATCTCACGATGCGCTGTGGGATCAGGACAATCAGATCAATTCAGAAATCATTTGGGCGGTGCAGTACGCTACTGATCTTATCCTGAACGGTGGTAATGGTGGCGTAGGTAACAGGGGCCATCTTTATTTCTTGATGGAATATGACATCCGTGCGGGTATGATTCGTGATATTGAAGGTGGTCGCCCGTTCAAGCGTTTCAGACCAACTGATTATATGAATTCTGTTTGGGCAGAAGACAGGGATATTGATGCCAGGTACGATCAGACCTACAAGCATGCTTATATCAGTAATAACCCCAAAAGCATTCCTAAGTGGGAACAAGTGCATGTAACCAACGGAGCTAAGAAGGCAGATGGTTCAACCGTTACTGCAAGCGACATAGGAACAGACAGATTCACAGTTGGAGATACAGCGATATATGTTCCAGGGCCTGGCAAAGACGCTGAGTGGATGACAGGCAAGAAATTCCAGGTTCGCTACAACGTAATCACTCAGGATCCGGCTTTTGATGGCGACCAGTATTTCTATACAGAAAGATTGTTCCCTACTTTGAAAAAGTTCATTGATCCCCGCAGACCGACTATCCAGTGGGAACGTGGGTCAAGAGACTGGTTCGTGATGAGACTGGCTGATGCCTATCTGCTTCGTGCTGAAGCTCGCTTCCTGGCTGGAAACAGCGCCGGAGCTGCCGACGATATCAACGTGGTAAGAACAAGAGCTGCCAAAGACGGCATGGAGGCAGCGATGCAAATCACCGCAGCTGATGTCGACATCGACTTTATCCTGAGAGAGCGTGCTCTCGAATTGGATGGCGAACAGTGTCGCTGGTTTGACCTGGTAAGAACAGGAAAACTGGTGGAGTATGTTAGAGCCTACAACCCGCTTGGGGCAGGCAATATTCAGGACTACCACACCAAACGTCCGATACCGCAGACACAGATAGACAGAACTGTTGGTGGATACCCTCAGAACTGTGGCTATCCGGGAGCAGATTGTAATTAAACTTCAGTAATAATTAAATAGCAGTTTTTGATGGGCCGGGCATATTGCCTGGCCCTTCTTATTTTATTGAGGGGTGTCAACGAATCAATTTGACTAATTGATTCCACCAGTTTCATAAATGCTTTTGGCTGTGAGAAAAGAGAAAGGCTGGTGAACATCCTTTAGTCTTGCAAAGCCCTTAACTTTGACCTAATTTTAAAAGAGCAGGTAAGTCAGTCAACAACCATTGGATTTCGGCTGACTGCCTACCCAAATCATATTGCCGTTATGCTGTTTAAACTACAAATACATCTAACCTCCATTTTCGGAGCACTTCTGCTTTTATCGATACTTGCGGCCTGCGAAACCAAGACGGATGTCGTCTCGACGCCTGAAGAGAAGAAGGAAGTACCTGTTTTTAAAAGGCTCCCCGGGACCAGCAGCGGAGTTACTTTCCGCAACGACGTGGATGAGAACTACGACAACTACTTCGATAATTTCGCCTACGTGTACAATGGTGGCGGCGTTGGTATTGGAGACATCAACAATGATGGACTCGCTGACATATATTTTACAGGTAATGAAGTGCCTAACAAGCTTTACCTCAACGAGGGGGACCTGAAATTCAAAGACATTTCTCAATCAGCAGGCGTGGAAGGCAATGGCCGGTGGAACAACGGCGTGACCATGGTAGACATCAATGGCGACGGCTTGCTTGACATATACGTCTGCAAGGGCGGCTATCACGATAGCGAAGAAAAAAGAACCAACTTACTATATATCAATCAGGGAGACCTGACCTTCAAGGAACAGGCAAAGGAGTTCGGGCTTGACGAGTCTGGCTACTCCATACATGCGTCATTTTTTGATATGGACAATGACAACGATCTGGATGTTTACCTGACTAACAGGCCGGATTCGTTCGACCTTCCACTCACTGAAATGATCCGGCAAAAAAAGCTGTCTCCCTCCTTCAGCAGAGATAAGCTATACAAAAACGAGAATGGCAAGTTCCGTGAAATCGGTGTCCAGGCTGGCATCAAAAACAATTTCGGCTATGCGCTCAGCGTAGTTACCGCTGACTTTAATGGTGATGGTTATACCGATATTTTCGTTGCCAATGACTTTGCCGAGGGTGACTATATGTACATCAACCAGAAAAACGGCACTTTCAAAGAACAGATCAAAGAAACCACCAACCACATCTCGATGTACTCGATGGGTACTGATGTGGCAGACATCAACAACGATGGGCTGGAAGATATTATGGTTACCGAAATGCTTCCCGAAGATTACAAGCGATCAAAGGTATCCATGCCCTCAATGGACGTCGAAGGGTTTTACAATATTGTGAACGGAGGCATGCACAAGCAGTACATGCACAATGCGCTCCACCTAAATCAGGGGAATTCATTCTTTGGCGACATTTCGCAAATGGCCGGAGTGTCCAAAACAGAATGGAGCTGGTCGGTTCTGATGTCAGATTTTGATAACGACGGATACAGAGACGTTTTTGTCGCCAATGGTTATCGCCGTGATGTGTTTGATGGGGACCTTGACAAGAAACTACGGGATTTTGTCCTAAAAAACAAAAGCAAATACACGTCGATGAACGACATGCTTAAAAATGGTTACAAGGATTTCATTGAGGTATATGATCCCATTAAGGTGAAAAACTACCTTTTCAGAAACACCGGCAACCTGCATTTTGAAAACGCAATAGACTCATGGGGCTTTGATGAAACCAGCTTCTCCAATGGTGCAGCGGTGGGCGACCTGGACAATGATGGAGACCTGGAACTTGTCATCAACAACCTGGATGACGAAGCTTTCATCTACGAAAACACCTCGTCTGATCGCAATAATTACCTGAAGGTAAAGCTCGACGGGCCTGCTACGAATGCAGATGGCATGGGAGCTAAAGTCACCATATACTACGATGGCAAAATTCAGTTTTTCGAGAACAAAACTGTAAGGGGTTATCTTTCGTCAAACGACCCAATAGTCCATTTCGGTCTGGGTCAAGCTGCTGGCATCGACAGCCTTAGAGTTTCATGGCTTGATGGTACGCAGAATACTATGTCTATTGCTGGCGTCAATCAAACAGTTGTTGTTTCCTACGAGAAAGCAGTGAAGCCAAAGAAACTTCCCGCTTCAAAGGAGTTATTGTTTCAGGCCTCGCCCGGAGTATTGGCGGAAACTTTTGTGCACAAGGAAAACGAAGTGAATGAATACAAAGACCAAACACTGCTTCCACACAATTTCTCGATGAGCGGGCCTTTCATGTCAACTGGTGATGTTAACGGAGATGAAGAAGACGATCTATTCATTGGTGGTGCTTCTGGCCAGGCCGGGCAGCTTTACATACAGTCAAAAGGCAAGCTGGCTAAAAAATCTACAGCCGCCTTTGCAGCAGACAAAAGCTATGAAGACATGGGATCCACATTGTTCGATGCTGATGGCGATGGAGACCTTGATCTTTATGTTGTGAGTGGAGGAAGCGAGTTTCCTGACAAAGCCGAGCAATACAAGGACAGGCTTTATTTGAATGATGGGAAAGGCAACTTTGCCAAGTCAGCAACCATCAACACGCAAAGCAGCGGATCGGTGGTAGTGCCTTATGACATTGACGGCGATGGCGACCTTGATCTTTTCCGTGGTGGGCACGTTATCACCGGTGCCTACCCCTACTCGCCCAGAAGCTATGTGTTGATTAATGAGTCCGGACAATTCATCGATCAAACCAAGGCACTCGCACCAGACCTTACCGACGTGGGCATGGTAACCTCTGCCATCTGGGCCGATTTGAATGGAGATAAAACAGCCGAGCTGGTGATTGTAGGCGAATGGATGCCTGTGATGGTATTTGCCAACGTTAACGGGAAGCTAAAAAACGCCACCGTGATCTACGGACTTGACAAAACAGAAGGCTGGTGGAACAAAGTGGTGGCCAACGATATTGACGGCGATGGTGATCAGGATTTGATTGTTGGAAACCTGGGCGAGAACTACAAGTTCAAAACCAACTTAGAAAAACCATTTCAGGTGTTTGCCAAAGATTTTGACAACAACGGGACTAATGATATTTTCCTGGCCCGTTATTACAACGACTCTGTTTTGGTGCCCGTTCGTGGTATCGAATGCAGCTCCGGCCAGGTACCATCCATTCGACAAAAATTCCCCAGCTACCTCTCCTTCGCAAGCTCGGATCTTCAGTCGATTTTAGGGCCGGGAATGAACTCAGCGCTGAATAAAAAAGTCTATACTTTTTCAAATGCCATTCTGGTGAACAATGACGCAAAGTTTGAAAGTAAAAAACTGCCTATCGAAGCGCAGCTTTCAGCGGTCAACGGCATACTCGTGGAGGATTTTGATGGCGATGGCATCAAAGACCTTCTTGTGGCAGGCAACAAGTTCGACACAGAAGTAGAAACCACTCCCAATGATGCCTCGCCCGGAGCGTTTTTGAAAGGGCTTGGTAACTTCGAATTCAAGGCAGCGGGAAGCCTTCAAAGCGGCTTCTTTGTACCCTTCAACGTCAAAGATGTGCAAATGATCAAGTCTGGAAAAAATTGGCTGGTGCTTGTTTCATCCAATAATGACATGCTAAGGATTTTTTCGACCTCCCGGGCCACCTCTGATGAAAAAGTAGCGCTCAATAAATAGTTGGATATGCGTGTAGAGAGAAAAGGATGGGCCTGGGTGGTGCTCACAGCCCTGGTTTGTGCAGGATGCAGTTCGCCGGCGACAGAAAACACCGTATCACTCAATCGCCTGGCGAAAGCGAGCAGCCCCTACCTGCGTGAACACGCCGACAACCCCGTGGACTGGTACGAATGGGGAGACGAGGCCCTGACGAAAGCGACCAGTGAAAGCAAGCCGCTGATCATCAGCATTGGCTATGCTTCGTGCCACTGGTGCCATGTGATGGAGGAAGAGTCTTTTATGGACACCACGGTGGCTCGCATCATGAATGCGAATTTTGTGGCAATCAAAATCGACAGAGAAGAGCGGCCCGACGTCGATCAGGTATACATCGACGCCGCCCAACTTATCTCAGGCCGTGCTGGTTGGCCGCTGAATGCATTTGCTCTACCAAACGGCAAGCCATTCTACGCAGGCACCTATTTTCCGAAAGACCAATGGATCAACTTGCTGAATCAAATCACCGAGGCATACAAGTCTGATCGATTGAATGTAGACAAACAGGCAGCCGCCGTCACTGAAGGCATCCTTGAAAACAACATGATTGCTTCAGCTGAGTCAGAAGCAAATACCGAGCTACTTCAAACCTATCAAGGCATATTCACTAACTGGGAGCCAGAGCTAGATTATTTATCTGGCGGCCTGGCAGGGGCACCCAAGTTTCCAATGCCCGTCGTTTGGGAATTCCTGCTTCAGGAGCACCGCCAAAACAATAGTGAACGTACCCTGAAAGTGGTCAGCACTACCCTCGATGCTATGGCTGCCGGTGGAATTTACGATCACCTGGCGGGAGGGTTTGCCAGGTACTCGACAGATGCAGAGTGGAGAGTACCTCACTTTGAAAAAATGCTGTACGACAATGGCCAACTGGTTAGCCTGTACGCCCATGCTTATCAGCTAACGAAAAATCAGGCTTATGCTCGTGTGGTGGAAGAAACACTTTCGTTCGTGGGCGACGAACTTACCTCGCCGCAGTCTGGCTTTTACTCCTCACTGAATGCCGATAGCGAAGGTGAAGAAGGCACATTCTACGTGTGGACAAAAGCTGAAATAGAAGCGCTTCTAGACACAAAATCGGCGGAGCTCTTCTGCGACTATTACGGTATCACTCCCGAAGGCAATTGGGAGCATTGGAAGAACGTCTTGTACAGGCAAACCGGCCTTTCAAAGCTGGCCACAAAGCCTACGCTGACCGCAGATGCGGCGACAACGGCAATTGAAAAGTCGAGAAAACGACTTCTAGCAGCCAGAAATAAGCGGATCCGGCCGTCGCTGGATGATAAGATACTCACCTCCTGGAACGCCCTTATGCTGTCGGGTTACATAGATGCCTACTGGGCATTCGGCAAACCGGAGTACCTCGATATTGCCCTTAGAAATGCTGACTTTCTAAAGAAAAACATGATAAGAAGCGACGGCGGACTGTGGCGAAGCTATACAAATGGCGGGCCGTCGATCGAGGCCTTCCTCGACGACTACGCTTTCCTCTCGCTGGCATTCATCCAGCTTTATCAGGCTACTTTCGATATTAGCTGGCTTGAGCAGGCCCGCAGCCTTGCCGACTATGCCGTCACACACTTTCACGATACATCTACTGGCTTCTTCTACTACACATCCAATAAGTCGGAGCAGCTGGTGGCGAGGAAATTCGAAATCGCCGACCAGGTAATCCCCTCGTCGAACGCAGCTATGGCCGAAGTACTTTTCAAACTCGGGCATTACTATGAATCTGCGGCGTATCTGGACATGAGTATGAAAATGGTGAGCTCACTTTCAAAAGACTTCACCCAAAGCGGCCCTTACTTTGCCAAATGGGCGAGCTTGATGGGCTTGCTGCTGAACGAACCCTTTGAAGTTGCAGTGATGGGGCCAGATGCACTGGAAAAAAGCCGGCTTTTAATGAAGGAGTATCACCCAGGAATGCTGCTTATGGGAGGGGACAGTGAAAATCTTCCCCTGCTTGAAAATAAGCTTGTAGAGGGCGAAACCATCATTTATGTATGTCAAAACAAAGTATGCAAGCTTCCGGTAAAAAGTGTGGAACAGGCGTTGAAGCAGCTAAGTGGCAATTAAACCTATCACTATTGAACTCATGAAGTCAAGACTTGATTGTGTTTTCCTGGAATTGACAGGTAATTTTTGCGCCTTCCTGCCGAAAACAGCCTATTAAAAGATTCATTTCTTCTAACTTTGAACCAATAAAATCACCGTTGCCTTTAAACCATTTGAGACTGTGAGGGTCTTATCAACTATTATGGTTAGCCAACTTTAAACAGAAAACTTAACTAATGAGGATTGAACTAAACAGAACCTTTGCCTTGAGAGCAAATATTTTACTGGCAGCATTCATTTTTCTCTTTTCAAGCTGCAACAAAGAAGTGGCCGAAACCCTCACAGCGCAAGACCTATTGGACAGCGCCCTGAAAAATGTAGACCAAACTCAGCTGGATATTGACACAAAGATCATTGACGATTCGCTGGCCGTTTGGGGTTTTACCGACGTTATTTTAACAGAACCACAGGGTGTTCGATACAAAATTGATACTCTGGGCAATGGAGAGAAGCCCAAATTGGAGAGTATCGTATGGATCAAGTACTCTGGCAAACTGCTCAGTACTGGCGAAGAATTCGACGCTGGCGATAAACTGGAAACCTACCTTTACAGACTAATAGCCGGCTTCCAGACAACATTGCCGCTCATTCCGAACGGGTCTACAATTACATTATACATCCCATCAGGACTTGGGTACGGAGCAAATGATGTCCGTGACAGTTCCGGCAAAGTGGCCATCCCAAAAAACTCCAATCTCATCTTTGACATTGAGCTGTTTGGCGTTTTTTAAGGACAGCCTTTCAAACTGAAAATGCACCGGGGTTTCCTATGCCTTAGATCTTTTTTGGAATAGCGTAAGGTGCCCGGTACTCCCTTTTCGTCATAGCATTGGCTTCATCGTCACCTGGGAACGTCTCCGTTTTTGGGTCGAAGGTCAAAACACGGCCAGTGTGATAGGCAATATTCCCCAGGTGAGCCAGGCCTGACGACAGATGGGCCGTCTCAACAGGTGCATTGCACATAGCTGGATTTTTGGCCAGCACTGCATCGACAAAATTTTGATAGTGGCTGCCGCCCTCTTTTCTTGTTGGCCCAGGTGTCTTGTCCTTGCCCAAAAACGTCTGGTACTCATTGTATCCATTCACCACCATGTACCCCTCGCTTCCGTAAAAGATGTTTCCAATGCCGACGCCATCTTCCTTGTTAGTCATCCATGGGCGAACCTCGAACTGAATCATCTTCTTTTGATCCGGGTAGTGGTAGGTGGAAGTCAACACTTCAGGGGTTTCTTTGTAATCATCCCACAGGAACTTCCCTCCCATCGATGCGATCTGGGTAGGCAATCCCACGTCCAGCCCCCACATGCACAGGTCGGTTTCGTGAATGCCCTGGTTGCCTACGTCGCCATTGCCATAGTTCCAACTCCAGTGCCAGTTGTAGTGCACGTAGTTTCTGGAGAAGTCCCGCATCTCGGCAGGGCCAGTCCAAAGATCGTAGTCGAGTCCTGCTGGCACAGGCTCGGTTCCTTTGTCACCAATATCAGGCCTCCACTTAAACACAAGTCCCCTGGCCATATAAACATTACCAATGAGTCCGTCACGCAGGTGCTGAATAGCCTCTTGCATGGCTACTGAGCTCCGAAGCTGCACGCCGTGCTGAACCACACGGTTGTACTTTTTGGCGGCTTCAATCAATTTCTTACCCTCGTAAAGGTTATGAGTCCCTGGCTTTTCCACGTAAACATCCTTGCCTGCCTGCATGGCCCAAATGGCGGCTAGCGTGTGCCAGTGATTTGGCGTGGCAATGCTCACTGCGTCAATGTTTTTGTCGTTAAACACCTTTCTCAAGTCCTGCTCCATTTTCACTTTAGCGCCATATGTCGCCTCAAATTCTCCAGCCCTGGTGGTCAGGATATTTTTATCAGGGTCACATAGTGTCGCCACCTGAGCGTTTTCAAGGCCCTGAAATCCCTTGATGTGATCTTTCCCTCTGCCGTTTACGCCAAGTACAGCCACCTGCACCTTGTCGTTGGCTCCAAAGGCACTTGATGGAATAATGGTGGGGAAGCCCAGCACAATGGCAGCTCCCGTGGTGTTTTTAATAAACTTTCTTCGGGTGAATGGTTCTGGCTTTTTCATAATAGTAAAGTAGGTTTTTATAATATTGCGAATCGCTTTTCATTCGTTAAGTGAAAGTGAAATGAGAAAGGCTTGTTCGGCGCCGGAAAGTAGGGAAAACCCTACAAAAAAGGCGCTTGACTACTATAAGACGGATTTTTCCCTTATCACCCTTAGCTTGTTCTTTTGCTCCAGAAAAAAGCGAGGAACATGTAAGGATCGGCCATGAAAATTTCGTCATAACTATGACAATCCGTAAACTCATCCAAAATCAAAATATAAATTACATCATTAATGGATTTACTAGGTAAAATAGCAAAAACAGGTGCTGCGTTATTCCTGTTTACACTGATCGCCCACGTTGGGTATGCGCAAATGAAGGGTGTGAAGTTTGTAACTGACGAAAAGAACAAAAAGGTAGATGTGATGATAGATGGAAAACTCTTCACATCTTATATCTATCCCGAGGATCTGGACAAACCTGTACTTTATCCGATATATACCGCAAACGGGACGGTGATTACCAGAGGCTTCCCCAGAAATCCAAGAGCAGGAGAGCGGGTAGACCACCCTCACCATGTTGGGCTATGGTTCAATTATGGAGATGTAAACAATCTTGACTTTTGGAACAACTCGTATGCCATTCCTGCTGATCAAAAGAAGGATTATGGCAGCATCCGCCATCAAAAGGTAATAAAAGCAGAGGGCGGCAAAACCAAAGGCACATTGGTGGTGCAAGCGAACTGGGTTGACAACTCAGGGAAGGTGCTCATGGTTGAAGAAACAACGTTCATATTTTCAGGAACCGACGACCTTCGTACTATCGATCGTACAACGAAGCTCACAGCTCAAAAAGACAAAGTGGTTTTTGAGGAGTCGAAGGAAGGCATGATGGGTATCAGATTAGATCGGGCATTTGAAGAGCCCAGCAACAAGCCGGAAGTGTTTACCGACGCAGCAGGAAACCCAACCACCGTAGCCGCCCTTAACAACGAAGGCGTGAATGGTGTGTACAGAAACAGCGGCGGGCTTGAAAAAGGTGACGTATGGGGCAAGCGTGCCGACTGGGTCAGCCTTTCTGCTACCAAAGGAAACGAAGATATTACCATTGCCATGGTGGACAACAAGAAAAACATGGGCTATCCGGCACACTGGCATGCTCGTGGCTACGGGTTGTTTGCTGTCAACAATCTCGCATCCAAGTCATACGTTCCCACCGATCCGGAGTTCACTACCACACTGAAGCCAGGTGAATCAATTGTTTTCAACCACAGGGTACTGCTCAGCTCCGGTAAGTTTTTGAGTGATGAAGAAATGAACAAACAGTTCAAAGAGTTTAACAAGTAGGCAATTCATGAATCAATCCCCCAACCAACTATTTTCGGTAGAAGGCAAAACAATTGTAATCACCGGTGGCACCGGCATATTGGGCTCGGTGATGGCGAAGAATATGGCTGCTGCTGGTGCTCATGTGGTCGTTCTTGGCAGAAGAGAAGATGCAGGCAAAGGCCTTGTCAATGACATTGAAAAAACTGGTGGTAAAGCCAGCTTTTTCAAGACCGATGTACTGGACAAAGACAACCTGTTAGGTGTAAAAAAAGATATTCTGAAGACGACCGGGCAAATTGACGTTTTGGTCAATGCAGCTGGCGGCAATATGCCGGGTGCTACTATCTCTCCCGACAAAACATTCTTCGACCTTGATACGAAGGCTTTTCAGCAGGTAGTTGATTTGAATCTGCTGGGCACTGTGCTACCCTCGCAAATATTCGGCGAGGTAATGGCCGCCAACAAAAAAGGCATTATCGTCAACATTTCATCCATGTCGGCATTCAGGCCTATCACCAGGGTGGTGGGTTATTCAGCTGCCAAAGCTGCCATTGACAATTTCACGCAGTGGCTTGCGGTAGAAATGGCCAAAAAAGTAGGCGAGGGCATACGTGTAAATGCCATTGCTCCAGGCTTCTTCCTCACAGAGCAAAATCGGGCGCTGTTAACTAACCCCGATGGCACACTAACAGCCCGTGGAAATGCTGTGATCAACCAAACACCATTTGGACGATTTGGCGACGCCGAAGAGCTCATCGGAACCTTACTTTGGTTGTGTTCCGACGCCTCTAAATTTGTTACCGGCGTGGTGGTGCCTGTCGACGGCGGATTCAATGCCTATTGTGGAGTTTAGTCAGTGATAACTTAAATATTTTGAACGCATGTCAATGGAAAGCGTGCAACCAACAGGACTTCTTACGATTAACACCTAAACATGAACCCAACCTTTTTGACCGAGGACTTCCTTTTACAATCGGAAGAAGCAAGACAACTATATCACAAGCATGCTAAAAATGCTTCCATCGTAGACTACCATAATCACCTTTCTCCAAAAGATATTGCTGAGAACCGTCAGTTTTCGGATCTTACTGAAATCTGGCTGGAAGGTGATCACTATAAGTGGAGAGCAATGCGAATCAACGGCATAGATGAGCGCTACTGCACCGGCAATGCCACACCTGAAGAGAAGTTTGTGAAGTGGGCGGAGACAGTGCCAAAAACCATGCGCAATCCGCTTTACCACTGGACCCACCTGGAGCTTCAACGGTATTTTGGGGTGACAGAGCTTCTCAATGGTAAAAGTGCCCGGAAGATCTATGAAGATTGTTCCACCATGCTTCAGAGGGAAGACTTCAGGGTGCAGGGTTTGCTGGCGAAAATGAAAGCAGAGGTGGTTTGCACAACGGACGATCCCTGCGACGACTTGCATTACCACGAGGAGATGCAGTCGTCAAAAACGCTCAAAATGCTGCCAACCTTCAGACCTGACAAAGCATATACATTTGCTGGTTCCGCATCGTATGCTAGCTACGTGCAAAAATTAGCAGAAGCCTCTTCCGTCAACATCAGCTCTATTCAGGGCTTATTCAGAGCCCTTGAAAACAGAGTAAATTACTTTCATGACCACGGCTGCCGTGCGGCAGATCACGGGCTGGAGACTCTCCCTTTTAGCAACATTACCGAAAAAGAAGCCGAGAAGCTTTTTGTTCAGGCCTTAGAAGGGCACCCACTGACCACTGCTGAGGCAGTTGGCCTTCGTTTTATTATCCTAAGCCACCTCAGCACACTTTACCACAGCAAAGGCTGGGTGCAGCAATTTCACCTGGGAGCCTTAAGAAACAACAATGACAGGATGCTGCGGGAGCTGGGCCCCGACACTGGCTTTGATTCCATTGGCGATTTTCCACAGGCCCAAACCATGGCCAGGTATTTCAATCACCTCGACAGCGGCAATCAGCTGGCAAAAACCATCCTTTACAATCTCAACCCGGCCGATAACGAGCTATTCGCTACGATGACCGGCAATTTCAACGACGGAACAACTGCCGGGAAAATGCAATGGGGAAGCGGCTGGTGGTACCTCGACCAGAAAGATGGCATGGAGAAGCAAATGAACACACTGTCTAACATGGGCCTTCTCTCTGTTTTTGTGGGGATGGTCACCGATTCCAGAAGCTTTCTGTCCTTCCCCAGGCACGAATACTTCAGAAGAATACTTTGTAACCTTATCGGAGAAGATGTGAAAAACGGTGAGCTCCCAAATGATATGGCGCTGCTGGGTCAAATGGTGGAGGATGTTTGCTACAACAATGCAAAAACCTATTTTGGTTTTTGATTCGTAGCTACATTGTGCCAGATCCAATGCATCTTCGAAACTAGTCAACGCACATGTCAGCCGACTCTTCTCATTCGCTCAAATCAAGCGTAATAAAGAACTATCGCTGGTACGTTTGTGCCTTATTGTTCTACGCCACCACCCTCCGGTATGTGGACAGGCAGGTGATAGGCATACTTAAGCCTACGCTGGAGCAGTACTTTGGCTGGAGTGAAATCGACTACAGCCATGTGGTGATGGCTTTCACAGCCTCTTATGCTCTGGGATTACTCAGCTTTGGCGGGCTCATTGACAGAATCGGCACCAAATTGGGGTACTCCCTTTCGTTGATCATTTGGAGCCTTGCTTCCATGGCACACGCAATAACAACGAGGACTATTGGCTTTGCATCAGTAAGGGCAGTCCTTGGGCTGAGTGAAGCTATGAATTTACCCACAGCCATCAAAACAGTGGCGGAATGGTTCCCCAAGAAAGAACGAGCGCTGGCCACTGGCATTTTCATTAGCGGCACCAACGTTGGGGCGATTGTGGCGCCAATCCTGGTGCCCATTATCGTCTCCATGTGGGGCTGGGAAGAAGCATTTATCCTGACCGGAGCCATGGGGTTTGTATGGCTCGCCTTGTGGTGGAAATTCTACGACATCCCAGTATCGCAAAAAAGGCTAAGCAAGGAGGAATACGACTACATCCACAGCGATGATGAAGAAAAGGATGAAAGTACCATAAGGGTTTCGTGGCTCAAACTGCTTTCCTTTCGTCAAACCTGGGCATTTATTGTTGGCAAATTTCTTTCAGACCCCATCTGGTGGTTCTTCTTGTTTTGGCTTCCCTCCTACTTTGTAAATGCCTTTCAAGTCGACTTTACCAAGCCTAGCCTGCTGCTGGCGATTATTTACACCGCCACCACCCTGGGTAGCATCGGGGGCGGCTACCTGTCGAGCTGGTTGATCAAAAGAGGCTGGCCCATCTTCAAAGCCAGAAGGGTGTCGATGCTGGTGTTTGCGTTATGTGTAGTTCCGATTATGCTGGCGCAGTTCCTAAGTAATTTGTGGATCGCCGTCGCATTAGTCAGCCTGGCGGCGGCATCGCATCAGGGTTGGAGCGCCAATATTCTCACAACTATAGGGGATGAGTTTCCAAAAAAGGTCATCAGCAGCTTGATTGGCATTGGCACATTAGCGGGCGCCCTTGGTGGTGTGCTTTTTCCAATTGTCGTGGGGCGGTTGCTAGACTACTACAAGACACTTGGAGACATTAATGCCGGCTACAGTGTGCTTTTCATTATTTGTGGGTGCGCTTATGTGGTAGCACTCATACTGATGCACCTCATTTCCCCCAGGCCTGCTAAGATAAAGCTCTAGCCCCTACCCCTGAATCAAAGGTTTTATTCTCTTACCAATCAGCTCATAAGCCTGCATGGTTTTTTCATGAGGAAGGTTGGCATTATCCATTTGGAAAGTCACCCGATCTATGCCTCCTAATGCCTCGCTGTGCCGTAAAATTTTCTCTGCCACCTCCTCGGGGCTTCCCAAAAGCAACGACCCAAGGGGTGCCCTTGCCATCTCAAATCGCTCTCTGGTCATTGGGGGCCACCCCCGCTCTTTCCCTAGTCTCGTCATATTGGCAGAAAAGCCCGGGAAGTAGTCTGCTATGGCTTCTTCTGTCGTATTTGCCACATAGCCCAGGGAGTGCAGCCCTACCTTCATTTCATTTTCTGGGTGACCGGCCTCCAGCCAGGCCTTTCTGTACAAATCAACAAGGGGGCGAAACCGATGCGTATCGCCGCCGATGATGGCCACCATGAGGGGAAGCCCAAGCATACCAGCCCTGGCAAACGACTGCGGCGTGCCGCCCACTCCCAGCCAAACCGGCAGTGGATTTTGCACCGGCCTTGGATAAATAGGTTGATCAACAAGCCTTGGACGGAATCTACCTGACCAGTTGGCAATTTCATTGTCACGGATATGGAGTAAAAGCCCCAGTTTTTCAGCAAAAAGCTGGTCGTAGTCCTTCAGGTCAAAGCCGAAAAGTGGAAAGGCTTCGATTGAAGAGCCTCTGCCTACTACCATTTCGGCTCTTCCGCCGGAAATGAGGTCGAGCGTGGCATGGCTTTGAAACACCCTCACCGGGTCAGCAGCACTGAGCACTGCCACGGCACTTGTTAGCCGTATGGTATTAGTGCGAGCCGCCGCCGCTGCAAGGATGGTGACGGTTGAGGAATCGAGGAACTCCCTGCGATGATGTTCACCAATCCCAAACACATCCAACCCCGATCTGTCAGCGTGTTCAATTCTTTCAAGTAAATTGGCCATCGCCTGCATGCTGTCTGCCTCCACACCGGATTCACTATCCGACACAATCGAAGCAAAGCTGTCTATTCCTATTTCCATATGACTTGTACCCATTTTTACACTAAAACACCTCGGATGAACACAGACTCGTTAAAGTAAATTCCCGTCAGTTAGAAACGGGTCTCTTAAATGCAAAAAGCCGCTCTGGAGCGGCTTTCATCTTGTCAGTATTTTGAGAAGCTTTTTATTCTACATAAGCCTTCACTGTCAGCGTCTGTGCTGAGGCTGTTGGGTCATTGGAGAAAATGGTAATGGTCTTCTGTTGTGTTCCCTTTCTTCCTTTGGGGTCGAAGGTAACCGACAGTTTACCGGTTTCGCCCGGCTTTAAGTCCTCCTTGCTTACAGTAGATACGGTGCAACCACAGTTGGTTCGGGTGTCTCTGATATTCAGCGGAGCCTTGCCAGTATTGGTATAAACGAAGTCGAACGAAACGCTGGCACTTTGCTGAATCCTTCCAAAATCATGAGTCACTTCCTGAAACGACAGCCTCGCTGCTTTGGCTTTTTCGGCATCTGTCATTGGTGGGAAATACTCTTCTATCGTAGCCAGCACGTAAAGAAGCTTCTCTCCATTCTCTGATTCATCGGTAAAAAGCTTCACATTGTCGGAATTGTAGCCAAATCTGGCCTTTTGCTTTGCATCATAAGTAACCACCACCTTGCCTACCTTCTTAGGCTCCAAAATCAACGGATCATACGACACCTTGATGTGGGCTGGCGCTTCTATGTTCTCTTTGAATGTGATGGCTGCGTCGCTGTCGTTATATACCTCGAATTCTTTCGTTACGGGCTTTTCAGTTGTAATCACACCAAAATTCATCGACCGGTACTTGAACCGGGTGTTTCCCAATTTGCTCGGATAGTCATCGGCAGGTGTTCGTGGCTTGGGCGTCACATTGCCCTTTATGTACAAATAGCTGGTAGCCCCGGCGGATGAGTTGCTGGTAACTGTTAGCGACTTTCGAAACGAACCAGGGCGGTTGGCCGGATTGTACTGGGCTTTCACGAAGCCTTTTTCTCCGGGTAACACAGGCTCCTGGCTCCAGCCCGGGGTAGTACACCCACACGAGGCTTTCACACCGGATATAACCAAAGGCGCATTGCCTTTGTTGACAAACTCAAAAGTGTGAGTAATGGGGCCCTCCTCTTCTCTTACATCTCCAAAATCATGTTCTGTTTCGGTAAACTCAGCAACAGCGCCACTTTGTGCCATTGCATTACTTGCCACAAAAAACAGCAAACTGCCCACCAAAAATGTAAATACCAGCCTTTTCATTGTCTCCATATTTTTCATCCTAAACTTGTTACGAAATAACGCAGTCAGTAGTTAACGATCAACACTTATCACTATTACTGAAGTATCAACGTAAGATTTTTATTTACTTTGCCCAAAATTTGATCAATGGCAAGGATACTTACAGGCATACAGAGTTCAGGGAAACCACATTTAGGTAATTTGATGGGAGCCATCCTTCCGGCCATTGAACTTTCAAGGCAGGAAAAGAACGATTCCCTCTTCTTTATCGCTGACCTGCATTCGTTAACCAGCATCAAGGATGCCGATGTAAGAAGAGAAAACACCAAAGCTGTTGCCGCAGCCTGGTTGGCATGCGGGTTTGATACCGACAAAAATATATTTTACCGCCAATCGAGGGTTAGCGAGGTGACAGAGCTGGCATGGCACCTGAGTTGCTTCACGCCGTTTCCGATGTTGCAGAATGCCCATTCGTTCAAGGACAAGTCGGACAGGCTGGCTGATGTCAACGCCGGGCTTTTCGTGTACCCTGTGCTGATGGCTGCCGACATTTTACTTTATGATTCAAACGTAGTGCCCGTCGGCAAAGACCAGCTGCAGCACCTGGAAATGGCCAGAGACATCGCAGGGGCTTTCAATAGCCGCTATGGCGAGGTGTTTGTCATGCCAGAGGCCCGTATTGACCAGCAGTTAATGACTATTCCCGGTACCGACGGACAGAAAATGAGCAAGTCTTACGGCAATACGATCGATATTTTTGCTTCTGAAAAGGATCTCAAAAAGCAAGTGATGTCTATCGTAACAGACGCTACTCCTCTGGAAGAGCCGAAGGACCCTGACACAAACAATGTCTTCAAGCTCTACAGCCTGCTGGCATCACCTTCTGACGTCGAGGCCATGCGGGATAAATTCCTTGGGGGCAACTACGGCTACGGCCACGCAAAAAAAGAACTACTGGAACTGATTCTTTCACACTTTGCCAAAGAAAGGGAAACCTTCGACTACTTCATGACTCACCAGGACGAACTGGAAGCCAAACTACAGGAAGGAGAGGCAAAAGCCAGAGTGATTGCCCGAAAGGTGTTAGATAGGGTGAGGAACACGCTTGGGTTCAGCTAACTACAGGGCTGACGGCTTCTTTTTTCAAAAAAAACTTCAACGTAACCAAAGTCACATACTTCGCCCTATTGCTGTCGGATATTTGTATCGTATTAGGACATAAACCTCTAATCAAACGACTATCATGAAAGCAAATATGGGTTCAATCGACAAGGCAATCAGAATTGTTTTGGCACTGGTCATCGGCGCACTTTACTACTTCGGACAGTTGTCAGGTATGGCCGCCACTATTTTATTGATACTAGCGGGCGTTTTTATCCTCACAAGCTTCATTGGAGTTTGTCCGCTTTATCTGCCGTTTGGCTTAAGCACAAAGAGAAAATAATCTTATCAAATAAACTTTATATCTAAAATGAGTAAGAACGCAACAGTAATAGACGTGCGTACTCCAGGAGAATTCATGGGTGGGCACGTACAGGGATCAATCAACATTCCATTACAAGACATCACTTCAAAAGTTCAGGAGATAAAGAAAATGGCTCAGCCAATCATTCTTTGCTGCGCTAGCGGCAACAGAAGTGGTCAGGCGGCTGGTTTCTTAAAAGCCCAGGGGATAGACTGCTCTAACGGCGGTTCATGGCTTGAGGTAAACATGGAAATGGTTAACAGCTAATCGTATGATTCAAGCAATAAAAAACATGCTAGGCATGGGGCCATCTGTTGATTTAAAGCAGCTGGTGAAGGATGGCGCCACGATAGTGGACGTTCGCACGAAAGGAGAATATGCTGGTGGCCATGTGAAGGGTTCTATCAACATCCCTCTTCAGGTGCTGGGAAATAACCTTGGAAAGCTGAAGAAAGAAAAGACTATTATTACCTGCTGCGCATCGGGCATGCGCAGCGGATCAGCCAAAAGCCTTCTTAAATCTAAAGGCTACACTGTGCACAATGGCGGTGGCTGGATGAGTCTTCAAAACAAATTAAGATAACTACCCAGTTAGACAAGTAAGCTTGCAGTTCGGGAAAGCAGTCGTTTAAACACTTCCTTCATACGCCTGCAAGCCTTGTTTTTCTCCAGAACCTATGACAAAGATCTACGAATTAGTGACAACAGGATGGCATTTTGCGAGGTGGCTCAGGCTTGGATTTGGAGTTTTCCTGGCAGCCCAGGCTATTCAACTAACCGATGCATTGTCGGGTGTTCTGGCTGCGCTTTTCTTGTTTCAGGCTGTCACCAATACAGGGTGTTGTGGAGCAGGTGGCTGTGCAGTACCAACAACTTCAAAAAAGGAGAACTTACCTGATCAGGAAACGGTTTATGAGGAAGTGAAATAACATTATGGGCAAACAATCATTTTCTGAATTGATAAAAAGTGAGCAACCTGTATTGGTTGACTTCACCGCCAGCTGGTGTGGGCCATGCAAAGCAATGGCACCGGTGCTGGATGATGTGAAACGCAAATTGGGAGACAGGGCCAGGATCATCAAAATTGATGTGGACAAAAACCCTAAGGCTGCCCAGAGCTACCGGGTAACGGGTGTCCCGACCTTTATCCTTTTCAAAGGGGGGCAGATTAAATGGCGGCAGTCAGGTGCGGTGCCTGGCTATCAGCTTGAGAAGCTCTTTCGGGAGCATGCATAAGGTTTTCAAATGAACAACATAATAAAGGGCGGTCTTTCAACCGCCCTTTTATTTTTACTTCTGATGAAAGGTATCTGATACAAAAGACAACACGGTTGGCAAGGCTGTTCGCCAGTAGGTCCAGTTGTGGCCACCGTCTCTTATTCTGAACTCATGAGGCACTTCTTTCTTACGTAGCGCTATGTGCACAAGCGAGTTGCCTTCATACAAAAAGTCATCGTCGCCACAGTCAATATACCACTTAACGGACTTCAGCTTTTCAGCCTCCATGCCGTCAATGATCTTGTTCACACCAAACTTATTGTAGTAATCTTCCAACTGCGCTTGGGTCGGATTTTCCGTGCCACTTCGTTCCAACCACCGGCGACCATCTTCAGGAGTGAGCGGGCCTGTGCTCGCACTCAAAGGACATGCAGAGGAAAATAATTCAGGATGGTGCAACGCATAAATAAAGGTGCCGCCGCCTCCCATGGACAAGCCAGCCACTGCTCTGTAGCGCTTGTCGGCTTTGATCCGATAGGTTTTTTCCACATGCGGCATTAACTCCTGAAAAAAGAAGTCCTCGTAGTTCCACTTGCCGTCGATGGTATTGAAATAGCCCCTCACGCCAGTGTCAGCGTCGGGCATCACAATGATCATAGCTGTGGCTGTACCATCCAGAATGGCCTTGTCGGCAATTCGCAGCACCTCGCCAAACTGCACCCAGCCAGTTTGATCATCGCCAGCACCATGCAATAAGTAAAGCACCGGATAGCTGCGCTGCGACGTCTCATAGTCTGGTGGGAGATAGATAGCGAACTTGCGTTCGCTTTTCAAAATTTTACTGGTAACTGTAAGGTTATCGAAAACTTTGCCTGTTTGGGCCAGCAGGTTACCTGCAAAGCACACAAAGGCGGCAAGAATAAGGTGTTTTTTCATTATTAAGTAGGTTTACAAATGATCTGACAATAGCCGGGCACGTGTGTGCCTGATCAGATAATGATAGCCATTTTCGGGCGAATGACCTACAGAAAATATACTACAACCTTCTCACAGAAGGAAACGGTTATTTTAATGTTTGAAAGAATGCGGAATAGCCCGGGTTACTCGGCTTTCCACACAACCTGCTGATTTTGGGCATCAACAATAAGCACCAGGCGAGTAGGGGCGGGAATCAGAACAATCCTTGTTTTCTTATCAGGAAAGTCATCCATATCCACCGGCACACCCTGATTAGTCAGCGTAGTGTAAGTAACCTTCCCGTCCGATTCCTTCTTAATGTATTCGTTTGCCAGATAGGCTATTGGCAGCAACACCTCACTATCGGGGCAGAATTCATCATGCACATCTCTTAGCGCCTCCTCAATATAGTCGCCGTAATTGTCAACAAACTCGTCTTCCTGGTCGTGCAGTAACTCCTCCAGATCATCGTACTTTGGGTCGTCGTAGCTAAGTCCGCTCAAGGCAATCTTTGTTTCTACCAAATCAATGAGGGCCTTGTCAAGTTTATTGATATCCATATTCGAAGCTTTCTTAAGAGATTATTCAATAGGTTTAAAGCGCACAAACTTTGGAATACTTACTTTAAGATTCAAGCAAGCCTTCAGATTTTTAGCATTGCCTTCATTTTTATTGAAGAAATCCGAAGACCCTTTTGTCTTGAAAACATATCTGCTAAATTCCCCTCTCAAAATAACTGAACATTTATGGAACAGCAAGCCCTGATAAAAGCGAAGCAATGGCTCTCAAGCAAAAACCTTGATGACGCAGCCAGAAAAGAAGTAGAGGCGATGATCGCTTCTACCGACAAATCCCAGTTGGTTGAATGCT
Source organism: Imperialibacter roseus (assembly GCF_032999765.1). Classification (GTDB taxonomy): domain Bacteria; phylum Bacteroidota; class Bacteroidia; order Cytophagales; family Cyclobacteriaceae; genus Imperialibacter; species Imperialibacter roseus. Next base: position 1,485,342 of record NZ_CP136051.1, on the reverse strand, counting down.
TTTATAGAGATCTCGAGTTTGGCACCGGTGGCCTTCGTGGGATCATGGGGACTGGCTCAAACCGAATCAACAAATACACCATAGGCATGGCCACTCAGGGGCTGGCCAACTATTTGAAAAAGACTTACCCTGGCAAACAGGTGAAAGTAGCCATTGCTCACGACAGCCGGAACAATAGCCCATTCTTTGCTCAAACAACGGCCGACGTGTTTTCCGCCAATGGGTTCAAAGTGTATTTTTTTGACGCACTCCGCCCCACTCCCGAGCTTTCCTTTGCCATCCGTCATCTTGGCTGCCAAAGCGGCGTAGTCATCACAGCTTCTCACAACCCAAAAGAATACAACGGCTACAAAGCCTACTGGAACGATGGTGCGCAGATGATTGCACCACACGACAAGAACACCATTACTGAAGTAGGCAATATCAAGAGCATAGACGACGTAAAGTTCACCCCAAACAACTCGCTCATTGAAAAAATAAGCAAAGAGGTGGACGAGCCTTATCTGGAAGCCATCAAAGCAGGAAGCCTTTCGCCTGATATCATCAAAAGGCAAAAGAATCTGAAAATAGTCTTCTCGCCCATCCATGGCACGGGCATTACATTGGTACCTGAAATCCTGAAAAGAATGGGATTTGAAAACGTGACCATTGTAGACGAACAAGCTACGCCCGATGGCAACTTCCCTACAGTGGTGTATCCCAACCCTGAGGAAGCTGAGGCTATGAGCATAGCTTTGAAAAAAGCAAAGGCCATCGACGCTGACCTAGTGATGGCAACCGACCCCGATGCAGACAGAGTGGGCATAGCGGTGAAAAATGACAAAGGAGAGTTTCAACTTCTCAATGGCAACCAAACAGGTGCCCTGCTGGTGTATTACCTGCTGGAGCAGTGGAAAAACAACGGCAAACTCGATGGCAAGCAGTTTGTGGTCAAAACGATCGTCACCACCGACCTCATTGCCAAAATCGCCGACGGCTACAAAGTAAAATGCTACGAAACACTCACTGGCTTTAAGTTCATTGCTGCTTTGATCAGAGAGCTCGAAGGCAAGGAAACCTTTATTGGCGGTGGGGAGGAAAGCTACGGCTACCTGATAGGCGATGCTGTGAGGGACAAAGATGCCATTGCCTCTTGTGCTTTCATTGCAGAAATGACCGCTTTTGCCAAAGACAAAGGGATGAGCCTGTTCCAAATGCTGAATGAAATGTACCTCAAATTCGGCTACTACAAGGAGCACCTCATCTCACTGACCAAGAAGGGAATCAAAGGGCAGGAGGAAATCAAACAAATGATGGACGACCTGAGAGCTAATCCACCCAAAACGATCAATGGAAGCAAGCTGCTCAAACTAGCAGATTACACTTTGCTGGAAGAAAGGGACTTCGTCACAGGCAAAACTTCCAAATTGGATTATCCTAAGTCCGATGTGATGCAGTTTTTCACTGAAGATGGCAGCAAAATCTCCGCAAGGCCCTCAGGCACAGAGCCAAAAATAAAATTCTACTTTAGCGTAACCACACCGGTGAAAAATGCAGAAGAGCTCAAAAATGCCGAAGGCCTTCTAATGAAAAGAATCGATGGCATCATCGCTGATATGAAATTGAAATAGCAGATTTCCCGCTTTTTCTTGAAAGGCCCATGCAATCATGGGCCTTTCTTATGTACGCTTTTTGCAATTTTGAATATAATACTGGTCTATTCATCCCTGATTTCCTGCCGTATTATATAACTAAATCTAAAAATATTTATATTGGTATACCTTATTTGAACTATCGACCTTATTGACCGTGGAAATACTAATTAACATTGTTTTAGTCATTGTAGGATTCATCCTCCTAATCAAGGGGGCAGACTTTCTGGTAAGCGGAGCCTCGTCCCTTGCCAAAAGGTTTCATGTTTCAGACATCGCAATTGGATTAACCATAGTTGCTATGGGCACCTCCGCCCCAGAGTTGGTCGTGAATATCATATCAGGAACGGAGGGTTACGATGGAGCGGTATTTGGCAACATTATCGGCTCCAATATTTTTAACATGTTCCTTATTCTCGGCGTGGCAGCCGTCATTTACCCTATCTCCGTTCAAAAAAACTCTCTCTGGAAAGAAATCCCCTACTCTCTTCTGGCCACGCTCGTTTTCTTTGTTCTCGTCAACGATGTCCTCTTTTTTGGAGCAAAGGAAAACATCCTTAGCATAGTCGACTCTGTGATTCTATTGGTCATGTTTTCCATGTTTCTGCTCTATATTTTCTTCAACCTTAAGAAAGGAGAAAGTTCGGAGGAAGACGAAGACATTGTGGTCTTCACCAGTGTAAAGACCACGCTGATGGTTATTGGCGGGCTGGTTGGCCTTACTTTCGGTGGAAAGTTAATAGTAGACAATGCGGTAGCAATGGCCCGCTTTTTTGAAGTCAGCGAAAGATTGATAGGTCTCACTATTCTTGCTGCGGGAACCTCTCTGCCGGAGTTAGCCACTACAGTGGTAGCTGCCCTGCATAAGAAGTCAGATCTGGCCATAGGCAACATCATAGGTTCCAATGTTTTCAATTTATTACTGGTGTTAGGAACCTCGGGCCTTGTGAGCTCCGGGTATAGTCCATTGACTTTCGACACAGTGCTCAACACTGACCTTTATGTAATAATGGGCGGCACCATGATGCTCTTCGTTTTTATGTATACTTTCGGAAAATACAAGCTGGACAGGGCTGAGGGCTTTCTATATCTCCTTTGCTTCTTTTCGTACACATACTACCTTTTTATCCGTTTATAATTAGCGTCGTTACAACCATTTCACCTGTTTTGGCATTCTTATAGAGAACCGTAATTTCGTGCTCTCAAAAAACCTGCAATGCGCCAATCGGGAAACCTGATTCTTACTCTTCTTTTTTCAGTTTTGATTTACGGCAATAGCTATGCACAATCGAGCCCGGCCGATTCAGTGCTGGTAATTGGACAGGTACTGGAAGACGAAAGTTATACCGGCCTTCCTTTTGCTCACATAGCGGTGAAAGAGCGGGCTACGACTACCGACTTCAAAGGTATTTTTAAGGTGCGTGTGAGCACCACCGACACCGTGAGTGTTTCTTATGTTGGCTACAAAACGCAGCAACTGACTATCCCAAAGGGGTTAATTTCGCCCGTTTTTGAAACCAAGCTGATGCTCCAAAAAGACACCATCATGATGGAGAATGCCAATATTACGGTGCTTCCCGCTTCCATCGAAAAGTTCAAGCAGGCCATTCTGACGCTCGAACTCTCGGACCAGGAATATAAAAACGTGGAAAAGAACATGGCGGCACTTACGCAGCAGGTGCTCATTTACGACTACCGCAAATACAGCATGGATGCCGCTGAGAACCAACGTGCCGCCATGGCCGGCCCGCAGTCATTTAACTTTCTTAATGTTTTAAGAAAAGTAAAGGATGCACTGGTTGACCCAAATAAAAGTAAAGACGACCTCCCCACTCCTCCCCCGGTGTACTACGACACACCCGTGCTCCCCGACACCACCCCTCCCGACTCCCTGCTGATCCAAAAAGCCGATACCACGCAGCGGATAATTGACAATTAACCACAGACGCAACCCCTCATCACGATTTTGCATCTGCCATGTAACCACGGCAATAACAATGTTGTCAAATAGATGCAAAACAATTTAATGGTAAAGAAAGCTACCTTGCAATACAACCTACTGAAAGCCTTTTCCGTTGATGTTATCAAACTCAAAATAGGACTACTATGCTAACCAACTACTTACGCATTGCTTTTCGCTCGCTGCGAAGAAGCAAGTTTTTCTCTCTCATCAACATACTGGGGCTTGCCATTGGCATATGCTCCTTTCTGCTAATCATCTTTTTTGTGCAGGATGAACTCAGTTTCGACAAGCACCTGCCACATGCGGAAAGGATGTACCGGATGGACATGACTGGCCGGTTTGGAGGCAACGAATTCAATATTGCCGTGATCAGTGCCGCTCAGGGCCCACAAATGAAGGAAGACTTTCCAGAAGTGGAAGACTATGTACGGTTCAGAACAAGGGGCTACTTTCTGGTCAAATACGGCGAGGATGTATACAAAGAAGAAAGTGTGTCGTACGTTGACGCCAATGTATTCGATTTCTTCGGCATCAACATGATATCAGGCGACCCAGCCACCGCACTGAAAGAACCGAAAACTCTGGTTATCACTGAAGCCCTTTCCAAAAAGCTTTTTGGAGATGAAGAGGCGCTTGGTAAAGTGGTTAAGATATCGAACGACCAGGATTATAAAATCACCGGCGTGATGGCACCTTTGCCTCAAAACACTCATTTCCACTTTGATATTCTTGCGAGTATGGAAACGCTTGACGAGGCCAAAAATGCTATTTGGCTTAGCCAAAACTTCCAGACCTATTTCCGCCTGGCGGAAGGTGCTTCGGTGGAAAACCTCGAAGCCAAGTTCCCCGAGATGGTAGAGAAATACATTGGCCCGGAACTGGAGCGCTTTATGGGCGCCTCTATGGAAGACTTCGCTGAGGCCGGTAATAACATCGGCTATTATATGACCCCCGTCACCGACATCCACCTTTATTCGCAGGTAGATGCCCAATTGGGCCCTCCGGGCGACATTAAATATGTCTACATCTTTTCGGCGGTTGCAGCATTCATACTGATAATAGCTTGTGTCAATTTCATGAACCTGGCTACTGCCCGCTCAGCCAACAGAGCCAAGGAAGTGGGAGTCAGAAAAGTAATGGGAGCTTACAGACATAACCTGATTAGCCAGTTTCTCCTGGAATCATTAATTATCACGGGCATCTCCTTTGTGGTTGCTATCGGACTGCTGGCAGTTGCTTTGCCCTACTTCAATGAGCTGACCGGCAAAGTATTCAGCCTAAGCATTCTTGCCACGCCGACATTAGCAGTATCGTTGGCGGCAATCCTTATAGTAGTTGGTTTGTTAGCGGGCAGCTATCCGGCATTCTTTCTCAGCGCCTTCCAGCCGGCCAGTGTATTGAAAGGAAAGCTAAACATTGGGATGAAGAGCGGCTCGCTTCGCAGTGTGCTGGTGGTGCTGCAATTCTCCATTTCTATCTTTCTGGTGGTTGGCACACTTATCGTCTTCGATCAACTTGACTATATTCAAACCAAGAAGCTGGGCTACGATCGTGAGCAGCTGATTGTCCTGCAAAACACTTACGTGCTCGATAAGTCAATAGAGTCTTTCAAAAATGAAGTTGTTGCCAACAGCTATTTCAAGAGTGGATCAATTAGTGGCTTTTTACCAATCAGATCCAACAGCAACAATAGTGCGATGTTCCCAGGAAGAAACCCCAAAAGCAACAGCACCACTTCCCTGGCGATGTTCTATGTAGACTACGACTACATCCCGACCCTGGGTATGGAGTTGTTAGAAGGACGTAACTTCTCAAAGGATTTTGGCGCAGATTCGACAGGAGTGATTATCAACGAAGCCACTGCCAAGCAATTTGGAATAGCTGACGACCCTATTGGGCAGGAATTGGGCACTTTCGATGGGGACGACAGTGACCCGGAGGACCTGAGAATCAAAGTATTCAAAGTGATTGGAGTGGTGAAGGATTTTCACTTTGAATCACTAAAAACTGACATAAGACCAGCTGTCATCTTCCTGGGCGAAAGCACCAGCAGAATTACTTTCAAGCTGAATACCATTGAATATGCAGAGGCCATTAGCTTCCTTCACAGTAAATGGGATGAGTTTGCCCCTGGGCAACCTTTTGAATACGCTTTTTACGATGAGGAATTCAACGCTGAATACAAGGCAGAAGAAAAAATCGGGGAGATATTCGGGATTTTTGCAGGACTGGCTATCTTCATTGCCTGCCTCGGCTTGTTTGGTCTTGCGGCCTTTACCGCCGAACAGCGTACCAAAGAAGTGGGCATCAGAAAAGTGCTTGGCGCATCCATTGGCTCCATTATTTTACTTCTCAGCAAGGAATTCATGAAGCTGGTGTTGATTGCCTTTGTGATCACTGTACCCCTGGCGTGGTTTGCCATGGACGCCTGGCTACAGGACTTCGCCTACCGCACAACGATTGGTGCTGGCGTATTTGCTCTTGCCGGCGGGCTGTCTTTCGTAATTGCCTGGCTAACCATGAGTGTGCATTCTTTTAAAGCCGCAGCCATGAACCCCTCCAGTTCGTTGAGAACGGAATAGCTAACTTACAGGAACTTTGTTGACGAACACCCTGATTGGTTGAATGCCAATCAGGGTGTTTTTGTTTCAAAGCCTCTAAATCAGTAAATTAGTTTCTCTTCTCTACTTGTACAGTTAGTTATTCGATTACCGCATCATTTTTAAACTAATGACAAGAGAATCATTTTTGAAGAAAAGCCTGCTTACAGCGGCAGGTCTCTATCTAACCCCTGGCCTCGTTTCCGCCTTTGGCAACCAGATGTTAATGAAAACAATTCCATCAACCGGAGAACAAATACCTGCCATAGGAATGGGCTCCTGGCTGACCTTCAATGTAGGCGAATCAGAACATGAAAGGGCTCCAATGAGAAACGTGCTGATGGAATTCATTAACCAGGGAGGCAGGGTGATTGACAGCTCTCCTATGTACGGCCGGTCAGAACAAGTGATTGGAGAGCTTGCGGCAGAGCTGGAAGTTACGGATAAGCTTTGGGTAGCCACCAAAGTTTGGACACAGGGGAAGGCTGCTGGCAAAAGACAGATCGAAAACTCGTTGGGCCACTTTCGGAAATGGCCCTCAGTGCTTCAGGTGCACAACCTTGTAGACCTGGACACTCACCTGGAAACGCTTCGGTCTTTGAAAGGAGAAGGCAAACTCAAATATGTCGGCGTTACTCATTACCTCGACCATGCCCACAAACAATTGGCTGAAATCATAAAAAGGGAAAAGCTGGATTTCATTCAAATCAACTTTTCTGTCCGCAACACAGCAGCCGAAGACTACCTGCTTCCGCTTGCCGCTGACCGTGGTGTTGCCGTCATTATCAATCAGCCCTTTGAAACTGGTGGGCTTTTTAACTATATTCAGGGAGTTTCTTTGCCTGCCTGGGCAAAGGAATATGGCATTAACAGCTGGGCGGCATATTTCTTAAAGTACATCATATCAAACCCAGCCGTTACTTGTACCATTCCCGCCACCACACAGGTGGCACATGTAAAAGAGAATATGGCTGCTTGCTACGGTGAACTACCTGATCAGGCCACAAGAATAAAAATGAAAGACTATTTCAAAAAGAATGCCCTATGAGTAACAGAAGAAAATTTATTGGCCAATCGCTGGTCGGCCTGTCAGGCCTGGCTTTGAGTTCTCATGCTTTTGCCAACATCATCGTTCCCCGCCAAAAAGATAAACTGGGCGTAGCCCTTGTTGGGCTTGGCTACTACAGCCGTGACTTGCTCGCTCCGGCCCTTCAGCTAACGCAAAACTGCTACCTCGCAGGCATTGTCACCGGCACGCCATCCAAAATCCCTGAATGGCAGCAGAAGTACAACATCAAGGACAAAAACGTTTACAACTACGACAACTACGATCAACTGGCCAACAATCCGGACATAGACGTTATTTATGTTGTCCTCCCTCCTTCTATGCACGCCGAGTATAGCATAAGAGCGGCCAATGCTGGCAAGCATGTGTGGTGTGAAAAACCCATGGCGATGAGCGAGGCCGAGTGCCAGAGCATGATTGATGCTGCCAACAAAAACAAAGTGAAGCTGAGCATAGGCTACCGCATGCAACATGAGCCCAATACAATTCAAATCATGAGGTTCCAAAAAGACCAAACCTATGGCAAAGTGCAAAAGGTGACCGTTGCTGCCGGCTACAGGGAAGGGCGCACCGACCACTGGAAGCAGATCAAAGCAATGGGAGGCGGCGTCATGTACGATATGGGTGTTTACCCTCTCAACGCTGCCCGATATGCCACAGGGCTTGAGCCAATAGCTGTCACAGCCAAAGCCTCCACAACCAGGCCCGAGATTTACCATGAAGTGGAAGAAACCATTGTATTCGATCTTGAATTCCCAGGCGGAGCCACAGCAGCCTGCGAGGCTAGCTTTGGCAGGGGCATGAATGCCATGCAGGTCGATTGCAGTAATGGTTGGTACAAGCTGGAGCCATTCTCCGCCTACAGCGGCATTGATGGAGTAACCAGCGACGGCATCAAGCTCAACAAGCCGATCAACAACGAGCAAGCCAAGCAAATGGACGACGATGCCATGGCTATCATGAAGAAACAGGCAGTGATGGTGCCTGGAGAAGAAGGCTTGAAAGATATTCGGGTAGTGGAGGCTATTTACCGATCTGCAAAAGACGGGGGAAGGGTGTCGATAGGATGATATGCAGAAATTTGAATATAAGATAGTAACCATAAGCGTTGCCCATTTGAAAAAGAAGGACTTTCAGTCGGAGCTGAGCCGCAACTTTGATGAGTGGGGAGCTGAAGGCTGGGATTTGGTGAAGTTCGAGCCCGTGCTTGAAAGCTGGTTTTTATTTAATGATGTAAGGACGAAAGAATTTATCGTGGTCTTCAAAAGAGAGAAGAGCAGTGGACGTCCCCACGTGCTTTGATCAGTTTGACCAAAATCTGATCACGTAAATCCTTTTTCCTGACTTTAGACTACACATTGCTCTTCCATGACGTCTCCCAAAAAAACGCTCCGAATATGCAAAAAGGGGCACCAATACTACAAAAGCAGCGACTGCCCTGTATGCCCTATTTGCGCCAGCGAAGAAAAGCCGGAGGATGACTTCCTGAGCACACTGGTGGCACCAGCCAGGCGTGCACTGCAAGGCAAGGGCATCACTACGGTGCGGGAGCTCGCCATGCACACCGAAACAGAAATAATGCAGCTCCACGGAATGGGACCCTCCACCCTGCCGAAGTTGCAGCAAGCCCTTGCATCTGCCGGGCTGTCTTTCAAACCCAGATGATACAATGAACATACCTTTCCAAACCATCGACTGGGCGTCAGTGCCCAAAACCGAGCACCCCGGCGAAACTGGGATCTCCTTTTGGCAAACCCTCCAATTTTCAGGATTGCGAGTACGCATCGTTGAGTACGGTGCAGGCTACCTGGCCGACCATTGGTGCCAGAAGGGGCATATTGTCTACTGCATTGAGGGGGAATTTGAAACCGAGATGGAGAATGGTCAAAGCTTTATTTTGAATAAAGGAACGAGCTATGTGGTTTCGGATGGGTTAAGCTCCCACCGTTCAGTTTCTAAAAGCGGGGTGAAGCTATTGATTGTAGATGGTGATTTCCTGAAAACTGAAAGCCTTCCCTAACTTCCCGAAAAAAATTACTACAACCTGTCCAATTGATCGATACTCATTTGATATGAGGGTGTAAATCAATTATTCCGAAACATTAAATTTAACATTATGGATGAGTATGTATTGATCATGAGGCATGAGGACGGAGCCAAAGTAGCTTCAGCCGAGCAAATGCAGGAGTGGATGAAGCAAACCATGGACTGGATCGGTGGCATTGCTGCACAAAACAAATTTGTTAGTGGCACAGGTCTTCCATTCGACAATGCCAGGGTGGTGAATTCAAAAAAGGTTGTTACCAACGGGCCCTTCGGCGACATCAAGGAAACCATCGGCGGCTTTATTACTGTTAGGGCAGAGTCAGTTGAGGAGGCCGTGGAGTTTGCGAAAGGATGCCCGGTGCTGCAAGGCGAGGGCAACACCATGGAAGTTCGGAGAATTGCCAAAAACGACGGGGTTCATTAATACTAGTTCCTGGTGGTGTCGCCAGCGAAGGTTGTGGGCACCACCTAGTAGATACACCATGCTCTATACCCCACTTATTGATCAATGACCCACCAGGAGCTCATTCCTCACCTGTTCCGCACTGAGTTCAGCAAAATTACCGCTGTGCTTTGCAGGCGCTTTGGAGCCGACCATATCGAAATGGCCGAGGACATTGCCAGCGAAACCTTTATGCTGGCCATAGAAACCTGGACCTACAGCAAGATTCCTGAAAACCCTACCGCCTGGTTGTATGCAGTGGCCAAAAACAAAGCGAAAAACCACGTCACCCGTCAGCATATTTTCACGTATAAGGTCAAACCTAATTTGCCACCCCAGGAGCTGACAACAGCAGAAATCGATATCGACCTATCGGAGCAGAACATTAGCGACAGCCAGCTGCAAATGTTGTTTGCCATTTGCCATCCGGCTATTCCCCTGGAGTCGCAAATTGGTTTGGCACTCCGAATCCTTTGTGGGTTTGGCATCGATGAAATCGCCAATGCCTTTTTAACCAATAAAGAAACCACCAACAAGCGACTGTTCAGGGCAAGAGAGAAGCTGAGAATAGAGAAGATACCGATAGCGATCCCCGGAGAAAACGAGATCAACAACCGGATAGATGCTGTACTCATCACTTTGTATCTCCTGTTTAATGAGGGCTACTACTCGGAAAGCAAGGAAGCTGTGGTGCAGGAAGATCTCTGCCAGGAGGCGATGAGGCTCTGTCGGCTGCTCATAGGTAGTCCTCAAACAAATACGCCGTCCGTCAATGCGCTGATGGCGCTAATGTGTTTTCATTCCAGTCGGTTTCAGGCAAGAAAGGGTACAAACGGAGAATTTGTTCTTTATCAAAATCAGGACGAATCGCTCTGGAACCAGAAGCTGATCGCCAGCGGTGTTTTCCACCTGAAAGAAGCCTCTCAGGGATCCCGGATTTCCAAATACCATTTTGAAGCAAGCATTGCTTACTGGCATACAATCAAAGAAGACACAAAAGAGAAGTGGGAGAATATTCTGCTGTTGTACAACCAGCTTTTGCAATTAGAATACTCACCCATAGCTGCACTGAACAGGACCTATGCCCTCGCCAAAGTCCAGGGAAAAGAGGCAGCCATCGTGGAAGCGGAGAAATTGAAATTGGTTGACAATCACTTTTATTTCACGTTGTTGGGCGAGCTTTACAAAGACATCGACAACACTCAAGCGACATACTACCTTGAACAGGCACTTGCCCTCGCCAAAACATCGACCGACAGACAAACGATTCAAAGGAGCATTGATTTGCTTAGGTAAATAGCCGATTTTTGAACTACACCACCGTACAATTTTTGTACATATTTGAACAGAAAAAATCGAGATCTCATCTGACCAATCTACACTCAGTTGCCTGATTCAGCTATTCACCTGCATGGCACGCCATTTGTCGTAACAGGCTCTTTACCTACTGCTTGCCGTAATGATTAAGAACTTTCTCCTTATTTCTGTAAGGAACATTTTGCGCAACAAAGGTGCGGCTTACCTGAATATTCTGGGGCTTACACTGGGCATGGCTGCCTGCATTTTCCTGTTTAATTATATCCAGTCTCACCTCTTCTACGACCAGCTGCCGGGCAGGAACAATGTGTTTCGTGTGGAAACAACTACCTCCACAAGAGGTGAAATTACGGTCAGAGATGCCTTCACTGCGCCGGTTGTCGGCCCTCATCTTGCTGAGCTTTATGAAGGAGTAAATGACTATGTCCGCTTGCTACCTTTCTCTGAATACGGCAGCGCTTTCTTCAAATACCAAAAACATGATTCTCTTGCCTTGAGCGTTTTTGTTGAAAAAGCCTACTACGCCGACCAATCCATACTAAACGTTCTTTCGTTGAAGCTACTTCAGGGAAATCAGGATTCGGTGCTTACAGCCCCCAACACCCTACTGCTCTCGGCAACGCTGGCAAAAAGTATCTTTCCCAAGCAAATCGAAGAAAACACCTCCATTATTGGCCAGGAGTTTGTGTCCGCAGCCGCTGGGTTTTTCGAACAAACGTACGTTATCGGCGGGGTATTCGACGATAGGCCTGTGAAGACCCACCTCAAATTTGACCTGCTGGCCTCTTTAAGCTCTCCAGCCACCGGCATGAACAACCCTGGCATGCAGCACTCGGAGGTCATTTATACCTACGTCCTCGTGTCACCAGATTTTGATATTTCGGCTGTTGAAAAGGCGGCCACTTCCCCGGTGTCTTCTGCACAAATGGACACTTACGAAAAAGGAATTTCGCTCCGCCCTATTGAAGACATTCACCTGACGACGGACATCTCCAATGAGCCCGAAAACGGCATCAGTCCTACCTTGCTCATCTTTCTTTCTGTGATTGCTGTCATCATTGTTGTGCTTGCCTGCACCAACTACGTTAACAACGCCATCATTAATAGCATAGAAAGAGCCAAAGAGATCGGCGTAAGAAAGCTTCTTGGGATAACTCCCACCCAGCTTACGCTCACCTTTGTGGGTGAGGCATTGCTCACCAACACCCTTGCAGGCGTGCTCAGTATCTTTTTCTTTCTGTTTGGCACCAAGCTGATCGTGATGTACACCAAAATCAGCTACCCCCCAGTAGGGTATTCCAATATGGCAGTCTTTATTCTCTTTCTAATTGTGCTTATTCTGGTGAGCACCCTGTTATCAAGCGCCTACCCTGCTTTTCACCTCTCATCACTCAACCCAATCGATTCTCTACGAGGCAAAACAAGCGTGCTCAATTCAGGCAACCTTGGCAAAGGAAGCAGCATTATCCGCTCCCTGCTGATCTTCCAATTGACGTCTTCCATCATCTTTCTGTCGGCTGTTTACATCGTTTATCTGCAACTGGACTATATGGAGAGAAGCGGCGGCACCTCCCGTGAGATCAAAATGAGCGGCGTATTTCCCGGTCTGCCGGGTGCCAATGAAGAGTTCACCAATCAGGTCGATCGTTTTATACTTCACAACAAGGGTGAGGGCATCAGGGGCATTGGCATTTCGAACCTCTATCAGGGAAAAATCAAAACAATGCAGGCTATTTCGGGCCTGGCACCCGTAGAAAAACAGGAAGATGGCATCTATGTAAAGCTCTTTCCCGGGCTAAAAGACACCACCTATAATTTATATGTGATCGATCAACAGTATTGGAAAGACTCTTCAGCAGTTTTTCGGGCTGGGCGCAACTTCAGAAATATGGGTGACGATTTCAACTCTTTGATTGTGAATGAATCGGCCGCCAAAGCATTAGGTTTCGGCGACCCGGAGATGGCAGTGCAGCAAACCATTGACTCCCGGGGCGGCTACCATATGGTGGTCGGCGTGGTCAAAAACCAACAGCCTGATTCTCCTCCGTCCATTTATGTAACAGGCTTCCGGCACAGGACGTACATGGATTTTGTCTTATTCTACCAGCCCAATCAAAGTGAGAACATATCAACCTTCTTGCAGGAAATGAAATTTCAAATCGGGACATATTTCCCCAATTTCTTCTTCCTGAGCAGAGGCTTCGAAAACAGATTGGCCCTGGAGGAAGGCATGCTGAAAATGTTCTTCTTTTTCGCCATTATCGCAATAGTCATTGCCAATATGGGCATGTTTGGGCTAGCCTCTTATGTGACGCAGAAACGAACAAAGGAAATTGGTATCAGAAAAATTCTTGGCGCCCCCACCCACAATATTATGCTGCTGCTGCTCTACGATTTTCTGAAACTTATTCTCATCGCCTACCTCATCTCCAACCCCATCGTATGGTTCAGTGCCAAAGAGTGGTTGGACGATTACCCTTTCAGGATCGGGCTCGACCCCACGTTGATACTTTTCCCGGTACTTTTTATTCTTTTCATTTCCACGCTGGTCATTGCTGAGAAATGCTGGCAAACGGCGATAAAGAGTCCCCTCGACTCCCTGGACGCCAATTAAGTCGCTGACGTTGCACGGAATGACCCATCGTCGCCAGGCAAATCTGCTCAAATTGTAACAAAAAGGCCTTTTTTCTCGTTAACTATAATACAACCAGTCTATTTTAATAAATTATTTGTAACAAAACCGTAAAATTATGAACTCTGGAAAAGTATTAGTTAGTGTATTGGTAAGTGCATCTATTGGAGCTGCCTTAGGAATACTTTTTGCCCCTGCTAAAGGTGCTGCGACAAGAAAGAAGATCAGCAAAAAGGGAGATGATTATTTTGATGAGGTAGAATCCAAGTTCAATAAGGTTATTGATAATGTGTCTCAGAAAATAGAGACCGTTGGCAAAGAGGCCATGCGACTTTCGAAAAATGGAGCTTCTAAGTTAGAAGATGCTAAACTGGTCGGCAGAGACAGTTAAGTCTAAATCACATATAAAATATCAATCCAACTTCCCGAAAGTAGCCGTCATTGGAAAAACTTTCGGGAAGTTTTGTTTTGGGAGGTGCCACCGGCATCGGTCATTAAATTTCACCGCTTTCAATTGTATCACCCAACTCCTTTTCCTCCAAATTTCGTATAATTAGTAACTAACAAATGGCTTTCTGTAAGGAACCGCCTTCGCACCCGGTTTCGTGGCTACGATATTTGTGAACCAGCTTGCTGCCCACCAATCACTAGTTATGCCGCCCACCACGCACTACTTATTCTGCCCAGCACTACCTATGTGTGGTGCGCACCGCAGCCTCCTGTTAAGCCGTTATCAAGCCCCTGTACTGCACTTATCCAGAAAGGAATAACGCCTTTACTACCTATGTCATAGGCGCTTGTCACCTGGTCGCATAAGGGCTTGTCACATACCTGCTAAAGGTCTTAACCTGAACTGGATTAGCCTTTCACAGCACTCCTCTTCCTGCCTTCCGCTTTTTTTCCTTAATTGACTCCCGAACGCCCATTTTACTTTTCTGTTTCCAATATTAAACTTCTCTTCTATGATCAAAAGATTACTAGTAATACTAGCCTGCGCTGTTGGCGTCAACGCCCAGGCACAAAAAATCAGTGCAACCAAAGCCACCGCCATCAAAGACATCGAAGGCCGCACTTCCGAGCTGACCACTATCAGCGACAAAATATGGGCAGCTGAAGAAATCGCCTTTCAGGAAACCGTCTCCGCTGACCTGCTGGCCGACTATGCGGAAGCCAACGGTTTCACTGTCGAACGTGGTGTGGCTGGCATTCCGACTGCCTTCATCGCTACCTACGGTAGCGACAGTCCCGTCATCGGTATTCTTGGTGAATTTGACGCACTGCCAGGACTCTCGCAGAACACTGTGCCCTATAAAAGCCCTTTGCATGACGGCAAACCAGGCCATGGCTGCGGACATAACCTGTTTGGGACAGCGAGCCTGGGCGCTGCCATAGCAGTGAAAGACCTAATGGCACAAGGTAAGCTGAAAGGCACCATCAAATTTTTCGGCACACCCGCTGAAGAGAAATTCTTCGGCAAAATATGGATGGCGAAAGCCGGCCTTTTCGATGACCTCGATGCCTGCCTCGACTGGCACCCGGGCGCTGAAACCAAAACGGCTGTACAAAGTGGGCTGGCCCTGGTGGACTTTACAGTTGAGTTTTTTGGTCAGGCTGCCCATGCCTCCGGCGACCCCTGGAACGGCCGCAGTGCTTCCGACGCCCTCGAGCTGTACGCCCATGGCATCAACGCCTACCGGGAGCACATTAAGCCGACAGTGCGTATCCACTACCACATTCAGGACGGTGGCCAGGTGGTGAACGTAGTGCCCGACTACTCCCGCATTTGGGTGAGGGTGCGTGACGACAAAAGGGAAGGAATGAACGAGGTATACCAGCGGGTAAGAGCCATGGCTGAGGGTGCTGCTATTCTTGCGAATGTTGACTACAAGATCAATCTGGTGTCGGGTATCTACGAGGTGCTGGTCAACCGCAGCGGGGGCGCTATCATACAAAAGAACCTGGAACTGCTAGGCCCTATTACTTACACAGCCGAAGAAACAGACTATGCCAAAAAGATTCAGGAAGCAACGGGGAAACCACAAATTGGCCTGAACAGTAAAATTGAGCCCATGGAAGAAACACTCGAACATCCGGGCGGTGGCTCTACCGACGTGGGTGATGTAAGCTGGGTGGTACCAGTCGCCCGCCTTAGCGTGGCTACGGCGCCAGATGGCACACCATGGCATTCGTGGGCGGTAGTAGCCTGCGGAGGCATGTCCATTGGGCACAAAGGTATGATACACGCAGCCAAGGCACTGTCCATGTCCGCCATTGACTTGTTCGAAGATCCCAAAAAGGTAGAAGCCATGAAGAAGGAGTTCAAAGAAAGAAAAGGCGATCATGTGTATACCCCGATGATCGAAGGCCCGCCGCCGATAGGGAAAGAGTAAAACAAAAAAGGCTGCCAAAAAAGGCGTCATTTCCATCGTGAGGGAGAAATCCCCCTGACTTACTGCCAGGTCTGGGAGATTTCTCGCCGCTTCGTCACTCGAAATGACGTCGCCTTCCATTTTTTGAGACATCTATTTTTGTTTGTCCTTTTTGTTCTCATAGGTAAAATCCGTCGTGACATGTTCAAAACATTTGTTTAAATTGTATCAAACAACACTACCTATGAAAACTTCCCTCACCCGTCGCCAGGCTTTGAAAGCTGGCACACTGGCTGCTTCTGCCGCTTTTGTTAATTTACCCGCCCTTTTTGCCAAGTCTCCTTCTTACAACGCCGAGTTCCTTTCCATGACCGACGAAGAAAGGGCTTTTTACTATTTCGAGGGACAGGAAGGAGTTAAAGCGAGGCTTTTCGCTAACGAGAATCCATTTGGGCCATCGGAAAAGGCAATTGCTGCTATTACCAATTCTCTGAAGGACAGCTATATGTATCCTTTTGACGAAAGGGCAGAACTACAAAGAAAAATAGCTGCTTACGAGGGTGTATCCGAAGACTTTATTCTACTTGGATCGGGATCCACTCAACTGCTAATGGCTGCTGGTGTCGCTTTCGGCATGAAGGGTGGTGAGATTGTCATTTCCCATCCTACTTTCGACAGCCTGCCAAAATACGCCGAAGGTGTGGGTGGCAAGCTGGTGAAAGTTGAGGTGGACAGTGGATTGAAACAACAGTTGGGCAAAATGGCCGATGCAGTTAACGGCAAAACTTCTCTGGTGTATACAGTGAACCCGATGAACCCAACCGGAACTCAGGTATCGGGTAAGGAGATGAGGGATTTTTGTAATTCCGTAAGTGACAAGGCCCCTGTTTTTGTGGACGAGGCTTATATCGACTATCACCCTGAAGGGTTGAAAGCGAGTACGATTTCCTGCGTGCAGCAAGGCAAGAATGTCATTGTTTGCAAAACCTTCTCCAAAGTGCATGGTTTCGCTGGTTTACGAGTGGGCTATTGTGTAGCCAAACCAGACCTGCTGGCCAAAATGAAACCATTCTCCACCGGCGGGTTTGACTTATCCAGGCCAGCCGTTCTGGCAGCGACCGCTTCGGTGGACGACAAGGCATTCCTAAGCATGAGCGTTCAGCAAACAGAAGAATCCAAACAACTTTTATACAAAGGCTTGAAGGCAGTTGGTGCCAACGTCATCCCTTCTTTCACCAACTTTGCTATGTTCCCCATCGACATGAATGGCAGCACCTTCCTCAGCCGCATGAAAGAAAAAGGCGTGCTGGTGAGATCCTGGAACTTCAAAAATCAGGACTGGTGCCGGGTGAGCATTGGGCGCAAAGACGAAATGGAAGCTTTCAACAAGGCCCTGGCTCAGGTTGTTTAGCTGAAAAATTGCATATAACTGTGTGGCGGGCAATCTGTCCCGATACACTCAATCTTTTTTCAGTTTTTTTTAAGTCATTTCAAACGTTTTCGATGCCCCATAAAGGCACTTTGTGCCAGACACGATGGTGACAGTAGTTGAAAATCACTGGAATTATCGCAATGTTTGCCTCTGTTTTTTTGACTATTGACAAAAGATGCTCCCTAAGATAAACCCTACCAGTACTGAAGCGTGGAAGAAGCTAAAGACACATTTCAGTCAAATGGAAAAAGTGCACATGAAGGATCTTTTCAAAAAGGATCCTTCCCGTTTCGATAAATTCCATTTAAAGTTCGAAGACATTCTTTTTGATTTCTCAAAGAATATCATCACCGAAGAAACGCTTAACCTGCTGTTGGAACTTGCAGAGCAGGTGAAACTGCAGGAGGCCAAGAAGCAGATGTATTCAGGCGAGTGCATCAATGTAACCGAAAGTCGCTCAGTACTCCACGTAGCCCTGCGCAACCGTAGCAACACACCCATTATTGTTGACGGGCACAACGTGATGGAAGACGTGAACGCAGAGCTGGCAAAGATGAAGGCTTTCACGGAAAAACTGCATACTGGTGAATTGAAAGGATTTTCTGGTAAGGCAATCAAGCATGTTGTCAATATTGGCATAGGAGGCTCTGACCTGGGGCCCTACATGGTTACCGAATCGCTCAAACCCTATCAGGTAGAGGGCATTGAAAGTCACTACGTATCGAATGTGGATGGTACTCATTTGCTGCAGACGCTCAAAAAGGTAGATCCGGAAACTACCTTGTTTATTATCGCATCCAAAACCTTTACCACGCAGGAGACCATGACCAATGCCGAGTCGGCGAGAGATTGGTTGTTGGCTGCCTGTAAGGACGAGAAATATGTTCGCAACCACTTCATCGCCCTTTCTACCAACACGGAGAAGGTGGTGCAGTTTGGCATTGCCGAAGAGAACATGTTCAAGTTCTGGGACTGGGTGGGTGGCCGATATTCTCTTTGGTCAGCGATTGGGATGTCAATCGCCTGCGCCATCGGGTTCGACAACTTCATGGAGCTGCACGACGGTGCCCATGCCATGGACAACCACTTCCTGAACACATCCCACGGAGAAAACCTTCCAACGATATTGGCGCTGGTTGGCGTGTGGTACAACAACTTCTTTGAGGCTGAAAGCCAGGCCATCCTCTGCTACGACCAGTACATGCACCGCTTTGCACAGTTCCTGCAGCAGGGTGAAATGGAGAGCAACGGCAAGTCGGTGGGGCGTGATGAAAAAGACGTCAATTACGAAACTGGTACCATTGTGTGGGGTGAGCCGGGCACCAATGGCCAGCATGCTTTTTATCAGCTTTACCACCAGGGCACAAAGTTGATTCCTTGCGACTTCATTGCTTCGGCCAACAGCCAAAACCCTTTGGGAGACCATCAGGAAAAGCTTCTATCCAACTTCTTTGCTCAAACAGAAGCATTGATGATTGGCAAAACCAGAGAAGAGGTCATTGCAGAGTTGAAGAAGGCTGGCAAATCGGATGAAGATATTGAGGCGCTAACACCGTACAAAATTTTCAGAGGCAACCGACCTACCAACAGCTTCCTGATGAAGAAATTAACGCCCAGGGCACTTGGGTCGCTGATAGCCCTTTACGAACACAAAATCTTCGTGCAGGGCATCATTTGGAATGTGTACAGCTTCGATCAGTGGGGTGTGGAACTTGGCAAGCAGCTGGCCAATCAGATTCTGCCTGAGCTGCTCAACGGCAATGCAGTAACCAGCCACGATTCGTCTACCAACGGACTGATCAATGCTTACAAAGGGCTGAAGGAGTAAACTTCAAAAGTCACAGACACAAAGCGTTGCCTGAGGCGACGTAAATCCCTAAATTGTCATTCACTTTTTCGTTGACATGAACAGAATAGACCGGCTATTTGGGGTAGTTACTTATATCCAATCCAGAAAATACACATCTCTTCAGCAGCTGGCCGAGAAGTTCGATAAAAGTGAGCGAACGGTGTTTCGTGACCTTCGGGCAATTTCTGACATGGGCCTGCCCCTGGGTTTCGAACCCAACAAGGGATACTTCATCACTGACGGCTATTTCCTCCCTCCGGTTTCCTTCACCAATGAAGAAGCCAACGCACTTATACTCATGGCTTCGCTGGCCGACCAGTTTACCGACAAGTCCATTATCAGGCACAGCAAAACGGCTGTCGAGAAAGTAAAGGCTGTACTTAAGGGAAGCCAAAAGGAAGGCGTGGATCACCTGCATGAGCAAACCCGGGTGCTTAAGTGGCACCATGACATGCTTGATGCGCAGTATCTCACTATCATTCAAACGGCCATCAGCAGTAAGCAAGTGCTTAAAATGACATATGAAAACAAAGGGCTTGAAACCAGCACCAGAGAGGTGGAGCCTGTCGGTCTTTTGTTCTACATGTTCGACTGGCACATGATTGCCTGGTGCTGGAAAAGAAACGACTACCGTGACTTCCGTGTGGTACGGATAAAGAAGCTTGAATGCATGGCAAAACCCTTTAAAAAGCAGGATCACATCAACCTTGACGACTACATAAAAAATCTTCCTGAAAATTTTTCAAATTCGATGACATAGGGCTGTCAGTAGCAGGTATTTCTTTGAATATAAATAGCAAAGAAATGAACCATAGCCTTACCATTAAAAGAACCTACCGTATCCAGAACACTGTTTCAAATGTTTGGCAGTCGCTCGTCTGCCCTACCCTGATCGAGCAGTATGCTCACAACTGCGAAATCGCTGAACGGAACTCGGAGGAAGTGGCCGGTTCCATCGAAGCATGCGCAACTTTCAGATCGGGCGACATCCTCGAATACGAGAAAGACGTCAGGGTTAAGTTTTCTACTTTTGACCCAAACGCCGGGCTGGCCAATGTGCCGCAGAATTACATTCACATTTCCTATGAGCTATCTGAGGTTGGCAACGAAACCGAACTCAGCATTACCATTGAAAACTTCATGGAAGAAAATGAGCGGTTCAAGCACTCCCAGTCAAAATGGAAGAATATATTGTCTCCAAGAGTTGAGAGCTTGCTGGCCAGTTAGTCTGGTTACCGAATTATGAAAGACCACAAACCAGTTGGACAAACAAAAGATGCCGGTTTTCAGATCGGCGTTCGGAAGACGTTTGCAGTCGACAGGGATACGCTCTGGGCATTTGTTTTATCTAAAAAAGGCGTTAGGCTTTGGTTTGGTGACGTAGCAGCTGAGCTCCCCTATCACGAACCTTTCAGGAGCGACGAAGGAATGGAAGGCCTTATCACCACCTTACAGGAAGGCTCCCATCTTAGGATGAAATGGAAGAAACCTGACTGGGAACATTTTTCTATGCTGCAGATCAGGGTTATTCCGGCAGCAGATAAAGCAACGCTTTCGTTTCATCAGGATCACCTGACAGATGAAAACCAGAGAGCAGAAATGAAGGCCAACTGGACCAGTATCATGGAAAAAGTAGGTGACTGTGTTGCGTCTCTGTGATTTCTCGTTTTAGCAATTCACCATTCCCTTTGCTCACTTTACCATTGACGTATTGTAAGCACATTCATTTGAAGGGAAACCCTACCTTCGGAAAAACAACCTCCTCTTGCCATGCGAGTAACCTCATTTGCCTTCTTTCTACAATTCTTGCTCCTCAGCACCATCACAAGTGCTCAAAATGACTTCAGGGTAGTTGGCTACTATTCGCTCAAAGGAGCCCAAACAGGAGAAGTGAAGAATGTTCCTTTCAAACAGCTGACGCATATAAACTTATGGTTTCTAAATCCAGACACGGAAGGAAACTTTGTCGATGACTTATCGGGCTTGACTTCGTTCGTCAAAGCAGCTCATAAGCACGATGTAAAAGTGCTCTTTTCTATTGGTGGCGGCAGTCATCAGCCGCAATACCAGGCACTGCTTGAAGATGGACAGAGAAGCAAATTCATTGAGTCACTCGTGATGCAGGTAACCAAATATGGACTGGACGGATTGGACGTCGACCTCGAAAGTGCCAATATAGATGAAAACTATGAGGTGTTTGTGACAGAACTCGGTGTAGCGCTCAGGGCACAAAACAAACTCATGACAGCAGCCATTGCCGTGTATTACAAAGACCAGCTTACCAACAAAGCCATTGCGCAGTTCGACTTTGTAAACGTGATGAGCTACGACCGCACGGGCCCCTGGCGGCCAGAGAAACCTGGCCCTCATGCCTTGTATGAGCACGCTGTGGACGACCTGACGTATTTTGGTGAAGATCGCCAGGTGCCGAAAAGCAAGATGACACTTGGTGTGCCTTTTTATGGCTACGGCTACGGCCCTGAACTGACTTCCAAAGCCATCAGCATGAGCTATGGCAAGATTGTCGAGACCTTCAACGGCTCAGAGCTCAAAGATGAATGGACAATGCCTGATGGGAAGATTCTCTATTACAACGGCATCCCCACTATAAAAAGGAAAGTGGCCCTTGCCAAAGAAAAAGCTTCCGGCATCATGATCTGGCAGATTCAAGGTGATGCCAAGGGGTCGAAGTCTTTGTTGAAAGCAATTAATCAGGCTAAATAGTCAGGATTGGGCTTCACCCAATCCTGCGGGTATACCGCCCTTTCAGGGGTGCCCGGCTCAGGGCTTGTATACGATCACTTCAGAGCCCTGAAGGGGCGGCATAATCTTGCGAAGGGTGACAGCCTTTCGCAAAGAGAAAAAAATGTACAACTTCTCAACTACATTGACAGGCTTGAGCCTTCATCTCAGAGGGGTACCGACAATCTTAACAAGCAACCATTGCCGGAGGCTAAAAGCAGAACACTGCTAAACTCCCCTCCCACGTTGGCCCCTCTGCATACCTCCTCCCAAACCTTCACTTACTTTGCTATATTTAATCTATATACGATAGTAGTAACAAATATTTTAATTCACTCATAATCAACACATTAAAACATATAAATGCCAAATATTTCTATATTCCTCAATCACTTTTTCCCCTTTCCCTCCTGCTTCGGTAATTTCATAATGCTCAAGGGTGTGCAGTAGATTTCAATACGTTGAGTTATCGAAGCTCACTGACTCCTTTGACTTTACTACTCACTCCTGCCCAAGTAAACTGATACATTATGATACAACCCTACTCAAACAGCAGAACAATGAAGTTCGAAGGCGACAGCAAAAGCAGCGACCTTCTCATAGGAAATTTTGGCGATGTAGAATTCATAGCCAACGGTCAGTTCGATTTGGCTGGTATGATTTACAACCCAAAGGGTGCTATCGAATTTGATATAGCAGGCACCGGTGCCGTTTCATTTAACGGCATCTGCCGGAAACTCACAGTAAAAAATGCATCTGGCAATTGCCGCCTGGACTTCAGTAAGCTCAATTGCAAGGAAGTGAAGTTCATCTCGGTAGAAGGAGGCTCTCAGGTAATTATCGGAGCAGCCAGGTTCATCAGCGAAGCAATTTTAAAAGACGATGCCATTCTCCAGTGTTCAGACAAAACGATATTGATTAACTATACTGTTTCAGATAAATCTCAAATAGAAAGAATGCCGAAAATGGCCAGCTAGGCCACAAAACATTTTTCTGTTGCTTCGTCGCAACGATCAATTACAAAGTATCATTCCACATCATTTCGGGCAAGCACCCGAAAGGTTTGTAGGGTTGACCGGGGGTTTTATGTCTCCGGTCTTTTTTTGTGCTGAAAAAAGCTTAAAATGAGTTAATTTTCTAAAGGAGGAGAAATATCTTGTCAGGTGCTGGTGCTGTTATGGCCTTAACCCCAAAACAGGCACTCACCGATCGAGAAATTCAACCGCCTTTTATGCCGGGTTAACTCAATGAAAAAGCACCTCTTAATTGCCCTTTTAGTTCCTTATTTTGCTTTCTCTCAAGAGGTTACTCTTTTGAATACCGATAGTATTTTAACAGTACTTGAAGGGGAAATTGCAATTAGAGAAACCTACGTACAAAAGAAGTTAGCCACCTTAGATGCGTATAAGTCCTCTCTCAGTAAATCAACCAGCCTCACAGACAAATACAGAGCATGCTGGCACATAGTGGATCAATACAAGTCGTTCCAGTACGATTCCGCATTTTTCTATTCTCTCAAGCTCTCTGACCTCGCCTATCAAATCGGATCGTTTGAATGTATTCAAACCGCCCGCATCAAAACAGCTTTTGTGCTGGAGTCGGGCGGACTCCTGAAGGAGGCTGCAGACACCCTGGAGGCGGTAGACCTCACAAACGTTCCCGACAGTATCCGAAGTGAGTTCTATTCCGTCACCACAAGGCTCTACGATTTTATGGCCTACTTCGTAAAGGATTTTTATTACGCCAAAATCTACCAGCAAAGAAGCAGAGACTATATGAACAGGGAATTGGCGCTTCATTCTCCGTCCTCCCTTCGCTCTCATTTTATCCGCATCCAGATTAGTCAGGCTGATGGGAACTTTGAAGAAACAGAAAGAGTCTACCTCTCAATGGTCAAAAATTTTAAGTTGACTCACCATCAGTTAGCCATGAGATCGTATGATATGGGAGTTGTCTTTGATGAAAAATTCCCGGAAAAAGCCATTTACTACAAAGCGCTGTCTGCCATAAATGACATAAGAGGTGCTGTAAAGGAGAACGTCTCTATGCGGGAACTTGCAGAAAGCCTTTTCAGGAAGGGCGACTTGCGTCGGTCATCCCTGTTTATCAAGCAAGCCCTCGATGATGCCAACTTCTACTCTTCCCGGCTTCGAAAAGTGGAAGTGTCAGACATACTTCCAATTATCGAGGGAAAGCAGTACCAGGAGTTGGAAAGCCGAAACACAAGGGTCATCAAATACTCCTACATTATCACACTGTTGGTGATTGTGCTGGGGCTTTTCTTGTTTATCATTTTCAGACAGCTCAGCAAACTCCGGATATCAAAGCGGAACCTCGACGCTGCCAACGAGTCACTTTTCAATACCAATCACAAACTGGAAGAATCCAACAAAATCAAAGAGGCCTATATTGGACAGTTTTTCAACCTGATTTCGGAGCACCTGTTCAAAACTGAAAAACTGGTGACATCCATCAATCGAAAACTGAGTCAACGAAAGTTTGACGACCTCTCAGAAATCACCGACAACATTAATTCCTTCAAAGAGCGGGAGCTGCTTTACAAGAATTTCGATGATATGTTTCTCAACCTCTTTCCTGATTTTATTGAGAAGCTGAATGGCCTGCTGAAAAAAGATGAGCAGTTGGATTCGAATATGAAGTTACTCACACCTGAAATCCGCATATACGCTCTTATGCGACTAGGGATCAATGACAATAATCAGATAGCCAGGCTATTGAACTATTCGATCAATACCATTTACACTTACAAAACACGACTTAAGAACAAGGCTATCGACCCCGAAACTTTTGAAGAATCCATCATAGATATATAGTATCATCAGCAGAATAGGCCATCCTGCTGTCCCTGGCTATGAAATTTATTACATTTAACATATGAAAACTCGCCTCTGCCTGGTTCTTGCCCTTATGGGGTTTATTTCCTGCTCAACACCGCAGCAAACCGACAACAAAGTTTATACAGCCTTCACCGGAGCCACTATTATTGATGGAACTGGCGCTGCGCCTATCCAAAATGGTGTGCTGCTGGTAGCCGATGGCCGCATTGCGGCAATGGGGACAAAGAATGAGGTGACTTTGCCCGACAACATCACAGTGAATGACCTTTCGGGCAAGACCATCATCCCCGGTCTTATCAATGCACATGGCCACGTTGGTGATGTAAAAGGCATAGAAGGTGGGCATTACTCAAAGCAAAATGTGATCGATAACCTCAGCCTTTTTGCCAGATATGGCGTCACCACAGTGGTCAGTCTGGGGGCCGACAAAGGAGAAGCGGTAGCATTGAGGGCAGTAGCAGATACGACAGCCACGCAAAGAGCCCGTTTGTACATGGCTGGCGAGGTAATTTCCGGCAATACTCCAGAAGAGGCTGTTGCCGTAGTAGATCAAAATGATGCCATGGGCGTCGACTTTATGAAAATAAGGGTGGACGATAACCTTGGCAGCAGCGCAAAAATGACTGAGGAGGTCTATCAGGCAGTGATCAACCGCTCTCATGAGCTTGGTTACAAAATAGCCACTCATATGTACTACCTCGACGACGCCAAGAAGCTACTAAGAGCTGGTTCTGACTTCCTCGCTCACAGTGTTCGTGATCTTCCGGTAGATGATGAGCTCATTGGCCTGCTCAGAGAAAAGAAAGTTTGCTACTGCCCTACCCTCACCAGGGAGCTTTCCACTTATGTTTATGAGGACACGGCAGCCTTTTTTTCGGATCCATTCTTTTTGCGCACGTATAACACCAGCGTTGTTGAACCACTGCTTGATCCTGCCAGGCAGGCGCAAATAAGAAACAACCCTAGCGCCCAAACCTACAAGCAGCAGTTACCTACCGCCATGGCCAATTTGAAGACACTTTCTGACAACGGCGTCACCATTGCCTTCGGCACCGACAGTGGCATCCCCACCCGCTTTATCGGCTACTTCGAGCATCTGGAAATGGCCATGATGGCTGATGCTGGGCTAAGTCCCATGCAAATCATTGTGTCGGCCACCAGCGACGCAGCCAAGTGCCTCGATCTCAAAGATGTTGGCAAGCTTGTGACTGGCTATTGGGCGGATTTTGTGGTGCTGGATGCCAATCCACTGGAGGACATTAAGAACAGCAAGAGCATTTCAGGGGTTTGGATTGCAGGAGAGGAAGTGAAATAAACCTGACAGGCCCCTGACGCCATAGTATTTTCCTCAAGCATTCGATAATACTTCAAAAAGTCTATTCTTTGATGACCTTAAAAACTTCATTGTTCACTCTAACAAAATAAAGCCCCTTCTTCCATACCCCAGTGGCCAAATCAAATGAGGTTTCTGATAAGTGCCCCTGGAAATAAATCCTGCCGGATATATCATAGATAATGAGCTCATCTGTCGGGTCGGCCAGGTCAACATACAAATGTTCGTTAAATGGGTTGGGGCCATAGGTAGTTCCATCTTGCCCCTTTGCCCCCGACAGATCAACAGCTATATTAGCCGACGTAAGCTGCTCGTCAAAAACTGAAAACTGATAGATACGGTAAATGTTTCTTATGTTCCCAGGGTTTTCGTGAACAAACTGGTAACTGACCGGTTCATTTTCTTTACCGATCGCTGGAATAGTATCAAGAATACCATTATCAGCCAAAACCAAGACGTAATAGCTGACATTGTATTCATAGTCGGTTTCCCAGGTTAGGTTAACTTTTTTCTCGTCGATTTCAGCCGAAAACACCAGACGAGGACATTCATTAAGATGGGCCAACACCTCCTCTGAGGACATATATTCATTGATCTCATACTTACTCTTGCTACTCCAGGAGCCTCCACTCAAATCTGCCGACATGATGTAACCTGTTGTTGGATCATGCCCGGCACCAAATCCATGACCGACTTCATGAACAATAGTCGCCACAGTGTAAGAGAGTGATGACTGTTCCTCTATTAGCACTATGCCAAGTGAGTTTTCTGGCCCAGCGAAGAGATGCCCTATAAAATTACCCGTTGGATAATTGAACTGGGTGATACCCATGGTGAAATCGAACAGGCTGGCTGAAATTCCCTTTTCCTCCAACCAGTTTCGCAAATGAAAGTTGATGTCGCCAAAACTTTTGACACTTGGGTCATCTCTTGCTGGAAATGGGCTTTCATCAATAGGAATTACGAGCTGTTTGATCCTTAACTTAAAGTCAATATCAAAGCTTATAAAGTAAGTTTGGACAATAGCAAACCACTCGATCATTTTCGCTTCAGCGATTGCAAATTGCTCTGGAGAGGCATTGAGTGCAAGATCAGTTACTAATTGAAATTCAATAAGCTGACAAGAAGTATATGCCAAGCGTGCTGGCTGTAATGGTGCTCCCCTGTTTACCATAGCTTCAAATCCACAAATCCCACCATCGGCTAACTCAATTGGCTGAAGCATCGAAAAACTATACTTCCCAGTCGCCTGTCTGGTAAGCTGGTAAGCTTTACCATCATCAATCCAGTTAACGCTGTTGATTCTCTTATCTACTGTAGTCGCAGTAAATTGACTTCGCTCACCCAAGGAATACCCTTCCCATAAATCAACTTGGCTCGCTTTCCATCCCCTGCCTGTATAAATGCTATCATATTGCTGAATCTGACTTCTACGCCAATGAACCTGATACTCACCCGTCGGCAAGTAAAGCCGACTTGTCTGATTTTTCGTGATTTGCCCCCCTCGGATGAGTCCAGTTTGCGACGTAAATCGACTGCTGGCCTGGTCTGGATCTGCCACAAACCTCATATCATTTTGCGCAATTGCAGAAATGCTTATAGCGAGACTGAAAACAAACAGGATGATTTTCATTAAAAAACCTCTCTGAAAGTGGATGTTTACTTCATAAATGTATGAAAAACAGCATTATATTTCCTCCCAATCTTTTCAAAAAACAAAGGTTTCCTCAAGGAATTTAATCGTCTCGGAACCGGAAGCTGGCAGTTTGATTAGTCCCCGGCCAATGCTTGATGGCACCTTCGCATGTCGTTTCAGCAGAAAAAGACCTCTTGTGTCCCTTCGAATCTGCCGGTATGGCATTAATTTTTTAGGGAAGGCCACCAATCCGACATTTACTTCGTATCTCATATATGTAAGTCGTATGAATATTACTTATTTGTAAAAAAACCGTCAGTCAACCCTTCAACCAAAAAGACCTCCATGAAAAGACTGCTTTTACCAATGTTACTGTGTTTTGCCTTAGCCTCGTGCAAGTGGGACAATGAACAAGACCTTTACCCGGAAGAAACTGGAAACGGCACCAACTGCGACGGCTCTACTACCATTACTTATTCAGCGTCGATTCAACCCATTATCTCTGCCCGTTGCCTCTCCTGTCATTCAGCAAGTGCAGCGTCCAATCTCGGCGGTGGAGTAAAGCTCGATACCTACCAAAACGTAAAAGTCAGGGCCGACAATGGCAGCCTGCTGGGTACCATCAAGCACAAATCCGGGTATCCGCAAATGCCCCAGAGTGGCAGCAAACTTTCATCCTGCCAAATCAGCCTGATAGAAAAATGGATCAGTGAAGGAACCCTCAATAATTAACACGCACTCATGAAGAGATTTTCTATTTTCACACTTTTGGCAGTTTTTACCATCGCACCATCACTTGCACAAGACCTGGATGACCTGCTCAACTCGATGGAAAGCGAAACCATCGACTATACCACAGCCACTTTCAAATCCTCCAGAGTCATCAATCTCCATTCGCCCGAAAGAGTAGCCCCAGGAGCCATGGAGTTCAGGATCTCGCATCGTTTCGGGCCACTCAATGGGGGTGCCTACAACCTGTGGGGCCTCGACCAGTCTTCGGTCCGTTTCGGGTTCGACTTTGGACTGACCAAATGGCTCATGGTTGGCGTGGGGCGGTCAACCTACGAGAAGACTTACGACGGCTTTGTGAAAGCCGCCATCCTCAGCCAGTCAACTGGCAAAAAAGTAATGCCCATTAGTGCCGTTTGGGTCAGCAATATGTCGGTAAATGGTTTGAGGTGGGAGTTGCCCGACCGCACCAATTACTTTAGCTCACGCATCGCCTTTGTGCATCAGCTTGTGCTTGCCCGCAAATTCAGCGATAGGTTTTCGGCAGAGGTTGTCCCTACATGGGTGCATTTCAATCTGGTAGATGGCACTACTGATCTCAACGACATTCCCGCTGTTGGCTTTGGAGGCAGAATCAAACTCTCTCGCAGAACAGCCTTAAATGGTGAATACATTCTGAGAGTCGCTGACAAAAATGCGCCTAACGTAGCTAACTACAACGACTCCTTCTCTATCGGTTTCGACATCGAAACAGGTGGACACGTCTTCCAACTGCACCTCACCAACTCTTTGGCTATGATGGAAAAAGGATTCATTGCCGAAAACACCGACGCATGGGGCAATGGTGGCATACATTTTGGTTTTAATGTCACAAGAGAGTTTACACTGTCCAAGAAATCGAGAATGGAATGAAAAAGACATCGAAATTAACCTTTACAGTGCTCCTCGCTCTTTTCGTATATGCAGGAACGGCCAGAGCTCAGATTTATATGCTGGAAAGCTCCAACGTACGCTTCTTCTCCGACGCACTGATAGAAGACATCACAGCGACTACCACTTCGGCTCAAGGTTTGGTCAATGTGGCCGACAAAACCTTTTCCTTCAGAGTGCCGATTAAAACATTCGAGTTCGCCAAAGACCTGATGAAGGAGCACTTCAACGAAAACTATATGGAGAGTGAAAAGCATCCCTATGGCACTTTCAAAGGATCGATCGTTGGCAATTTTGATTTTACCAAAAATGGGGTTTATGAGGTGACCGCCAGGGGCGTACTGGACGTACACGGCGTGCCGCAAGAAAGGTCAATACCGGCAAAACTCTTCGTCGAAGGAAGCGTCGTTCGTCTTGAGTCAGTTTTCATGGTCAAATTAGTGGATCATGACATCGAAATTCCTCAGATCGTGTTTCAAAACATAGCCGAGGAAATTGAAGTGACCATTAAATCGGACCTGGTGCCTTACAAAAAATAGATCACCAAACTTATTGGCCAATTGAGAGTTATAACAAGATGGCTAGTAACAAAACAATTATTATCAGGGTCGCAGTTTCAATCATCGTTTGTTTGGCGGTGGGCGCCCTCTCTGGTATTGCAACCTCATCATCAGTATCTACCTGGTACACTACCTTAAACAAGCCGCCTTTCAATCCGCCCAATTGGTTGTTTGCCCCTGTGTGGACGCTTCTTTACGCAATGATGGGCGTGGCCGCAGGTCTTGTTTGGTCCGGGGCGAAAGAATCGATCGGAGTAAAACTGGCACTGGGCCTTTTCGTGGGTCAGTTGCTTCTAAATAGCCTCTGGTCTGTTTTGTTTTTTGGTCTGAGAAACCCTACTGCTGCACTAGTTGAAATTGTGGTGCTATGGGTTGCCATCCTGCTTACTATCAATCGATTTTACCTCATTAGCAAAACTGCTGCCTGGCTACTGGTTCCCTATCTTATTTGGGTTTCGTTTGCAGCCTTGCTAAATGCATCCATCGTTATATTGAATTAGCCCTTTCAGTATATTTACCGCTTAATCTTCACGTATGAAAGCGGTTTACACCATTCTTCTGCTCATTACTTCCAACGTATTCATGACACTTGCCTGGTATGGCCACCTCAAGTTCAGGGAACTGAAGTGGTTCGAAAGCCTTGGACTTGTGGCTATCGTTTTGATTAGCTGGGGCATTGCCTTATTTGAATACATGTTTCAGGTACCTGCCAACCGCATCGGCTTCCGGGAGAACGGAGGCCCTTTTTCGCTCATGCAGCTCAAAGTCATTCAGGAGGTGATCACACTAATTGTGTTTACCGCCTTCACCTTGCTTGTTTTTAAAACAGAGACGCTTCGATGGAACCACCTGGCCGGATTCGCCTGCCTGGTGGCAGCAGTATATTTTTTGTTTAAGAAATAGCCCAGGATGGAAACGCTTTGCTTATGGCAAAATCGATTATTTTATCTGCCAATATTTTTAGAAGTTTATACTGGCATTTTAGTGACATGCCATGGGTAAATATATGGGCTTGGAATCAATGCCCTGTCTGCCTTCTTCATTGAGTTAAAAAGCATGCGATGAAAAACCACCTGGTCCTACCTCTCCTGTTGATAATTTCGATTTTAACGGGTTGCTCTCAGCCGGAAAAGCTTAAGCTTGAGGCCGACAATCAGCAAATCAACTACACAGGCCGAATCGATTTTGGAAACCCCAAGGCACCTGTTCTATTCTGGTCGGGCTCCGAGGCCACACTAACGATTAACGGCACGGGCCTGAGGGTTGAGCTTGCGGACGAACGAGGTAACAACTACTTCAATATTGTGATCGACAAAGACAGTATCAGGTATATCAGGCTAGACAGCGCAACAAAGTGGTATACGCTTGCCAAAGACCTGGAAGAGGGAGAGCACACCATTTCGCTGGTAAAAAGAAATGAATGGGACAAGGGAAGCACCACCATTCACGGGTTTGAAGTTACAGGGGAGTTGCTGCCGACTCCCAAAAACTCAAGAACGATTGAGTTCATTGGCAACTCCATCACTGCTGGCTATGCCATCGAAGATCTCACGGGTGGCGATTCGCCTGACAGTACCTACACCAACAATTACCCAACGTACGGAGCCATAACGTCACGGAATTTCAATGCTGACTATGTTTGCACCTGCCGCAGCGGCATTGGCATTATGATCAGCTGGGACCCAACTATCATCATGCCCGAGGTTTTTCCCAGGCTAAACCCAAAAGACTCAGCAAGCAGATGGGACTTTTCAAGAATAACGCCCGACCTTGTTGTGGTTAACCTCTTTCAAAATGACTCCTGGTTAGTCAATATGCCCGAGCAGCCGTCGTTCAGTCTCCGGCTGGGAGAAGCCGCACCAGGCGAAGAAAAAATCATTGCCTCTTATCAGGAGTTTATCAGTCTGGTCAGAAATGTGTACCCCGACACCCCGATTATCTGTGCGCTGGGCAGCATGGATGCCACCAAAGAGGGCTCAGCATGGCCTGGCTATGTGCAGGAGGCTGTGGATGGTTTGGGTGATTCTTTAATTTATACCCATTTCTTCCCCTTCATCGAAAAGGGAGGGCACCCAAGGGTGGCTGACAACAAAAAGATGGCAGAAAGTCTGACGTCATTTATAAGAGAAAAAGTTAAATGGTAATGGATGTAAAGCGAGACATTTTCAAAGTTATTTGGATGAAAATGGTTCTCCTGATGGCGCCGCTGGTGATCATAGCCATGAGCCTCATAGTGTCACTGGCAAAAGACTATGCTTCTACTGGCATGACACTTTTGGTTCTTTTCGTCATGCTGCTGGGCAACTATCAGGTTTTCTCATCGCTCTATCCGATTTTGGCAAAAATCACTCTTGACGAGGAAAAGGTCACCATAAAGTACCCGTTCTGGGGCAAGGAGAAAACCTTTAACTACAGCCAGCTTAAGGGGTTTAAAAAGCAAGTAGTTCCATTAAACTTCCTGGCTAAGTTTGGCCTTTTGCTTTACCCAGAAGATGGAAGAGTCGCTGAATTGTCGCCACTTTTCATCACCAACATACCTGAAATAGAGGATTTCCTTCAAACGAAAACCAACAACCTCGGCAAAGAGCCATTTCGGCTGTTCAAAACAGTCTGGGATCGCCTATTTTGGAGGTATTGACTTCATTCTTTCCAACTAAGTCCGCCATTGTGATGTCTTTAATAAAAAAACAGACTTATGCGTGCTTTTGGTGTGTTAGTAATTCTCTATGCTTTCATGTTCTCTGGCTGCGGACAAGAAGAAGGCATCAATCCAGCAGAAGAGAGCCTTGACTTCTTCGTTGATGCCAAACTCACTGGTGAGTTCCCCTATGCATTCTCAGGTGACAACGTGGTCTTCCATCGTCATTACGTCAGAGAAGACGACAAATCTATTGCTGATGATGAATACTCGGAAGATTTCTTTGTGGAGTTGGAAAATCCGGGAGAAAGTTTTGAATATACTGGTGACGAGCTAAAGAATTTGAAAACACTCTTTCTTTACTATTGTTATTGCGGGTACACGTCGGATGTTGCTTTGAAAGAGGGTTCCATCAAAGGGACAAAAAAATCCGCACGAAAATATGAACTGGACGTAGACGTGACTTATGAGTACTACCACATCGATCAAGCCTCCAAAGATACTATTGATACCTACACAAGGCAGGTGAAATACAAGGGCGTGCATCAGCAGGATGCAGTACCATCTGGCATGAGTGGTGCCAACTAGACATTATGGCTTTTAGTTTTCGTCGGCTTTTGCTGCCGCCACCGTCTGTCTAGCCTCCTTTTTATCTTCTTTACTAGCTACCGGGGCAGCCTCGTTATCGGGTGCGTGCAAAGGTATGCTCAGTTGAATCAAAATAGGAAAATGATCCGAACCGAAGGTTGGTAGTCGCTGAATCCTGTCAACAGTGAAATGGCGGGATACGAACACATGATCTAAAGGCCAGCGAAACAGAGGGTATTGGGCATGAAAGGTATTGAAAAAGCCCCGCCCTACCCTGGGATCAAGCAAGCCCCCGATCCGCTGAAACAGACGTGAGGTGTGTGACCAGGCCACATCGTTAAGATCTCCTGTGATGATCACCGGTAGCGTACACTCTTTTGCCATTCTGCCTACCAAAACCAATTCCGCATCCCTGGGCGTCGACAAGTCCTTTTCTGTTGGGCTTGGCGGTTCCGGATGAACGACAAATAGCTTTACTTGTTGGCCTCCCTCAAGGTCCAGCGTCATTTCAATAGATGGTACTTCCTTGCTTATACGGTGTTTAACAACTGCATCCTTAAACGCCACATTGCTATAAAAACAGATACCATAGGTATTGTCCAGCGGAAGAAGGATGTGCTGTTCATAAAGAGACTCTAGCTCCTTCAGCCCATTTCTCCATTTCTCGTCGGTTTCGAGTGTAACTACAATGTCAGGCCGATAATTTTTAACCAAATTAACAAACCCCTCATAGTTGGAGTTATACATTAATACATTGGCCTCCAGCAACGAAATAGACGTTGAAGAAACACCCTGATTGGTATCCTGCACCTGTTTGCTACTTGCCGGCGTATACGGATAAATGATTGCCAGCTGATAAAAAAAGGCAATTAACCCAGCCGCCCCAATGCTCAGGTCTATCCAGTTTCCATAGTCGGCCATAACAAGATGGCCAGTCAAAAAAACTAAATTCAAGACAGTTAGCTGAACATGCGGAAAATCGAAAATGCGAAAATACCAGTCATCTCTCCTCACCAATTGAAAGCTGGTGAAAAGTGACGTTATCATCAATAGCGCCGAAAAGGCTATCTTTAGGATATTCAATGAATTGGATACTTACCGTTCTACTCTCCTAAACTATTAAGATATTCCTTACCCCCAACAATCCATTGTCAATATCAAGCTCCTTTATGAAGATTACGCTGAAGATTGCTGCCATTGGTGCAGCCATATTGTTGACTATGGTCGTTTTGGTGCAGTTTTATGGCGGTAGCTTCCTCGCTGAAAAATTAAACATTCATTTTGCTCGACTAACAGAGGATAGCTACACTATCGAATACCAAAGCCTCAAAACAACTATTTTACCGCCAGGAATTACTATTCAGGCGTTAACAATATCTCCGAGAGACTCCCTTCAACCCAAGCCCTTCCTCATCAAGGATAATTTACTGGCCCCCAATATTTCAGCCGCCCAAATTTCTGTCCAAGGTATATCTCTAATAGATCTCATTTTCAAAAATAAAATTGTCGTCGGCCAACTTACGCTGGACTCGCTTGTCATTAGAGCAAATCTTGTCAACGGCAGAGACAGCAGTGAAGTCATTCGACTAAATGGGAGTAGCGAAGGCGCAGATATGAAGGTTGAGATCAAGCAACTAAGCCTTCTTTCAAACGAGTTTTTTCTATTTGAGGCAGTCAGTGATTCTTCCTCAAAGGAAATCGGCCATGGCACTATCAGCGCAGAACTTCAAAACCTATCTCCATACCTTATTGACGGGCAAAAAGAGCCAATCAGCGATGGCACAGTAAAGCTTACAGCGTTCCGCTATCTAACACCTGACGGTCTTTATAAATTAGAGTTGGACTCCGCAAACCTGGACTGGGCAGCCGAAAGCCTGGCGCTTTCGGGGTTTCATCTGATCCCGCAATACCCAAAATATGAGTTTGCACTCAAAAAAGGTCATCAGACCGGCAGAAATGACGTCGACTGCAAACTAATTATGGCCGACGGACTATCTTTCTCCCAGCTAATCAACAACGAACAACTGTCTATCACCTCGCTGCGCTTTGACTCGTTAGTTGGCAACTTCTACCGGGACAAACGACTCGGCCGTCCGGAAAACGAACCTGCCAAGCCTTTACCACACGAGTCTCTTCTGTCCTCACCACTTCCCTTCAATATCGACTCAATTGTGATCTCAGATAGCAGAGTAGTTTACCAGGAATTTAGTGAAAATGGTACAGCGGAAGGGGAAATATCATTTGATCGCTTGAACGCAACCATCACTAACATTAGATCAAACAGCCCGGAATATGCAGTTCTAAAGGCTCGCACTTTTCTCTTCGATCAGGGATTATTGCAAACGGAGATCAGGATTCCCATGAATCCTGACTCGCTCTACCACGTGCAAGGCTCGCTCGCTCCAATGAAAATCGCCACCTTCAACAGAATATTGACAAATGTGGCTTTCATCTCGGTAGAATCAGGAGAACTGGAGGAGCTCAAATTCAATTTCAGCCACAACCGCACGAACGCATGGGGAGACATCAGCCTCCTGTACCAAAACCTCGTAGTAAGCGGAACACAACAAGCCAGAGACAATTCCGACAACGTTTTTCAAGACATCAAGCTCTGGCTGTTCAATAAATTGGTTTTAAAAAGGGTAGACAAAATGGAAGCCCCACTAGTAGGGAAAATATCGGCTTCCCGGGAAATGGAAAAATCAATTTTTGCTTTTTGGTGGCACTCCCTCCTTTCAGGTATCAAACAATGCATCAACCCGTTCGAAAAGCCAGAGTAGCGACAGGCTGCCCGAGCCCTACTCTTCCTTACTCAAAAAATACGTCGACCCTTTGAATATTTTGTCCTTCAAGCTGGCATCCTTAAAGTACTCTTCTGCATTGAAGTCAGAATACACCACCAACTCACCATTGGGCAGGTAGCCCTCCACTTTAAGCGGATTACCACTTTTAACAAGGTAAGTCACGCTAAACAGCGGGCTTCCAACTGGGTTAAAATCATCAGCAAAGTTTCTATTGGACAGGTAGGCAATGCCCTGCAGGTATTTGGCGGTGTTGGCTGAGTCGGCAGGTTGACCGCCCAACAACCATTTGCCATCTGTTTTACTGAGTGTGAAGGCTGAATCCGGATACTCAAATGTCACCTGATAGACGCTGTCTCTGGTAAACCTGGCCAGTTGCTGGTTGCGATACGAGGCAGAATTGGTCGAAAGACTGGCACCCATAAAGTTGGCCGCTGAATAAACTTCCGGCTCCTCAAACAGCCTGACGTAGGTACTGAACTGCCGCTGCCCTTCCATATTGAACCTTCCCACAACCAGGTCAAGTGTTTTCTCACCTCCTTCAAAAACTTCTACCCTCGTGCCGGCGCTATCGACCTCGTAGTCTTTCCACTTCGACTCATCTTTGGCTACCAGCCTGCTTGGCTTCACTGACATCAGGCTATTCAAAATACCTTTAACGCTCGAAGACGTTGCGGCCACATTCTTTCCTGCCGGTGTATTCACTCTCCACTGGTTCTCCCCCTTTTCCACCACGAGTTGATCACCGTTGGCTTCGATCTGCAGTTTTGTTACGGCAGCAGTATCAATCTTCACCAGCTCCGACCTAAACGACTTACTTCTACCCCTGTCTGTTGTGAACTGAACCACAAAGTAAAGAGCAATGAGTATCCCAAGAACACCCAATAGTTTCAATGTACTTTTCATAATTCGTGTGATTTTTCCGCTTTACGAACAAATACTACTCAATGAATCTAATAACTGCCGGCTGCCCACTGTTGCCGCTTGCGGTTGTTTCTTTGCTTCCGCACAAAAGCATAAATGAGCAGCAGCAGTATTGGAAGCAGCACATTGCCATATTTTAGAAGCTCCTTTGTGCTATCCTCCAGCTGAACCAGTGGCCTGGCCGTTACTCCCTTGGTTCGAAGGTCAATCAAACCCGTGTCGTCCGACAGCCAGTCGATGGCATTGGAAGCAAAGCTCACATTGTCGGCATTGAGCTGTTGCTGCTGCCCTTGCGGCCCATTGATAATAAATTGACCATTCGACACCACCACCATCTTCGAAGATGCAGTACCACTCAGGGGGCCTTCAACAGCCATTGCCACTGGCAGCGAGCTGTTTTGAAAATCATTCTCCGTCCACTGTCTTTGTATGTCGACAGTAGTCGGCGGACTAACCAGGCCGGAAAGCTCGGAAGTCATGAGCAGGCTGGTTGAACGAAAGGTGGTATCAGTCTTAGTAAAGTTAATCGTGCTGGCAAAAGGCAGAAAGACTGATTCAAGTCCTTTGGAAGCAGGATGGTCGGAGAAGTTTTTAATGATAGGAAAGTAAGGAAAGGCAATTTGCCGGTTCATTGTAAACTGCCCCATTTGCTGCCGTACTGAGACCGGCGCATTCTCCGCATCTACCACAAACTCCCTTCCCATTTGAATGCCCAGCCTTGAAAGCCAGCTGCTTACGCCTATGTCGTTCGCAGTCGACAAATACGCCTGGCTTAAGTCGCCGTTCAGGTTGCTGTAGGCGACGAACATGGCACCACCATTGGCCAGATACTTATCGAGCTTGGCGAAATCTGCCTGCGGAATGGTATCTTTTGGATTGATCCATGCCAGCGACCTGTAGTACTGCGGTACTGCGGCCGAATCAGAAAGACCAAAAGGCTCGATCTCATAGAGCACCGACAGCTGTTGGTATAGCTCAATCATTTCCTCCAAAGGTGCCTCTCCATGCCCCTGTATCAAACCAATCTTAGGTTTGTCGGCTATGGCTATTTTTTTAATAGCCGTAGTAAGGGCGTATTCCATGGCTGCTCCAGGCTGTATCAAAGGAATAATCTCCTTGCGGTCGCCCATCTGAATGATGGCTCCGAGGTAAGCCCTCATTTGTTTCATCTGATCCTTTTCCCGCACATTTACCATTACCGGATTCACACCGGCTTGTTGCGCTTCCTGCTCTTTCTGCTCATTTTCGTTTGGGTTCAAAAACTCGTAGACCAGATAGCCGTCCGACCTGTTCTCGTATTCCAACAGCAAATCTTCAAAATCCTGACGGGTGCTCACAAGCTGCGTGGGCAAGTCTTCCGAAAAATAGGCTTTCACAGTGACCACCTCAGGCAAATCTTCCAATATATCTTTAGTGGCCGTGCTGAGTGTGTACCGCTGGTCTTCGGTAAAATCACCTCTGAAGTACAGTTGACTCGACAGCAAGTTGACTACCACAAGAATGCCGGTCACGATAGCCAATTGAATAATTACGTTTCTTCCCTTCATGTCAGTAGTTGTTTAAGATTGCCAATTGCGACGTGAAAGCATTGCCTGGGAAAGCAATAAAGAGATAGCTATAAGAGAGCCAAAGTAGATCAGATCACGAGAATCGATTACTCCTCTGCTCATGGAATCGAAGTGGGTTTGCATGCTCAGGTAATAGAATACTCCACCCACAGCACCCCTAAAACTGGATCCAAGCACATCGAATAAGATCTGAAAGAAAATTCCAATAAAAAGTGCCATTAGAAAGGCGACGATCTGATTACTTGTGGTGCTGCTGGCAAATAGCCCGATACCGATATAGGCTGCCGACAGCAAAATGAGTCCAAGGTAGCCTCCGATAATGCCGCCGTGATCCACATTACCCAACTGCGATACAGTTATGTAGTAAGGCAGCGTGCACAGCAGGGCGATAGCCACCAGCAAAAGGCAGCCGAGAAATTTACCTACAACAATTTGGAAATCGGACACGGCCTTTGTCGACAGGAGCTCAATGGTTCCACTTTTATTTTCTTCTGCCAGGGTCCTCATAGTGATGGCCGGGATAAAGAAGAATAAGGTCCAGAACGAAATTCCGAAGAAAACCTGTAAGCTGGCCTGGTTGATCATAAATATGTTGCTTCCGAAAAGCCAGGTAAAAAACCCGCTCATTCCCAGAAAAATGATAATCATTACATAAGCGATCAAAGAATCGAAATAGGAGGCCAACTCTCTTCTGGCAATGATCCAAATCTTGTTCATATCAGTCGTTGTTGGTTATTATTAAAACGATATTCGGTTTCTGAGGTGTAAAGTCATGTTGTGTTTGCCGGGCTTGCCGCAGTTCGGTGTTGATGCAGCCAAATCAGTTGGTCAGCTCTCTAAACACGTCTTCCAGTTTGGTTTCGTGACCTGTCATTTCCAACAAGTACCATTTTTTCGATACACACAGGTCAAACACCTCTTTTCTGGACGAAACATCAGGCTTACTCCGAACTGAGAAGAAGCCGGCTTTTCCCTCCACTGGCTCGACAGTTTCTACTGATGCCAGCCCAAGCAGCGCCTTTTTGACGTCAGCATCGGCAGCCTCAATTTTAACAGTCAGCAGTTCTTTGCCCTCGGCCTGACTTCTCAATGTGTCGGAGGTGCCGTCTGCCACAATCCTGCCCCTGTTAATAATCAGAATGCGGTCGCAGGTGGCCTCTACTTCCGAAAGGATATGAGAGCTAAGAATCACCGTTTTTTCCTTGCCCAGCTTTTTTATCAACTTCCTGATCTCTATGATTTGGTTGGGGTCGAGGCCGGTGGTTGGCTCATCCAGTATCAAAATTTCCGGGTCGTGAATCATGGCCTGTGCAAGCCCTACCCTTTGTCGGTACCCTTTAGAGAGCTCACTTATTTTCTTGTGACGCTCTCTTTCCAAACCGCACATGTCTATCATATCGCCTATTCTGGAGGGTATTTTTGCCTTGCTCACCCCCTGTATTTCGGCGCAAAACCGCAGGTAGTCCACAATCGCCATGTCAGTGTAGAGTGGATTATTTTCGGGCAGGTAGCCTATCTTCTTCTTTATGTCCTCCTGCTCATTAAGGATGCTCAACTCGTCCAGCCTGACATCGCCACTCGTGGGTGCCATGTAGCAGGTAATCATCTTCATGGTGGTGCTTTTCCCAGCACCATTTGGCCCCAAAAAACCAACTACTTCACCGGTATTAATTTTGAAGGAGATATCATTAACTGCCTTCTGCTCTCCATATTTCTTGGTCAGGTTCTCGACAACTATTGACATGATTTTTCTGTCTTAAAAAACAATTAAGAAGTTTTCAACAACTACCAGTTTACGTGTACAATTCCAAAGAATTCTAGGAAACGGTGGCAATTTTATAAAAGCCTAAAGTTTTTGTCAAGTTTATATCAAAGGCTAATTGTTAAAAAATATTAAAAAAATATGGCACATGTAAAAGACCCATTACTGATATTGCGTTGTTATTTCAGACGATAGCGGGAGTCGAAAATCAGCCTGCTTTCTTTTTCGCCAGCTATTAATTAATAAGTTGTTAACTCTTACGCTTGACTGTAGTGAATTTCACTAAAGCAGGCCTTTTTGTAAATTCAACTTTCATGAAAAGAAGCAGAGGAACGCCCACCAACACTGGCAAGGAAACAGAAATTAATGAAAGCATTAAGGCCACCATGTCCAACCCCTATCATGGAGTAGCGTTGATAGACAAGGACTATTCTATTCAAAAGTTTAATCCCCATTTTGAGAGCTATTTTTCACAAATTACGGGTATAGCACCAAGGAGAGGGCTTTCAGTTATCAATTCGCTTTTCGCAAAAAATAAAGAAGCCACTTCCTCGCTTTTCGAACAGGCACTTAGCGAACAAGATGAAATAAGTGGTATAAGTATCAAAGATACTCACTATAGCATTCGTCTTGAGCCAGCGCTTGATAGAAAGGGAAACTTAATTGGTGCCTTCCTTTA
Organism: Imperialibacter roseus; assembly: GCF_032999765.1. Taxonomy (GTDB): domain Bacteria; phylum Bacteroidota; class Bacteroidia; order Cytophagales; family Cyclobacteriaceae; genus Imperialibacter; species Imperialibacter roseus. Next base: position 1,444,247 of record NZ_CP136051.1, on the reverse strand, counting down.
TTTAATAAGTGAAAACGATGCTAGTGACAGTGAGCCCACAAAAGTTCAAATGAACTTTCAGGCCCTTCTGGAGACCAGCGGCGATGCAGTCATTGTTTTTTCTCCTGAAGGCAAACCAATTTATGTGTCGCCCTCTGTTGAGAATATCCTGGGCTATACGCCAGAAGAGACGATGCTGCTCGACATTTATTCAAGCCTTCATCCGGACGACGTACCTGGCAATCAAAAAGTGATGGAGAAAGCGATTCTCAACCCGGGCATTCCGATAAAAGGACATCGTTCAAGAATTATTCACAAAGACGGTAGCTACCATCTTTATGATTCAACCGTCGTCAATCTGCTTAACGACCCCTCAATTGGGGGCATTGTCGACAATATTAAAGAGGTTACCGAACCTACGCCTTTCGGTGGATTGGATGCCAAATTTACGAACCTCTACTTGAATGCTATTGAAGACTCAAAAATAGGTGTTTGGGAAATTGATCTCATATCTGGCAAGTCGGTAAGGAATCGAATTCATGATCAAAGTTTTGGGTACAGTGAAGAGCTTGCTCAGTGGGATTTACCGACTTTGCTTCAACATATCCACGTGAAAGACCGGTTGGCTGCGAAAGAAGTTTTCGAAGCGGCCAAAACAGATGGCTCCTTCGACTTTGAAGCAAGGGTAATTTGGCCTGACCAATCCGTCCATTGGCTTGCACTAAAAGGAACTTATGTGAAGAGCTCCGAAACCAGAACAGAAAAGCTTAGCGGGTCGGTAATTGATATCACTCTGCGTCGGAACAATTTTCAAGCACTTCTCAATAGCGAAAGTCGCCTAAAAAGCATAATTGATAATATATCGGAAGGTTTGGTAATTGCCAACAAAGGGGGCAGGCTTCTTTACTGGAACGCAGCAGCGATCAAAATGCATGATTTCATGTCTTTGCAAAGTCCTCCCCAAAATTTTACCGAATTGCTTAAGTACTTTAGGGTGGAGCAGCTAAATGGAAAGTATTTGCCCGTCAGCAAATGGCCACTACCGAGGCTGTTGAACAATGAAAATGTGGATGGGCTGGAAGTAAGAGTGCGAAGCATTAAAAATCGCTGGGCAAAAATTTTCAGGTACAATGGCGGCTCATTTGCAGACCGTGAGGGAAACCTGGTTTACTTTCTCACCATTAGCGACAGGACAGAACTAAGCAATATCAAAAAGCACCTGCGTGACAGTGAAGAAAGGTTTTTAGACGCCTTCCATGCAAGCCCAGTAGCGCTATGCATTACAAGCAACAAAGACGCCATCTGTCTCGAGATCAACAAGAATGCGGAAGAATTGCTGGGCTACAGCTACGAAGAATATACAGGCAAGCCAATTCTAACACTCAACGGTGTGCCCCTGGCCGAAATCAAAAAAATATTTAGCCGAAAGGGTGAGCCATCAAAGTCCAGAGAAAGCAAACTCTCAATCAGCACAAAACGAGGACAAAAAAGGCTGATACTTTTTTCGGTTGAACAGGTCATGCTCAATGGTGAGGAATGCAGATTAACAGTTTTTGTGGATATTACGAATAGCAAATAGCCCAGGCTTGTGCAAAGTCAGATGTTGGATCAATCTCCTGACTTCATCACTGGGACACCCAATCTTCTTGGAATAATTGGATAAGGTTTTTTTGCTCTTGGGTTTTATCGAGGAGCATAAGTTTGGTTTCCTGAGATTGCGGCATGTTTAAAGTCAGCCCGAATATCGTTTTCATAATATCGATGGCTTTTTCAGCGCTGATCGATGCCTCCTTGTCTTTTAGCTTTCGTTCCAGTTCTTTGTAAAGCTTACAAGCAGCGAAGGCGATACAGATGTGGGCTTCAATTCTTCTTTTCTTGTAATGGTATATCGGTCTTATCCTTAAATCGGTTTTCGTTATTCTAAATGTTCTTTCGACTTGCCATAACTGGCGATAATAGTCCATGACTGTTTGAGCTTCCAGTCGTGTATTGGTGATGTATCCTTTCAGGCCGTCCCACTTTGAGTCGTCTTTAAATTTTTGTTCATCAATGGTGATCTTTATATCTCCTTCTAGCCTGAGGTATTTATTATAGCCTTTATTGTTGATGTGCTTTTTGGTGAGCTTGCCCGTGTTCAATTGCTTTTTAAGACGTTCTAACCCCTTGGATCTGTTTTTGGCATCATTGGCCGCCCTTGCGGTAGAATATTGGACGATTATCCGTAAGCCATCCTGCCTGACTATTTCTACATATTGTTTATCACTAAGACCTGATGTAAAGATTTTTTGTTTGATAGCTTCACTTTCATTCTTAATCCTGGCTCCTATTATGAAGTTGTAATCTGCTGCTTGTAGTGTGGTTATGTTCTTGTTTGACATAAGACCTGCATCGGCAACTACAATGAACTGTTGGGCATTGTACTTGTTTTTGAAAGCTTCTATGACAGGAAGCATCGTATGGCCTTCAAACTTATTGCCTTCAAAAATCTCATAATCGAGTGGATAGCCTTGCTCTGCCACCAAAAGCCCCAGCACTATTTGTGGGTTACTGTGCTTGCCATCTTTGCTAAAACCGGCTTTTCGCAAGTCATCTTCGTCAGCAGCCTCAAAATATAGAGTGGTTACATCGTAAAAGACAACTCCCAGCTTTTTACCCAAGATGTTCACAGTATGATGGAAGCTTATTGCTTTGATCTGCTCTATGTCCTGGGAATGAAGTTTATCCATAAACCGGTAAACTTCATTGACATGAAGGCTAATGCCTTTGTACTTCTGAAGATAATCAATGGTCTTTAACTTGCTAACAGGATAAACTAATCTGGAGATGACCAAGTGTCTAAAAAGCTCTCCCTTTACTCTATTAAAACCTATTTCATCAAAGAGCTTCCCTAATATTAATTCCGGCCCCAGTAATTGTAGCTGCTCGATATTGTCATAAACAGCTTTGAAAAAATGCTCGTCAGTGCCAACATTGAAATCAAGAACAGATTGGCCCCCATAACAACGAACGTATTCTCTAGCTTGAATCATCAAAACGTCAACCTCAGATTTGCTCGAAGAGCTTCCTATGGTTTTATGCACTCTATAGCTACCCGAACTTTTGTCGATCACCTGCACACTAATGACACCTGACTTGTTCTTCTTCTGCCTGATAAACATGGCACAAATCTAAAAAAACAGCGCCTGGGACACCCAAGACACCTAGAAAAACAAGCCTCATCTTAAAATAACAAACCTTTTGACTTTTTTGAGAGCAAAATGATGAAGTCAGGAAAAGCTTAGCGGGTCGGTAATTGATATCACTCTGCGTCGGAACAATTTTCAAGCACTTCTCAATAGCGAAAGTCGCCTAAAAAGCATAATTGATAATATATCGGAAGGTTTGGTAATTGCCAACAAAGGGGGCAGGCTTCTTTACTGGAACGCAGCAGCGATCAAAATGCATGATTTCATGTCTTTGCAAAGTCCTCCCCAAAATTTTACCGAATTGCTTAAGTACTTTAGGGTGGAGCAGCTAAATGGAAAGTATTTGCCCGTCAGCAAATGGCCACTACCGAGGCTGTTGAACAATGAAAATGTGGATGGGCTGGAAGTAAGAGTGCGAAGCATTAAAAATCGCTGGGCAAAAATTTTCAGGTACAATGGCGGCTCATTTGCAGACCGTGAGGGAAACCTGGTTTACTTTCTCACCATTAGCGACAGGACAGAACTAAGCAATATCAAAAAGCACCTGCGTGACAGTGAAGAAAGGTTTTTAGACGCCTTCCATGCAAGCCCAGTAGCGCTATGCATTACAAGCAACAAAGACGCCATCTGTCTCGAGATCAACAAGAATGCGGAAGAATTGCTGGGCTACAGCTACGAAGAATATACAGGCAAGCCAATTCTAACACTCAACGGTGTGCCCCTGGCCGAAATCAAAAAAATATTTAGCCGAAAGGGTGAGCCATCAAAGTCCAGAGAAAGCAAACTCTCAATCAGCACAAAACGAGGACAAAAAAGGCTGATACTTTTTTCGGTTGAACAGGTCATGCTCAATGGTGAGGAATGCAGATTAACAGTTTTTGTGGATATTACGAATAGCAAATAGCCCAGGCTTGTGCAAAGTCAGATGTTGGATCAATCTGTATTTCTGGGGATCGAATGTTTCGTTTGTTGTTAAATAAAAAAGTAAAACTGGTTCAATGCGTCTCGCCAGGCCGGGCTTCTCCAGTCAGTTAGGCTTGGATCTTTTGCTTTTTTATGACCACTTGGGATATTGGATTTAAAGGGCGACCTCCCCAGATTTTCCCGCTTGATCCCAGATGTTGACTATTTCTACGGCCCACAAAGCTTAGGGGACTTGTTGCGAATAGACTTGGCAGCTATTTAGCCGCAGTCTTACCGAGCATCTTCCTAATCAGGCTTACCTGCCCAATGTGATATGCCTCGTGGCTAAGGTATTTTACTATCACATCACCCTTTTCTCTATCGAGGCGTCCCTGGCTATCCCATTCTAAAACCCAGGCGGAGATGTCATTGAACTGTTCCTTGAGAATATCAAGGCACTTCAACCAGTCAATAGTCTTCGGCATTTTTCGGGGATCACCAGTCTTGCCATAGTACTGCTTGAGTTCCTGCGGAAAAGTCATCTCGCCTGTCAGGTCTTCCAGCAAAGTATCTCTTTGAGAAGCAATATGGCCCACGATCCAGTGAATATTGTTGATGTTATCGTGAGTGAACGCCAGTGTTTCATCAACTGTGAGATCCGCCAGCAATGATTCTATTTTTTTCTGATTGAATTCGAGACTGGAGATAAGAATATGAGACGACATAAAAAGCTTTTTGCGTACACGAAGATAGTAAGATGCGCCCAATAACTGCCAACAATCAGCCTGAAATAGGCAAAATAACCTAAAAACAGGAGCGATTACTTGACTTTCGGCTAAATAAAGTGTCGTCAGGTAAATACATCAACTAAATTGTTAGGTATATTTGTAACTAATAATTTTTTCTAAAGTATACCAACCGTACCGCAATTTGAGTTATAAAAGAAGTTAATTACCTCTTTTGATTTTTTTAGTATGATTTTTGTGCAAATTCATACTTCTGTTAAATGTGTATGCTAATTGAACTTAACCATCATGAAAAAAAGATACATTCTGCCTGCTTCTATTCTCATACTACTCGTTGCTGTTTTGTATTTCAGCCAGAGCAAGGGCAGCGAGGAGAACGACATTATCGTAAATGTGAGCAAAGGAAAATTTGTGGTTGACGTAACCACCACTGGCGAGCTCAGCGCCCTGCGTTCGGTAAGAATTTTGGGTCCCACAAGAGCTCAAAATTATAGAATTTACAACCTAAAGATAGAAAGCCTGGTTGATGAAGGAACCGTGGTTAAGAAGGGGGACTTTGTAGCATCTATTGACAAATCTGAGCTTCATACCAGGCTTTCGGATGCAGCAAACAACCTGGAAAAGGCGCAATCGCAGTATGAACAAACAAGGCTTGATACAGCGATCAACCTGAGAGCTGAAAGGGAAAAAATAATTAACTTAAGATATGCCCTGCAGGAAAAACAATTAGTGCTTGATCAGTCGCAGTTCGAGCCACCTGCAACGGTAAAGCAAAACCAAATAGCCATGGAGAAAGCTCAAAGGGAGCTAGATCAGACGGTGGAAAACTATCAATTAAAAATTCAGCAGTCGGTGGCCAAAATGCAGGAAGTAGGCGCCACTTTGAGAAAAGAACAGTCTGACTATAATTCTATGAAGTCTCTGCTTGAAGACTTCAACATACTCGCCCCTCAGGATGGAATGGTTATTTACACAAAAAACTGGGATGGCAACAAAATCGCAGCAGGTTCGCAAATAGGTGCCTGGAATCCAGTTGTGGCTACACTGCCCGATTTGACACAGATGATGTCGGTGACTTATGTCAATGAAGTAGATATCCGGCGAGTGGCCCCGGGGCAAAAAGTTAAAATTGGCCTCGATGCCTACCCCGACAAGGAGTTGAGCGGTGAGGTAATGAAAGTCGCCAATATTGGTCAGCAAAACCCGAATTCGGACGCCAAAGTTTTTGAAGTAACCATCAATGTCAACGAAAGGGATCCGTCTCTGAGGCCTTCCATGACAACCAGCAACAACATAGTTGTTAGCGAGCTCGATTCGGTAGTTTTTGTCCCCCTTGAGGCCATCCATTCACGCAACGACTCCATTCAGTATGTAATACTAAGCGACGGCACCAAGCAGGAGGTCGAAATGGGATTATCCAATGCCAATGAAGCCATTATCAAGCAGGGCCTTTCGGGCACCGAAAAGGTATACCTTTCCCTTCCTGCCAATATGGATGAAGGCGAAATCAAGCTCCTCGAATCGTTAAATGGTAAGCGAAACCAGGGCGAGAAAAACGAAGTAGCTGAAGTGACTGGATCGTCGGCCACACAACCCGGCTCAGGAAAACCTCTAGCCAACAACCCAAATCAATAAGATGAACAAGAAGCTGCTGGCCAACTTCCAAATTGCCCTGGAGGCAGTTTTGGCCAATCAATTGCGTTCACTGCTAACCGCACTGGGGATCATTTTCGGAGTAGCCGCTGTCATTGCCATGCTGGCCATAGGAAACGGCGCAGAAAAAGAGATCCTTGAGCAAATAAAAATGGTGGGCGTTAACAACATCATCATTGAGCCGGTAGTAGAACAGGAAGAAAAGAAAATAGACGCCGCCAATGCCAAGGGGGAAGAAAAGAAGAAATTCTCCCCGGGTCTTAGAATGGCTGATGCGCAAAGCATTTTTGAGACGATACCAGACATCCAGGCTGTGAGTCCGGAATGCGTGATGGAGACTGTCATCATCAAAGACGGTTTTCGAAGATCAGCCAAACTCGTCGGCGTAATGCCTTCCTATTTTGATATTGGAGCTTTTGCCCTGAATCAAGGCAGTATGTTCAGTGAAAGTCAGATTGAGGGAGGTCTTCCTGTGTGCATCATTGGCAAAAGCATCAAGGGGAGGTTTTTTAGCAAAGAAGACCCCATTGGAAAAACCATCAAAGTTGGCAACCAGTGGCTGGAGGTAGTTGGGGTGCTGGACGAGCGCCTTATCTCTGAAAAAAATATAGCCAAGCTCGGTATTCGAGACTACAACATGGATGTATACGTCCCTATTAAGACGTTCCTGATCAGGTACAGAAACAGAGAGTTGATAACCGAAGCTATTCTAAAGGCCGCTAATCGAAACAACAATGACGATGGCAGCAGCTCCGATCAGCAGCCTAGTAATTATCATCAAATCGACAAGCTCGTCATTCAGGTGAAAGACGCTTCAAAAATGCAAAGTACAGCAGAAATCATCTCCAGAATGATAGAAAGGAGACACTTCGGAGTGATCGACTACGAAATCACCATTCCGGAGTTATTGCTTAAACAACAGCAGCGAACACAAAACATCTTCAATATTGTGCTTGGAGCCATTGCAGGAATTTCGCTGCTGGTTGGAGGCATTGGCATTATGAACATCATGCTGGCATCTGTTATGGAGAGAATCAAAGAAATTGGCCTTCGCCTTTCCATTGGAGCGCAAAAAACCGACATCGTCACTCAATTTTTATTCGAAGCGATGATGATCAGTGTCAGCGGCGGCATAGTCGGCGTGGTGCTCGGCATTAGCCTTGCACTGGGCATATCCAGTTTTGGGGACTTCCCCACCATCATTACTTTTTCTTCTGTCATCGTTTCTTTCGGTGTTGCTGCTACAGTAGGTCTTGTGTTTGGGATTGCGCCCGCACAGAAAGCTGCCAGCCAAGACCCAATAACTTCTTTAAGATATGAATAGAAAATTGTGTGTGTCTATCTCACTCCTGGTATTCCTGTGCATCCAGATCAAAGCCCAGGACTATAATTTCAATCTCCAGGAAATTATCCAGCGTGCAAAAGACCAATCTCCAGCAGCCAAGCAGGCCGAGACACAAAGGAACAACAGCTACTGGCAATACCGGACTTTCAAATCTAACTACAACCCCCAGGTAACGCTTACTGGAAATGCTCCTGGCTATTCCAACCAAATTACAGGCGTGCAGCAGCCAGATGGATCTGTCGTTTACCGAACATTGAACCAAACTTACTCGAATGCTGCCCTGGGTCTTCAGCAGCCTATTGCTGCTACAGGCGGCAATATCTCTGTTAACACCAATCTCTTTCAATTTCATAATTTTATTCCTAACCCTGGTGACCCGGCCACCACATGGCAAAGCACATTGTTCAATCTCCAATTGCAGCAGCCTCTTTTCGCCTTCAATCCTTTAAGGTGGGATAAGAAAGTGCAGCCCATAATTTACGAGCAAAGCAAAAGGAGTTATGTTGAGGATATGGAGTTTGTGTCCAGAATTGCCGTTGACAGATATTTTGGAGTACTTACCGCCCAAATCAATCTTCAGATAGCTCAGTTCAACCTGGCTAACAACGACACTATTTATCAGATTGAACAAGGGCGGTACAACATCGGAACAACGTCGGAAGATAAATTGCTTCAGGTGCAACTCCAGTTGCTTCGCTCCCGCCAGGAAGTAGCGCAGGCTAAATTAGATTTCCGCAATAACGTGTTACGTCTTAGAAACTATATAGGGTTAAATGAATTGAGTAGTTCTGCGGAAATTGAGCTAACGTTACCAGAAGACATTCCAATTTTCGATATCAGCGAGGAGGATGCTTTAAGATATGCCAAGCAAAACAGATCCCAGTATATTTCTTTTGAACGAGATAGGTTAATTGCAGAACAAGCAGTGGCACGGGCCAAAGGGCAACGATACCAGGTAAACATGGCAGCCTCCTACGGAGTAAATGGCACTTCTTCCAACCTTTCCGATATTAGCGCCAATCCCAATAATCAGGGCATCGCCAGCATTCAGTTTAGTGTCCCAATTGTGAGCTGGGGCAGAAATAAATCCCGGCTGCAAACAGCATTGGCCAACGAACAGCTGACCCAATACACAATTGCCCAGGAGGAATTGAATTTTGATCAGGAGATTATTACCCAAGTGCGGCAATTTGACATGTTGCAGCTACAGTTGGAGATTACCAAAACAGCCGCTGAAGTAGCACAGAAGCGGTATGATGTGGCTCAAAATCGTTACCTGATCGGAAAGATTGACATCACCAACCTGAACATCGCACTCACGGAAAAGGACACTGCCCGCCGCAGTTACACCGATGCTCTGCAAGCCTATTGGAGGGCTTACTATGATCTTCGCAGGTTGACTTTGTACGATTTCGAAAACAAAACGCTTCTTTACAATCCAGAGCTTGAGCAGGAGGTAACAGAATATTGATAAGCCGCATACTTAAGTCGGGCCAGGCCCTGCGTTGAAAACAACACAAACCATAGGTTTGTGACGGGCAAAAGAGCTAGCGACAGGCTTTCTAGCGCATTAGGAGCCTTTCTTCAAGCCACTTTCAGTCGAATAAATTTTGTTTGCTCCGTGCTCAAAGTTGTCTGAAACAAAAAAATTCCGGGGAGTGACTTTTCCCGGAATTTTTTTTTGACCCAAACTACGCAATGGATTTCCAATGAATAATTCAGGTTTAGCTACCTGGCAGTTATTGAGCTGCCACTGACTTTCGTGAGAAAACTATTTCCACCTTGCGGGCGGTGTCATTTTCTCGTATCGTTGATTGAAAGCCGGCCTCCCCCACTTCACCTTTTCCTTCCACTACTAACCTGGATTTAGCAATGCCCAATTCATCAGCCAGGTATGCACTGACGGCCATTGCTCTGCGTTCTGAAAGGTTTTGATTATAGGCAGCGGGGCCGGCCGGGTCTGCATATCCATTGATGTCCAGACTCAGGCCATTTTCCTTGTGCAGAAATTCTCCTATTTTTTGAATGGTTAACTTTGATTCTTTCGACAATTGGTAGGAGTCGAATGCAAAATAAACAACCATGGGCTCTGGAATAATACTATAGCTGCGTTCACTTTCAATGGGGATCTCAGGGCTTACTTCGGCTGCTTTCTGCTCAGCCACCAGAGGCAATTCTGCCACCACTGGTTCTGGCCTTTTCGCTGTTAGTGAATAAATATCTGCCTTACCCCCACCTCTGTTCGATGAAAAATAAGCGCTTCCATTTTTCTCAAAATAGTAAGCGTCAAACCCTGCTGAATTTACCTGTTCACCAAGATTTACTGGTTCAGACCAATTGGTCCATGAGTCGTCCAATCTGGTTGACATAAAGATATCTGCATCACCAAATCCACCCCGGCCATTGCTAGCAAAAAAGAGGGTAGACTGATCATAGGACAAAAACGGGGAAATTTCGAAACCAGCACTATTAATAGTCGTTCCCAGGTGTTTGGCAACAGACCATGAACCGTCTGCTTCTTTCACACTAACATACAGATCCTCTTCTCCGAGGGCCTCATCTCCCATCATAGACACAATGACCACTTTCTGATTTTGATGAACATGCATGCCGTAGAAGTCGTTTTTGGTTTTCACCTCAACGCCCTGCTCTTTTGGGGTTGCCCACTTCCCATTTTTAAGTGTGCTGTACGAAAGACCAATCTTCCGTCTTGGAAAAGAACTGTAGTTGTTAATTAAAAAGATCGTGTCGCCATCGGCTGTAAAACCCGTCATGGCATTATTGTCGCCATTGTTAATCGTTGGCAGGTTATTGCTGGGTTCGGCCCAGCTACCGTCAGCTTTCCTGTCGGAAAACCAAATATCCTGACCAGCCTGCACGCCGCCAATATTCTGAGCATACAATGCACGCACAAAATACAATCTGGAACCATCAGCCGACAGCATGGGAGTAATCTCCTCTGCGTCAGAGTTAATGGTTGATGCAAGCTTCTCAACAGCTTCGAACGTGTACTGCCCAAAAGTGGTAGAGGCTGCCAAAAAGAGGAGGGTAAATATTTGTAGAGTTTTCATGATTACCAGAGAGGACTGAACCTGTTATGATTGAAAAGTTTTAAACCAAGCATTATTTCGTGGCTGCCGTTGCTAACGTCAGAGGCATTACCGACTCTTGATTCCAGCGAATAGCTAAAATTGATTTTATCAGTGATATCTATCCCCAAAAGGGCGATCACCGACTGATCGTTTCTGTAAGAAAGGCCGGCAAATATGAGCTTGTTGTACCGCAACCTGGCACCCAGGTCAACCACCATTGGTTGGTTGGTCTCGAACCTTACGTTGATATTTGGAATCACGTCAAACTTCCGAAAATATAACCGATAGCCTCCTACCATGTGAAAAATCTGATTATTGCCACCCTTGTTTAACATGTCATTACCATTTAGCAGCGTTCTCGACAGCTGCAACGCACTAATGCCTGCATAAAACAAATCCGAGTATATCGCAACCCCAGTACTGAGCGTTGCATAGGTGTTATTAAAACCATTGGCCATAAACCTGTTGTATGTGGCATCATTCACCTGATCGGCAACAACCACCTCAGAAAGATTTACCCGGTAATTTGAAATGCCGGTAGCAATCCCAAGACTCAAATAGGTACGTTCAGCAACCGCAATATGGCTAGCCACGTTGACTACAGATTGCATTTGATCAAACGGTCCCTGCTCCTGCTTTAGCACATAACCTCCCAGACCCCACTTTAGCCTCGAGGCCCCGGAAGAAGGCAACTGGGCCTCTGCAGACTCGCTCATCCGCAAGGAATTCTTGCGGTACGGGTTCACTTTTGGTTTGATAGCCCCATTCGCCGAAACGAAATAAGTTTTCGGTGCGCCTTCAAATCCTACCCATTGTTGGCGGGTGCCCGTTCTGATATCCAGAAAATCGGCGGCACCAGTGAGCCCTGGATTGAAACCAGGTAGGTTCTGGTAATATTGACTGAGGAATATCCCCCCCTGTGAGTAAGCTTTGCCAATGCAAAGCGACAACAAGGCTATTAGTGCGAGTAGTTTAAATTTCATGACTTTTGATATTTTTCTTTATTGAATTAAAATAGGCATCGTGCAGCACCCATGCCGACTGCTGCACGATACCAGTTTATTGAAGGATCATTACATAGCTTTTGTAACCACGCCCTGAACCATCGTTGAGGTCAATTACATAGTAGTACATGTCGAGTGGCAGCGATACGCCACTTCTCTGGCCTGTCCAGGGTTGGCGATAGCCCACCGAACTGAAGACTAAACGGCCCTGGCGGTTGTAAACATTGACCGACATGTTGCGGTAGAAATGGGCATTCTCAAATTCCCAACTATCATTCACGTTGTCATTGTTGGGGGTGAAGGCCGTTGGGATTACCAGATCAGGATGGAAGCCTGGAACGATCTGAACACCGAACACTTTTTCCAGGTAAGCCCCGGCCGGGTCAGTAGTTCTCACCCGCACCGAAAGGAGAGTGATTTCGTCAATATCGAAGCGTACGTTGGTCAGCAGTTTATTGCCTTCGATGATAAAGCTCTCATTGTCGATAGCGCCCTCTCCGTCCACAAGCTCATAAGTATGCGAGTCGCTGTCTATATCTTCTGTGCCAAATTCAGCGGCTTTGAAGCCCGGGGCAGCGTCCTCGGCAACGTTCACGTTGTTGAAGATGATCGCATGTGGGGCATCGTTTACCGGTAAAACCTCAACTGTCACACTTACTGTCTCAGAGGCTATTTCACCCTCCACTACCTTGTAGCTGAACACATCAGCTCCATTGAAATTGGCATCGGGAGTGTAAACGAATGAACCGTTAGCATTCAACACAAGGCTGCCGTGAGAGACATCCCCCACCAAAACCAGCTGCAGCCCGGCTGTAAGCACGTTGCCGTCATTGTTCAAAACACCTGGTGCATCAACTGTAAGCACCTCATCTTCATTTATCTCATAGCTATCGGCTTCGGCTGCAAGACTGGCCTGTTGCCCTCGGCTCACAAGCACGGTGATTTCAGTTTCAATGCTTACGTGAATGCCGTCAGAGACCGTGAGTACGAGTGTGTAAGAAGTGGCTGTTTGCATAGCGAGTGTAGCGCTGTTTACAACCACCAGGTCGCCGGAGGCTGGTGAAAGGTCAAATATCCCCTCTTCATTTCCCGACACAATGATCCATCCCTGAAGCTCCGTGCCTTCGTCTGAATCGTGGGCCATTACCTTGCCTACCAAGGTTCCACTGTTCACTGTTTCTGCCACCTGGAAAGACTGTGCGGCCAGAACTACAGGCGCACTGTCATTTTCATTGGTAATCGTTATTTCTATGGTTTGGTTGGTGACGTTGACACCATCAGTGGCCGTTACCTGCACCAAATACACATTATCTCCATCAGCATCGGTCGGTTGCTCGAAGTCCGGCGCTGTTTTGAAAGTCAATGCACCGGTGGTAGCATCGATACTGAAAAGGGCCATGTCCCAGCCGCCAGAGAGGCTGTAAGTGATAGTTGTTCCTTCGTTTCCGTCCGTTGCAGTAACCACGAGCACATTTGTTTCATTTTCTTTCACTGACGGGCTGCCAACCGACGTAAATACCGGCTCAACATCCACTATAATTTCCCCGTTGGTAACCACAAAGTCTGTCGGAGCAAGGTATTTGAAGGCATCTGCTCCTGCAATGGTGTAAGTAACGGTGATGGTCTTGTCCACACCTGTGCTGGCGTCGTCATAGGTAGCTTCGGCGGTAAGTTCCACAACATCACCATCAACCACTCCAACAAGGGCGCCCGCAAGTACTTCGGCAGTTTTCAGACCATCGTGTAGCTTAGCTTTGGTCAAAACAGGCTCATGTACAGTCAGTTGCCTTGGGGTGATTTGAAGCTCTCCGTCTGCGAAGCTGATAGTATAGTTGTCGGAGGTCAAACCTGAAGGGCTTATTGTATATACGCCGGGGTTTTCTCCGGTAGCTCTGGTAAACGCCAGCATACCGTCAAAGTCTGATTCTTCATCTCCTTCAACCAAGCCCGAATAAGCCACCGTGGCTGTAGGGTCAGTCTCTCCGTATTCCTTCGTTTTGTCTTCCGCTGTAATGGTCAGCGCCTTCTTCGTAATCTCCAGGTCGCCAGCCACAAAGCTGATCGTGTAGTTATTGGAGGTAAGGCCAGCTGGAGTGATGGCGTAGTTACCCGCATCCTCACCAGCCGTTCTGCTGAACGACAATGTGCCGCTCAAGTCTGTCGCCGATTCTCCAGTGATAAAGCCTGCGTAAGTCACCGTGTTGACTGGATCTGCAACACCATATTCTTTGGTCTTGTCTTCGGCGGTCACCGTCAGGGCCCTTTTGGTGATTTCCAGGTCACCAGCCACAAAGCTGATGGCATAATTGTCTGATGTTAGGCCCGCCGGTGTGATGGCGTAAGTGCCTGCCCCCTCGCCCGATGTTCTGCTGAACGACAGTGTGCCACCCAGGTCAGTTTCATCTTCACCTGTGGTAAACCCTGAATAGGTCACCGTGTTGGCAGGGTCAACTTCACCGTATTCTTTGGTTTTGTTCTCTGCCGTAACGGTCAGTACCTTTTTGGTGATCTCCAGCTCGCCGCCCACAAAGCTGATAGCATAGTTGGCTGATGTGACGCCGGATGGGGTGATCGTATAGGTAGCTACCACCTCGCCTGCCGTTCTGTTGAACGATAGTGTACCACTCAGGTCAGTTGCGTCATCGCCTGTAACAAAGCCTGCATAAGCTGCTGTATACACAGGGTCTGACGCACCAAACTCCTTCGTTTTGTCTTCCGCTGTAATGGTCAGCGCCTTCTTCGTAATCTCCAGGTCGCCAGCCACAAAGCTGATCGTGTAGTTATTGGAGGTAAGGCCAGCTGGAGTGATGGCGTAGTTACCCGCATCCTCACCAGCCGTTCTGCTGAACGACAATGTGCCGCTCAAGTCTGTCGCCGATTCTCCAGTGATAAAGCCTGCGTAAGTCACCGTGTTGACTGGATCTGCAACACCATATTCTTTGGTCTTGTCTTCGGCGGTCACCGTCAGGGCCCTTTTGGTGATTTCCAGGTCACCAGCCACAAAGCTGATGGCATAATTGTCTGATGTTAGGCCCGCCGGTGTGATGGCGTAAGTGCCTGCTCCCTCGCCCGATGTTCTGCTGAACGACAGTGTGCCACCCAGGTCAGTTTCATCTTCACCTGTGGTAAACCCTGAATAGGTCACCGTGTTGGCAGGGTCAACTTCACCGTATTCTTTGGTTTTGTTCTCTGCCGTAACGGTCAGTACCTTTTTGGTGATCTCCAGCTCGCCGCCCACAAAGCTGATAGCATAGTTGGCTGATGTGACGCCGGATGGGGTGATCGTATAGGTAGCTACCACCTCGCCTGCCGTTCTGTTGAACGATAGTGTACCAATCAGGTCAGTTGCGTCATCGCCTGTAACAAAGCCTGCATAAGCTGCTGTATACACAGGGTCTGACGCACCAAACTCCTTCGCCTTGTCTTCCGCTGTAATGGTCAGCGCCTTCTTGGTAATCTCCAGGTCGCCAGCCACAAAGCTGATCGTGTAGTTATTGGAGGTAAGGCCACCTGGCGTAATAGCGTAATTACCGGCATCCTCACCAGCCGTTCTGCTGAACGACAATGTGCCGCTCAAGTCTGTCGCCGATTCTCCAGTGATAAAGCCTGCGTAAGTCACCGTGTTGACTGGATCTGCAACACCATATTCTTTGGTCTTGTCTTCGGCGGTCACCGTCAGGGCCCTTTTGGTGATTTTCAGGTCACCAGCCACAAAGCTGATGGCATAATTGTCTGATGTTAGGCCCGCCGGTGTGATGGCGTAAGTGCCTGCTCCCTCGCCCGATGTTCTGCTGAACGACAGTGTGCCACCCAGGTCAGTTTCATCTTCACCTGTGGTAAACCCAGAATAGGTCACCGTGTTGGCAGGGTCAACTTCACCGTATTCTTTGGTTTTGTTCTCTGCCGTAACGGTCAGTACCTTTTTGGTGATCTCCAGCTCGCCGCCCACAAAGCTGATAGCATAGTTGGCTGATGTGACGCCGGATGGGGTGATCGTATAGGTAGCTACCACCTCGCCTGCTGTTCTGTTGAACGATAGTGTACCAACCAGGTCAGTTGCGTCATCGCCTGTAACAAAGCCTGCATAAGCTGCTGTATACACAGGATCTGCCGTACCAAATTCCTTCGTTTTGTCTTCCGCTGTAATGGTCAGCGCCTTCTTGGTAATCTCCAGGTCGCCAGCCACAAAGCTGATCGTGTAGTTATTGGAGGTAAGGCCACCTGGCGTAATAGCGTAATTACCGGCATCCTCACCAGCCGTTCTGCTGAACGACAATGTGCCGCCAAGGTCTGTCGCCCCTTCTCCACTGATAAAGCCTGCGTAAGTCACTGTGTTAACAGGATCTGCAGCACCATATTCTTTGGTCTTGTCTTCGGCTGTCACCGTCAAAGTCTTTTTGTTCACTGTAAGGGTTTGCTCCACAGATAAGGCCGCCGCATAAGTGTCATCACCTGCCTGCGATGCAGTAATCGTTGTGCTACCTGCTTTTTTAATGGTCGCCTGGTTGCCCACAATTGTCACGACGGAAGGATCCGTGGCGGCATAGGTTATTACCAGGTCCTGATCCGTTCTCTCGGCACCGAGTGTAAAGGGCTCGTCTCCCCAAACCTTTGCGCTGATCGCATCAAAACTGATCGTTTGAGCAATTTTAGGGGTGATAAAGCTCAATTCACTTCCATAGCTTGTACCCAGTGAGTTGATGGCGTACGCACGGAAGTAGTAAGTGGTGTTCACTTCCAGTCCGGTTACGCTTTGAGAGAAGGTGCCCGTGCCAGAACCAATCTCCACTTTCGTATTAGCAATGGTAGGCTCAGCTGTGGTGGCATATACAATACCTCTTTCTATCACATCAAGGCCTCCACTGGCAGTCACATTTCCACCAAGTGTGGCAGAGGTTGTTGCCAAGTCAGTATACGCTGCGGTAGATACTGTTGGCGGGCCTGTAAGTACAGCGGAAGCTACTTGAATGTTGTTTAGTGAGCCCCATGAATTGCTTCCCCCCTGCTTATAAATTCTGACTTCGTCTACATTGGCAAATATCGACGACAACACACCGGAGTTGGTCAAGGCGATATAGCTTCCATCTACGTTTCCGGTAAAGGTTATCGTTCCCTTTGATGCGGCATCCAGGAAAGCCTCAGCAACAAATGTATCGCCTGCATAGCCCCCCCAGTCGTGAAAATCTACGGCGACCAAAGAGAATGCAGTTCCGTTGTCCGATTTAATCGACCACCCGAAATGTGCATCTATGTCGCCATATGTAATGATAGCCGGGTAGCCCGACCAGCCTGATTGCGTGTTATCGTGGTATTGGATAGGTTGTCCTGCGAGCTTCACGCCGGAGCTATTGACAGGCATTACCTGTAGGTTGAGGTCACTGATCACTACCGACCCTCCCTCACCGTCCTGAGCAATATTATCTTCAAATCCCACCTCATTCGAGAAAGAGATGATAGGGCTGGTGGCAAGCAAAACAGTTTGAACAACAGGACCCAGCCTTTCGCTCACCATGGCACTTCCTGCGTCAGTACCGTCGCTGGGTGTTACCTCAAAAGTAATGTACTTACCTTCGTCTTCAGACTGAAGCAGGTAGGTGGCTTGTGTAGCACCAGTAATAGCAACGGGAGCCACGCCAACATCGGCAACTCCTCTGTACCATTTGTAAGTTGTACCACTTTCAGCATCGCTATTTGCGTCTGCATAGGAGTATGTCCCTGTTAGTGTAACACCTACTTCAGCGGCTCCAGAAATAGCCACACTGGAGGCCGCAGGTGCGGTATTGCCAGCAGCCACCGTTACCACCAGCTGTGGTTTGTTGGTGGCGCTGTTGTCAGATTTGAAGCCGAACCAGTTGTCTCCTTCTGCTGTATTTCCTGCAATGACCAGCGAAGCGGTGCCATCTCCCTCGGCTTGTTGCTTAATGAATGCGGTGACGTCAAATTCCTTCCATCCTGTAGCGGTGATGGACACATTGCTGCTAAGCGAGGTATTTTTGGAGGGTACAGCATTAGTGGTAGCAAGCCAGCTGTCGTCATCGGAGCCCCAAACCTTTGCGAAAACAGTTCCGCTACCTACTTCGCTCACATATAGCCTAAGCTTTGCGTCGGACACAGTACCAGTAACGGCGGCCAGGTTAAATTTTATTGCAGCATCAGAGTACCACCCCCACCAGTCTCCAACGTAGTTGGTTTGTGAGGTTGAATAACCTGAACCGCTCTCAATGTATGTATCCATTGAAGGTACGAGCGTGATCGGGCCAGTGCCATCTGTTGTCGTAAATGTTATTTGTGAGCCGTAAGAGGTACCTGCTGAGTTGATTGCATAGGCCCTCACATAATAAGTGGTGCTAAGCGAAAAGCCAGCGACAGTTTGCGAAAAAACGCCCGAACCAGTTCCTATCGCCACCTGCTCCCCCCGGCCATCGCCAATGGCTGGTGAAGGTGATGTGCTATAGACGATCCCACGGTCTGTAATTGTACCTCCGCCATCGCTGGTTACATTGCCGCCAAGACTGGCATAGGTACCACCTATCAAATCTGCGGCTGTGGTAGTAACAGTAGGCAGCGAAGCAATTGCCGGGCCTACAATCAAATTGTCAAAATTAAGCTCCCACAAGCCCGAAAACATCAAAGTCACTGTAGTAACATTCAAGTTTTTTGATATTGAGACGGTAGTGTTTGAACCGTAGGTGTCAGACGAAGCGCCTGAACCATTGTAGTTGGCCGTAAGCCAGGGGGCGGTATAGCCGCTGGTAAAATTTTTGTATTTTAACCATACCCCATAAAACTGAAAGCGGGCTCCATCTTTCCTCTTAATGGTGATTGAACTAGTGGCTGCCGTGCTGTAAAAAAGGCTGGAGCTATTGGACACTCCACCGCTGCCGGAAAAAGCCCATCCTCCGTTTCCTCCGTTCAACAACTCATAAACCACCCCGCCGATGGTTACCTCAGCCGAAGTCTTCCACGATGGAACAGACGGGTGAGAAATCAAAGTGGGTGATGTGGTAAAGGACTCGGTAGTTTGAGCTTTCAGGCCATGTGCAAATGCCAATAGGGTCAATACCACCAAGAGAGACAATCCCCAGCCGCACATCCACGACCGTTTGAGTGCTGATAAGAATTTATTGGCAACTGCTGGCAATACCCCCGGCAGGCTGAAGTCAGATTCGCCGGCTCGCAAAAAGTAAGGCATTTGCCAGCCATTTGTTTGTTTTGTTAGATTCATATTCCAGGACGTTATTAGTAATTCACTTTCCTTATGCGACAGACCATGGTCTTTGCACCTGACAAAGGGAACTCTTTCTATCGTCCTGATTTTTTGGTTTTTAGCTCCTCTCTCACTTGGGTATTACAAACAGGCAATTAGCATTAAAGCCCTCCAAGGGGCACGTCGACGTTTGCAAGTGGGCCTCCGCTTAGTCGAACGGTTTGGACATTTCATCGAAAGAAAGCTGTCACTTATCGAAGCAGTCACGAGAAACCCCTACGGCCATGCTTCACGATTTTAAAAAAAATTGCCCAGGGATAAAATTCCGTTTTGTATGTGTTTTGTCAAAAACGGAGTTAAAAATTACATAGGACTTATCACTGAAACAGGTAAGTCCGGCATTCTGTTAGTCTGAAAATATGTGACCGGCCCACCATTCTTAAGTCTTTAACATAAAAAAACCGGAGGCCTTCGCCTCCGGCAATATCTTCAGTTAAAAAAATTCTTTGCTTTTGAGTGGCTAAAGTAAGCTGGCTTTCACCAGTATCAAGAAAAATATTATAAACTCCTTACAATTGTTTTGTCTCCCATCGTAACTTCCATCTTCACGTCGCTGGCAACTATGTTGCTTAGGTCGAATGTTTTACTGAAGCTACCCATCTCGTCAATGGCGCCATTAAAGAAGATGACCCCATTCTTGTCAGCAATCTTAACTTTTACAGCCTGATGACCTGTCTTCTTCACCACCAACTGATATTTGCCGCTTGATATCTCCTCAACATCTACGGCGTAAATTGCCCTTACTGCCGACCTGTCCTTCACATGCTGAATAGTTTCTTCAATCACCTTGCCGTCCCGCTCAACCGTCATACGGTAAGTTCCGTCGGGCAAATCCTGCAAGTTGTAGGGGCGCTCAAATGAAGTAGTGTAAGCAATCTTTTCCTTCATCAGGGTATTGCCTTTTTCGTTGGCGATTTTGATTGTTACCTGGCCTGGGCTGTCGGCGTCGAAACGCAGATTATAAATACCCATCGCCGTGCTTTGAGTGATTTTTACTTGTGATGATTTAGTAGCTTCATTGGTATTTTTGGAAGCTAAAGCCATACTGGTAACCATTACCAGCATTGCTGCTGTTGACATAACTTTTTTCATAATAATCGAGTTTTAAACCTTGTGATGTTGTACGGGCAAGGTTTCGGCCAAGTTCTGAGAAAAGCCGAAAGAAATTTTGAAAATAAAACTTCCGGAAGAGCACAGGAGGTAGTTGTATTAGCTTTTTGTTAATAAAACAGCTGATTTGTTGATGTATTTTCAAGAAAAGTACCTTAGGGCCGCCAGCACTGACGGCAGACCGCCATGCTCAGGGTTACAAAAAAGAAGTAAAAAAACCCTCTCCACCACTTAAAAAAGAAATACCCCGTTCATGTCGATTGTAAACCTTTTTCAAATCCGTACACACTTGTGGTCACAAACGGACACCCTTGGTGAACTTTTGGCTGTGTTTTACCCAAGCTGAAGCAAAGGGGCGCATGAAACCCAATACAACAATTGGCTTTCACAGTGCTCAAGACGCCTGAAGTGAGTTGCAGTGTTTCGGGCTTAACATCAATAACTTGTATAATTCTAAGTTGTCTTCCATCCTGCTTCAGTCCATTCCCAACGCCTATTTAAACTAAAGTTGCTTTGTGATAAGCCCGCAAATGCGTATTATGCTGCCCAATTAGTGAAAATCCAGCCACTTAAACCACATTGCTGTTATGAGCTTTTCGTCAATTGACATTGTTGTATTTTGTATTTATGCTCTTATCATCATAGGCATTGCCTGGTGGGTCTCCAGAAAAAAGGAAGGCGTTGAGCAAGATTCAACCGACTATTTCCTGGCAGGAAAATCACTTCCCTGGTATGCAATAGGCGCTTCTTTAATCGCCTCCAACATTTCGGCAGAGCAAATCATTGGTATGTCCGGATCGGGGTTTGCCATAGGAATGGCCATTGCAGCCTATGAATTAATGGCTGCAGTAACGCTGCTGCTGGTGGCCAAATACCTTTTGCCCATCTATTTAAATAAGAAGATTTTCACTATGCCTCAGTTTCTTTTGCTGAGATATGATGGCAGGGTAAGAACTAGTTTGGCTGTATTCTGGCTCCTTCTCTATGTTTTTGTCAACCTAACAACGGTGATGTTCCTGGGGGCGCTTGCACTTAATACTGTTATTGGCATTCCATTCCTGTATGGCATACTGGGTCTTGGCACATTTGCTCTCCTTTATTCTATTTACGGGGGATTAAAAGCCGTAGCCTACACCGACATTATTCAGGTGATATTCCTTGTCATCGGTGGTATTCTCGTATCAGGAGTCGCCCTTAATTTAGTAAGTGGCGGCGAAGGTGCTTTTAGTGGCTTCCTCACCCTCATCAGGGAAGTACCTGGTAAGTTTGATATGGTTTTTGATGTGGACTCCACTTATATGATCAATGGTGAATCCAAGTCGTCCTATATGGATTTGCCCGGAATTTCGGTACTTATCGGAGGCATGTGGATTGCTAACCTGGCCTATTGGGGATGCAACCAGTATATTACCCAAAGAGCCCTTGCAGCCAAGAACCTTACTGAAGCACGTAAAGGCGTGGCATTCGCAGCCTTCCTGAAAGTGATCATGCCCATCTTTGTGGTGATCCCGGGTGTTGCAGCATTTTACCTTGTAGATAAAACAGGAGACGCCAACATCATTAATGCTATGATGAGCGACGGGCTCATGAAGCCTGACAAGTCTTATCCGGCTATGTTGTCTCTCGTGCCAGCCGGACTGAAGGGAGTAACATTTGCCGCTTTAATTGGTGCCATTATTTCATCGTTGGCTTCTATGATGAACTCAACGGCGACGATTTTCACGATGGACATTTACCATAAGTTCATCAATAAGAATTCTACTGAAACCAACCTTGTGAAAATCGGTCGTATTACCAGCTTCGTTGCTTTGGCAATTGCGTGCCTTGTAACGCCCGCACTGGAAGGCTTCGATCAGATGTTTCAGTATATCCAGGAGTTTTCGGGCTTTGTGACCCCCGCCGTCACTGTCATCTTCCTATTTGGAATGTTCTGGAGCAAGTCAACTTCCAACGCAGCTCTGTGGGTCGCTGTGCTTTCAATACCTATCAATGCCTTTTTCTATTTCTTCGTACCCGAAGTGCCATTTATTGACCGCATGGGTTTTGTGTTCATTGTCCTTTGCTTTGCAATGATCATCATCTCGTGGATCGACAAAGCGGACTTCAAATGGAGAAATCAGAATTTCCTCATCATTGTTGGCTGCCTTTTCCTTTTTATCATTATGGAGGGTGGAAACCACGAAATGTTTGATGGAACGATCCTGAGCATGGATACTCATATCGGAAAAACGCTTATTCACCTGATGAGCCTGATGTTTGTGGCTGTTGCACTGTTCCTGTCTCAAGGAATAGACTACGACAAAAAAGCCATTGATATATCTAAAAAGGTTTATCGATCGTCGAAACAGTTTAATACCATGGCGCTCATCATCGTTGTGCTGGTGACTCTCATCTACATTATATGGTGGTAGTGCCCACTCAATAAGACCTGAAGGCTCGGAAATATCCGGGCCTTTTTTGTTAATTTGGGTTGCATTCAAAGGCAGGCAACATGGGCAGCACAAGCACACTTACGGAGAAACAGGAAAAGTTCAGACAGAAGATGCTGAACCCATTTCTTTTCTGGGTCTACACATTTGGCAACGTCCCTGCAGGGTGGATGGCCGGAATGAGACTAAAGGAACTGAGCAAAGAAAGGGCGGTTACTACTATCCCTTTCAAATGGCTTAACAAAAACCCTTTCAAATCTATATATTTTGCTGTTCAAAGCATGGCTGCAGAGCTTTCCACAGCGTCCATTGCCCTTTTGGCGATAACGGACAGGAGCCCGAGTGTGGCCACCATAATTGTTGATTTGAAAGCAGAATTCCCAAAAAGAGCGACTGGAAAAACCACCTTCACCTGTGAGGATGGTCAGAGAATATTTGAAGCAGTTGAGCTAGCCATAAGCACGGGGCAGCCTCAAACTGTGACTGCCAAAACCACCGGCACTTTGCCGGACGGCACAATCGTTTCTGTGTTTCACTTTACCTGGTCTTTTAAACAACGTTCTAAGTAATTTTATGAGGTTAGCCAGCATAATGCGCCATTCTTTCCCGCTTGTTCTCTTTCCACTTTTATTCTCCTGTAGTGGGCTCTCCACACAGGGTGATGAGGCGATTGATCCAAGGCTTTCTCCTGAGAAAAAGGAGGTTCTGAAATATCAAAGGGAAATAGCCTCGCTGGATATTCGAAAAATCACCACCTACCTTTACGACTGTGAGTCTACAGAGCCCAGAAGTCGCAGCACGGTGCTGGAAGAAAGGGAGTTTGACGAAGAAGGAAGGCTGCTGAAACAGGCGGCCTATGAATATTCAGGTGAGCTAAGAAGCAGAACCCACTATTTCTATGGACCGGAAGGTGACAAAACCTATCAAAACCTGTATAACCTAAACAATATTGTCATTCAGACTAAGTATTACGACAAGTTAGGGTATGATACGCTCACAACAGACTTCCTTGAAAGCGGACAGGTAAGAAGTGAAATGCGAAAGATTGTCACGCTGAACCCTGACGGTTTCCCTATTAAAATAGAGGAAAGAGATAATCTGGACAGAACCCACACCGTGGCCACCTACTCGTACAAAGACGAGGTGTTGCAGGAAGAAACGTTTACACGGTTTAATGTGGTGTCGGGCGATGAAGTGGCTACCCAAGTGATCCAGTACAATGAGTTTGGTGATCGCATCTACATGTCAAGCTCCACTGCAAGCATTATTGAGGACGAGGTATCGATGGAGTACGAATACAATAAGCACAACAAGATTGCCCATGCTCGCCTGCTGAACAAAGACCGGCTCGTTATCAGGGAGAAGGTCAACTCCTTCTATGGCGACGGAACTCCCAGCCATATTTCAGACTTCCATATCGATGAAACCACGGGAGACACCACCCGGGTCTATGAAGAGAATTTCAATGATAGCGGAAAATTGATTTCGTATTACATGAAGGCAGCGGCAGGTAACATCACCCAAAGTGGAGAATTCACCTATGACAAAAAAAAGCTTCTTGATGCGATCGAGTTCAATCAGGAGCAAAACCCCAACTACATCTGTACTTATCTGGAATACGAATACTACAAATGAAGCTCGCCAAGGGGCCTGTTCACCATTGACTTGTCCATGTCAGCTTCCATTGTATCAATCGTCTGTAACATAAGTGTAGCCTCATCATCATTGAGAATACAGATATTGTTCAGACCTCTGTTTTCAAGGCGGTCAATCACCAGATAGGCAGTAATTAAATCAATGTCCATTGCCGGCTGGTAGGTGCTGTCTTCCCGTTCTCCATTATTAATCTCAGAAAGGATTTTCACCTCTACTAACTCTCTGACAATCACATTGGCAAACCTGAAAGGAACAAGCAATCTGTCTGTAATTTCCCCAACCGTGAGGCCTGGCTCTCCATTTTTAAACCTGAGAATTAATAGCCTTACAACAAGCAGAGCAATGAATTCCTTGTGACGGGTACTAGGTTGCAAATGCTCATTAGAGAATTCATACCTCGCCGCATTTTGGTGGGCAAATGAAAGCTCAGCTCCAAACAACACAATCATCCAGCTGGCCTGGGCCCATATCAGAAACAAAGGAAGGGCGGCTAAACCACCATAGATGTCGTTGTACTTTGAAACACCCACCTGAAATTCTATATACCCCCATTGAAGCAGTTGAAAGGCAGTTCCTGCAACGACGCCGGCGATAACAGCCGACTTTACCTTTACACCGGTATTAGGCATGATCAGGTAAAGAAGAATTAATAGAAGCCAAATGAGTGTATAAGGCAAAAATTTAAGCAGAAACAAGATAAGAGGGGCGAACAAATCCAAAAGCTCAATCTGCTGAGTGAGAGTTTGCACCTCAGAGCTGGCTAAAACTGTGAGAGAACTGGAAAAGAAAACCAGGATTGGCGAAATAAGCAGTATGGCTGTGTACTCGGATATCTTTCGTTGTAAAGAACGCTGCTTTTTGATCTCCCAAATATCGTTAAAAGTCTCCTCTACGCTATTAAGCAACCGTAAAACCGTGTAAAGCAGCACAATCAAACCTACCCCTGCCACCACTCCTCCTTTGGCGTTTTTCAGCATATTTTCTGCTGCTTCAAAGGCAAACTCAGTCGCTTGCTCTTGCCCAGCCAGCAACGTGCTGATAGAATTTTGAATATCGAACCCAAATCCTTTACTAATGCCAAATGCAAGGGCAATAACCGGAACAATGGACAGCAAAGTGAAATAGGTCAACGCTGAGGATTTAACGCCAACCTCGTCTCTTATAAATCCTTTGCCTGCCAGCACAAGTACCCTAATCTGTCGGTAAAAAAACCTTCTGCCTTTCGGAAGCGAATCAAGTTTAATTCGCCAGATGTCAGTTTCTATGAATTGAGTAATATTTGTAATTTTCTCTTTCAACGACGCCATAAAAGGACTTTAGTGGTTAGGCTATTTTGAGCAAAGATAAAAATACTCAATAAAGGAAATAAAAAAAGGAGCCGAAGCTCCTTAGTACCTGAACCCAAATATAAATTCATACCTGGGCAAAAGATTTGACTTTCTTTACGTCGATTCTTACTCTTTACACTATTAAAACATCCCTCAACTCCGAACCCCCTACAGCAAGGTTAAAAGCTCCATTTAACACGGGTGTAGGCTACCTTGGCTAGCAGCGTATACCCCTCTCCTATGTCGCCAAGAAAAAATTGACCGAGCAGGTCGAGGTCAAGGTTAGGAACCACTGAGTAGGTGACAAAAGGGCTCGTGAAACATCCCATGTCTGACGGAAAAACCATCACAGAAAGACCACCACTGACCAGCGGATGGAACGGATAGCTGGCCTGGCCGAACACCGACCACCGGTAAGGAGACAGGCTCCGCACATCCAATTTATTAAGTGAAAAGGCGCCCAAAGCACTTTGATCGGGCTCGCTTACACCGCTCGAATTGAATAAGAACGAACCATTGACATAGAATGAATTCGCAAAAGAGTAGTCGATTGAGCTTGAAGTAATGAACTGAGCCTTGCGCCCGGCCGCCTCACCGAACCAGGTCATTTCACCCTTGAATCCGGCATTTTTAATACTGCCAGCCCAGCCGCCTCCCACCACAGCATGCTCTTTCATTTTTCCGGCAAACCCTTGAAAATCGTAGTTCCATTTATTCGTACGCCAGATGCCAGCAGCTACAACTTTGCTCCACGAATCCGCAGCTTTGATGGTTCCCTCCACGCTGGAAGCAACCCCAGTATAATACTGCACTCTCAACGCATCGCTACCAGGCCTTTCTTCATAGTCGAAATCAAAGAAGGAGTAGGCATTGAAAATATCGTTGGGGTTCCAGACCAGGTTTTGCCCCCAGTTGATGCGCTGTCGGCCGACTGTCACCTCCAGGTTGTTTTTGTTCCATTGCAGGTACGCACGGTCAATCATCATGTGCAGCACCGCTTTGTCATTATTAATTGGCAGCACCGACATGTCCACGTAGTCGTTGTTTACATCCACATAGGAGCCGTAGTTGGGAATTAGGCCCAGGCTATTGCCAATAAAAAAGCGATTTCGCACCTCCAAAGCACCGGTCAGGTGTTCATTCGGATACCACTTTAGGTTGAGCCTGTTGTGAATAAGGTTGTCAAACCTGGCGTCGTTAGGCGTGGAGAAATTAGCGGTAAATAAGTCTTTCACATAGCCCTTGAGAGTTAACTTGGGAGCTTCGTCCTGAGCCTGCGAGCTAAACCCACCTGCCAGCAGAATAACCAGCCCTGCGTACTTAGCGAACTTCATCCGAAACTATTTTTCCATCTTCAAGCGTGATCACCCGTCTGGCTTTGTCAATCACTCGCTGGTCGTGGGTAGAAAAAACGAAGGTGGCACCCTCTTTCTCATTCATATTGGCCATCATGTCGAGCAAAGTAGCGGTAGAGTGTGAGTCAAGATTGGCCGTTGGCTCATCGGCCAGAATGAACTCGGGCCTCGACGCCAAGGCCCTGGCAACCGCCACCCGCTGCTGCTGCCCACCTGAAAGTTCGGAGGGTCGGCGGTTCATTTGGTCTTTCAGCCCAACTTTTGTTAAGAGTTCCACAGTCCTTGCTTTTCTATCCTTCTCGGTCTGCTTTTGCAGCAGCATAATGAACTCTACATTTTCCTCAGCCGTAAGCACCGGAATGAGGTTGTATGCCTGGAATACAAAGCCGATGTGCTGTAACCTGAAGTCAATGAGCTCATTGTCGCTGAATTTCGAAATATCCTCCCCTCCCAACTCTATGGTTCCTTCGGTGGGCACATCAAGCCCTCCAATGATGTTAAGTAGGGTAGATTTACCTGATCCCGACGGACCTACAATAGCCGTAAACTCCCCCTTCTTTATTTCAAGATCTACGTGATTCAAAGCGTGAACCGGCACCTTGTCGGGGTTATATGTTTTGCTGATGTTTTTGGCGTTGATAACTATCATTTCTAAAAAAAATTGAATGTTAAAGTTTTCTTAATGCTTCTACTGGTTTCAGTTTCGTGGCTTTGCGGGCCGGGTAAACAGCCCCAAGCACCGCCGTAATCACCACAGTGAAAGCGAGCATGAAATAATTGCTGGCATCCAGAGAAAGGTAAATAATTGAGTCGATGCCATACTGCTCGAAAGAAGCGGCGTAGGCCGAGAAATCAAACCCATGGGAGCTAAAGTAAACAATGGTCAAATACCCCATGAGCATTCCCAGCGGCGCACCCGCCAGTGAGATCAAAATTGTCTCTATCATAATCATGGTGAACACACGAATACGCTTCATCCCAATGGCCATGAGCATACCTATTTCTTTGGTTCGCTCAAGCACAGCCATGAGCATGGTGTTGATGATGCCGAAAACCAGCGCCAGCATAATGATAACCATCAGCACCGTTTTGGAAATTTTTGTTTGCTGGGTCATCACCTCCAGGTCGGGGGCAAGGTCTTTGTACGAAGCCACCTCGAGGGCTGGCAGCGAAGTTTGTAAAGCAGCCTTCACCAGTTCCACTTCCTGAATATCCTGAAGCACTATCCCTATTTCTTGCGGTTGTACCCAGTCTGTTAGCTTTTCGAGGTCTCCCTTTCTCACAAATACCACTCCCTCATTGATTCGTGGCGATTTCGCTTTGATGATGCCCTCGATCCTGAAGGAGCCAGCCGTGATATTGTTGTGACTGTCCTGAAAAGTAAGCACCACCTTGGAGCCCAGTCTTACCTTTAACTTCTCTGCCATATGCTGGCTCAACACAATTGGGTTCCGTTTTACTTCAGTAAAGTAAGTGCCCTCGGCCAGCTGATCATCCAGGTAAGTGACACTCGCTTCAGCCTCCGGATCAATGCCGTAAATCATCGCCCCCTGAGTGGAATTAGCTGAACCAACCATGCCGGAAACGATCAGTCTTTCGGAGTACGAAGCCACTTGCGGCATTCCAGCAAGCACAGTTTCTACTTCGTTTGGCCCATTTATGCTGTTATTGAAAGTCGGATCATTCTTGTAGGCCTTGTTGTGTAGCTGGATATGGCTATAGTCGTACTTGATTGAATTGCCGACCAAATTGTTGGTGATGCTGTCGGAAAAGGCAAACAAAAAAAGCAGTGCCCACACCCCCAGGATCATGGCACCGATAACCACTCCGCTGCGGAGTTTATTGCGCCAGATATTTTTCCATGAAATATTAAAAATCATACTTCTTCAATTTAAGTTAACTGCGAAGTGCCTTGATCACCTTAAGCTTACCTACAATCCAAAGAGGATAGATCGCCATGAGAATCGTCATCACTAGCACCACCTGGGCCTGATTGACAAAAACCTCCGGCGCAAGCGAAAATGGCAGAATGGGTTCCATCCCTATTTTCTCGTACGCCTGAGCCATCTCGCCACCCACGTGAATGGGGTTAAGATAGAAATAGGCCAGAATGGGGCTCGCCGCAATAATTCCCATTACCACACCCAGCACCGCCAGCATAATGATTTCCAAAAGCAGCATTCCTTGCATCAGCCGGCGTTTCATGCCAATTGACAGCATGACGCCAAATTCATACTGCCGTTCGTTGGTCATCATGAGAAAGGTGCCGAAAATGCCAAAGGCGATGATAGCATAGAGCACGTATAACATGATGCGTCCGCTGGCGTAATCAACTTCAATGCTCTGAACGAGCTCTGGCATCAGCTCTTTCCAGTCCATCACCTCATACACGGCCGTGTCAAGCTTAGAGGTCAAGTCAGCTTTCACCAACGGCACTGCTTCGGAATTGTCGAGCAGCAAAGCCAGGGATGTAGCCCTGTTCGGCATATTGAAAAAGTACTGAGCATCGCTAAGCATGATATAGGCGGCTTGTGCACTCATTTCCTGTGTCGGAAACTTCAATGTGCCTACTATCCGGTATTTGCCAGCTGCATTTGCCCCATGATAGCCCTGACTAATCAGCACAAGCGTGTCGCCAGGTGCTGCCTTCAGGTAGGTGGAAAGTCCTTCACCTATCATGATATCTCCAGGGTTGGAAAGGTATTGTCCCTCCACAATCTTTCCCTGCAAATCGGTGAGCCCTGTTTCCTTTATGGGGTCAATGCCATTGACCAGAACGCCCTTGGTAAGGGTTCCATGAGACGCCAGGGCAAAAGACTCAATTCTGGGTACGTAAGCGCTCAGGTCTGCCTCTCCCGACAGTTTGGTCTGGAGGCTTTCCGTTACTTCCAGGCTATTGTCAAGCGTTTTGTCGTCCCAATAACCTTTTTCATGCACCTGGATATGGCCGGTGTAGAAGCGGACGGCATTTTCAATCATTCGCTCATAGGACCCCAACTGCATGCTCTGCATGATGCAGGCAAAAAAGACAGCAAATCCTATGGAAGCAAGAGTAATCAGCGTTCGGCGCTTATTGCGCCAGATATTACGCCAGGCTATCAATAGCAGCATAATCGATTAGTTATCTGATACGTTTTAGGTTCTGGATCGAGAAAAAGTCGTCGGGCTGGTTGGTATCAAAAGTCCGGCTCACATAATCGATCACCGTTTTCTGATCTGGATTTTCCGCAGGTATCATCTCCATGTGCGTGGGCAGCGTTCTGCCTCCCAACTCTTTGATATCGGACAGCACCATCGTGTTCACCAAATACTCATCTTCATCATAATATTTAATGAGTAACTGCAAATAATCTTTCTGATCGATATAAGCTTCTATTTTGCCCCACACTACTGGCGCATCCTCCTTGGGGGTCAGCTCCATTTTCCAACATTTCCGGCTTAACATCGTTGTGTCGCCCAATAGCTTGTGCGTGTAGTCGGTAACAATAGAAGACTGACGCACCAGGTCGTCGTTAGTGAAGTCTGAGCCCATCCACGACTGCATCATCATCGACGGTGGCATTTTAATCACCCTGTCAATGGAAGGCTGCCAGTTCCACATCTCCTTGCCTCTTTTCAAAAAGGCCGTGCCCTTGTCTCTTGCCGGCCCTGTGATCAATATCAGGGAATAATCCTGGTTTTTGTTCCAGCTTTTCATTGTGATTTCCCGAGTCCAGTCGGGCCGCACAATCTTCATCACCATTTCGGCATAACCATTCTCTCCTTGCATTTTCTCGTCAGCCTTCTTAATGATTTCAAGAGCCGTTTGGGCGTTTGCCTGATAAGCGAACAGACAAAAAATAAATCCTGTGGTCAAAAAATATTTCATAGCAATCAGTTATTGATTTTGTATGTGGTCAATGAATTTTCGTTTCACATCGTCAAATGGGTAATCATGCCCGAGTACGAGGTATCCAAAGCCAATGCCGTCCATAATAGCACCGAAGAAAAAATACTCGACCTCTGCCCGACCGGGAAATATCTCCTCGAACATGGG
Source organism: Imperialibacter roseus (assembly GCF_032999765.1). Classification (GTDB taxonomy): domain Bacteria; phylum Bacteroidota; class Bacteroidia; order Cytophagales; family Cyclobacteriaceae; genus Imperialibacter; species Imperialibacter roseus. The sequence continues at coordinate 1,413,159 of NZ_CP136051.1, read as the reverse complement.
CATTAGCATGTCCTTCTTGGCCTTGCCCACAGTATCGAACCACGGCTTCATACTTTTCACCACGTCGGGCTGCATCATCAGTGTCAGAAACAGGCGCATGTACTCCTGATTATTGTACATAAAATCAGCCGATGCTTCTGCCATACGTATCAGCCGTTGCTTGGCGGTTGCGTTCGGATCCAGTGTCAGAATATCCTCGGAGTTTTTCATTGCCTCCGTAAAAATGGCCTGAAGCAAATCTTCCTTGCTTTCGAAATAATTATAAATAAGCCCCTTCGAAATGCCAGCCTTGGCGGCAACCTGAGCGATAGATGTGCTATGAAACCCATTGTGAGCAAACAAATCCAATGCTGCAGCAATAATCTTCTCCCTGCTCTGCTCTCTTATCTCGTCTATCTGCGCCTTGGTTCTTGGACTCATTTATAAGTTACTTTTACATTGACTAAACGGTCAGTCAAAAATATAGTTTCATTTTATCACTTGAAAGTTTTTCCGTGTTTTTTTGACTATCTATGCAAAAAGATAGGGTTCGATAGTAAATGTTTCCGCACACATTTTAATTTAAAGCACATTTTCCGATATTGAAGCCCCAAACAAACCCGTTCGCTATGAGATCCTTCTTTCGATTCACTCTTGTATCATTGTCACTTATCGTGTTTTCCTGCGGCACTAAGGAAAACAAGCTGATCGACGCAGGTGATATTCAACTCAGCTGGGAGCTGGTGGAAAATCAGGCGGGCGGAGAAAACCAGCACAAGGCAAAGTTTACTATCACCAACAATGGCCCCGCACTCTCAGGTACCGACTGGGCCATTTACTACAACCAAATCGCCAGTCATGATTTCGTCTTCCCGGAAGGGGCAAAGCTGGCCATCGAGTTTGAATTAGGAACGCTTTTTAAGCTGGTGCCAAAGGAAGGATTTGAACTAGGCCAGGGTGAAACGCTCACCTTCGAGTATACGGCGGGGGGTGCTATCGTAAAAAACTCACAGCAACCGCTAGGCCCCTACCTTGCGCAGGGAAATGAAAACGCCAAAACTATCAGCAACTACCAACCTGCCACCCTCACCATGGATAACCCCGAAGTGTTGAAGGTTGTAAAAACGCTGATTCCTACGGCTAAGAATCTCTTTGAAAAAAACCAGTCGCTCAAGATGCTCTCTGCCTCTCAGTTGAGCAACGTGGTGCCAACCCCCATGAGCATAATGGCAGGAAAGGGCTCGTTTATATTACAAACACCGCTTGTGATCTATCATGAAGCTGGTTTAGCCGGCGAGGCAGAATTGCTCAAGTCGGCTCTGAGCGAGGTGCTTGATGGCGACGTGAGTATTCAAGAAGGTAAAGGCCAATCGATGCAGCTCAAGTTGGGTAAATCCGGAGGGCCTGAGTCCTACACGTTGTCTATTAACACAACCGGCATTCAAATTACCGGAGCAGATGCTGCTGGTGTGTTCTACGGCATCCAGAGTTTAAGAGCGCTGCTGCCTGTGGCTACCTACGAAGCTCCAGCATCGGGCATTTCACTTGATCAACTGACTATTGAAGATGCTCCCCGCTACGCCTACCGGGGCATGCACCTGGATATGGCTCGGAACTTCGAATCGAAGGAAACAGTGTTTAAGCTGCTCAACCTGATGGCCTACTACAAGCTTAACTATTTCCACATGCACCTGAGCGAAGATGAAGCCTGGAGACTTGAGATACCCGGCCTTCCCGAACTGACGGAGATAGGCAGCCGCAGAGGGCACACCACTACAGAAGAAGAGTTTCTTCACCCGGAATACGGATCAGGCCCCGATCCCAACGACCCTAACTCTCCGGGCAACGGCTATTACAGCAAAGCTGATTACATAGAAATACTGCAACACGCTCATAAAAGACATATCAGGGTGATTCCTGAAATTGACATCCCTGGTCATTCAAGAGCTGCGATCGTTTCAATGAAGAATCGGTACAATCGCCTCATGAAAGAAGGCAAAACTGAAGAAGCCAATCAGTATGCCCTTCACGACCCCGAAGATGCGTCAGAATACATGTCGGTGCAGAACTTCCCCGACAACGTGATCTGTGTTTGCCGCCCGTCGGCGCTCACTTTTATGGAGAAGGTTTTTGACGAAATCATTGCCATGCACAAAGAAGCTGGTGTGCCGCTGGAATCGATTCATATAGGTGGCGACGAAGTACCTAAGGGCGTTTGGGAAAAGTCTCCGATTTGCAATGAATTCCGTAAGACTCACCCCGAAATAGCAAAAACGCACGACCTGATGCCCTATTTCATCGGAGAGCTGATCAAAATATTGGAGAAAAAAGGCATGCCAACATCCGGCTGGCAGGAAGTGGCCATGCGTGAAGGAGCAGATGGAAAAGAAGAGGTGAACCCGGCCTTTGCCAATTCAGGCATGCGCCCCTACGTATGGATACCCGACCCCAACTTACCAGGGCTTTTGGCCAACGCAGGATACACGCCTATCATCGCTAATGCCACCAAGCTGTATTTTGATTTGGCTTATAATAACGACCCGGAAGAGCCTGGCCAAACATGGGCAGGCCTCGTTAATACCCAGTCGGCGTGGGAAATAGTGCCGCAGAATATTTTCTACTCTTCGGAAAAGGATAGTCGGGGTAACTCAATAGACGTGGAGGCCGAAATGAAGAAGATGGTGAAACTAACGCCAGAAGGAGAAAGCAACATCCTCGGCATACAGGGACAGCTTTGGACTGAAGTGGCAAAAACTCCAGAGCTACTGGAGTACGTTGTATTTCCTAAACTGGTCGGACTGGCGGAACGGGCCTGGGCCGGCAACCCGAAGTGGGCGACCATTGACAATCTGGAGCAAAGAATAAAAGCTAGAGAGGCTGCCTGGAATGGTTTTGCTAACACAATGGGACAGAAGGAAATGCCAAGGCTTAGCTACCTTGAAGGCGGTGTAGGCTACAGAATCCCACGCCCAGGGGCGAAAATAGAAGGTGGACTGCTGCTGGCCAATAGCGAGTATCCCGGATTGATTATTCGCTACACGACCGACGGATCAGAGCCTACTGCCAACTCCCCGGAATACACTGAGCCCGTGGCCGTGAGCAGCATGGTAAAGCTAAAGTGTTTTGATATCAGGGGTCGGTCGGGGATGAGTTCCACCGTCTCTCCTCAATAAGATCGCTATAAAACTTCCTGAAAGCGTTCATCTTTCAGGAAGTTGAGTTATTATTGGTTAATAAAACTCCAACAAAATGAAAAACCTGCTTATTTGCTTTGCCGTTGCTTTTGTCGCAATCGCTTTCACTTCATCTAACACTATGGCTCAGGGAAAAGGAAATTCACTTCGTCACGTCGTACTATTCAAGTTCAAAGACACTTCCTCCGCAGAAGATGTGAAGAAAGTGGTAGAAGCCTTTGAGGCGCTCCCTAAAAAGATCAAACAAATTAAAGCTTTCGAATGGGGCACCAACAACAGCCCTGAAGGATTGAACCAGGGGCTTACCCATGCTTTCATCCTTACCTTCAACAGCGAAAAAGACAGGGATGATTACCTTGTTCACCCTGATCACAAGGCATTTGGTGGCATCGTAGGCCCGCACCTGGATGGTGTAACAGTAGTCGATTTCTGGGTAGAGAAGTAAAGGCCAACGCAGCGGTTTTTATTTCCGTTATTGGGTTAGAAAATGTAATCCCATGAACCGCAAAGACTTTTTAAAGCGTTCACTGATTATTGGAGGGTTGCTGGCTACCAGCAGCCCTCAATCTTTTGCCCGCAAAAGAAAGATGAGCGTTCGCCTCATCAGGCACGCCACTCTCTGGATTGAGATAGGTGGAGTGAACCTACTGGTAGATCCCATGCTATCGCCAAAAGACGCCATGGCCCCAGTGCAAAACGCCGGCAACAACTACCGCATCCCTATGGTGGACCTTCCACTGTCATCAGACGAAATAAAGTCACTTGTCAGCCAATGCGATGCGGTATTGGTCACGCATACCCACAGGGATCATTGGGACAGTGAAGCCCATGCAATGATACCTAAAAACAAGCCTATATTCTGTCAACCTTCGGATCTTGAAAAAATACGGGAACTGGGCTTTGAAAATGCCGTGGCAATTGCTTCCGACTATGCTTTCAAAGGCCTTTCCATTACCAGAACCGGAGGGCAGCACGGCACAGGTGAGATTGGCCAACTAATGGGGACAGTTTCCGGTTTTGTTGTAGGTGCAGGCGAAGAAAAACTATACGTTGCAGGAGACACCATCTGGTGCAGTGAAGTGGAAACCGCCATAGTCACGCACAAACCTTCTGCCATAGTAGTGAACGCAGGTGCAGCGCAGTTTCTCAAAGGGGATCCAATCACTATGACCCTGCCCGACATTGAGAAAGTGCTGCAGACGTCTGGCAAAGCAAAGGTCATTGCTGTTCATATGGACACGGTCAATCACTGTCTCCTGCACAAAATTGACGTGACCCAATACGCCTCCGAAAACAACCTCACAAAACGGCTGCTGGTGCCTGCCGATGGCGAGGTGGTGTCAGTTTAACTGCTTACCTTTCCATAAGAGATAAAGTAAATCGGCAGGTCAAACGTCATCATTTCTATGGGAACAAAAATCAACGCTATCGTTACCGGTGCCAGCGGCATGGTGGGCGAAGGGGTTATGCACGAATGCCTCAACCACCCTGATGTGGAAAAGGTGCTGGTGATAGGCAGAAAACCATGCGGCACCACGCACCACAAGCTTACTGAGATCATTCATAAGGACTTTTTTGACCTTAGCCCTGTTGCAGATCAGCTCAAAGGCTACAATGCTTGCTACTTCTGCCTGGGTGTATCATCGGTGGGTATGAAAGAGCCTGAGTACAAGAAACTTACCTATGACCTTACATTGCATGCGGCCGAACTGCTGGCCAGGTTGAATCCTGATATGACCTTCTGTTATGTTTCCGGCGCAGCCACCGACAGCAGCGAAAAAGGCAAAAGCATGTGGGCCCGGGTAAAGGGCAAGACGGAGAACGACCTGCTGAAGCTCCCCTTCAAGGCTGCCTACATGTTCCGTCCTGGTTATATGCAGCCAACGCCCGGCCTCAACAACACACTCAAATACTACAAATACATCACCTGGATGTATCCTTTCTTGAAAACAGTTTTTCCTGGCAGCGTAAGTACACTGGCTGACTTAGGACAAGCGATGCTGGGAGTAACATTGAAGGGTTATGATAAAAAAGTGCTGGAGGTGAGGGATATTAAAAGTATAAGTTTGAATTAATTATCTTTAGAGCTAATGCTCTTATTAATTCAGAATGAAAGACGATACCCAGGACTATCTATTTGACAAGCGAAATGGTTTTGAGCCAACAAATATGCCTTTCCAAATTGACAATATAGACTGGCAGCTTAGAATAGACCTGTGGAACGCCTTTTTCGTAATTATCTACAAGCAAATCGACTCTGTAGAACCTTATAAAACAGGGCCATACATAAAATTTCACCAGCTAATATGGGCTAGGTACCTCAGAAAGCCGTTAGATGACTTCCCTGAGGAGGATGAAGATTTCAAACTTATTATTAGAAAGTACATTGAGAATCAAAAATGGTTTAAAGTGTATAGCTTTTTTGAATTTGTTCTTAGAAATGCAAGTGAAGACAATACCTATGACATAGAGAGTTTGAAAGATTTGATAAATGAGGCTTTAAGAGAAAACAACTCAGGCTACTCTCTTTTGGAAACAAATTTTATCCCAATCATAAATGAAAACGAGCTCGAAGAGTTGATCAATTTAAAAAAGTCAACTAACAACAGTCGACTAAAGCTGATAGAAAATCATCTGGATGCATCGATAGAAATGATCTCGAAGAAACCAAAGCCGGACTGTAGAAATTCAATCAAGGAAAGTATCAGTATGGTCGAGGCTGTGTCAAGGATGATTGAGCCTTCAACTCAGACCTTAGGAAAAGCCCTATCAAAACTTGAACAAAACCAAAAAATAAGCCCCGAACTTAAGGCAGGCTTTGAAAAACTATATGCTTTCACAAATGGAAAAAACGGAATCAGACATGCCTTGATGGACGACGAATCTATAGAGATCGAGGATGCAAGATTCTTTCTGATATCATGTTCTGCTTTTACCAACTATCTAATCCAAAAAGCAAGCCGTAGTGGTATCACTTTTTAAATTATTAATTGATTAGGAAGTCTAAAATCACCTTTTTCAACACCTCCCTGTCCGGCTCCACTTTCAAACTCTCAACCGCCCTGTCAACCTTCTCTTTTCCTATCCTTTCCACCCTCGATTCAAAGACTTCTCTGTTATATTCCGTACTAAATTCGGGATGCCCCTGGATACCAAGAAATGCATCTCCGACAGTGAACATCCCAACCGGGCAGTCGGGAGATGAGGCCAATACCTTTGAGTTGGGAGGCAGTTTAACCACCTGATCCTGACAAAGCATGAGGATATTGAAGACATTTGGGGCGCTTTTCATCCACCCTGGTTTTTCCGCTATGGTGAACTGATGAACACCGATCAAATATCCGACATCAGCTCGCTCCACCTTTCCCCCAAGGGCCTCTCCCATCATCTGATGGCCAAAGCACACCCCGACAAACTTCTTACCGCTGTCATAAATCTCCTTCGTAAAAGCTTTTAGCTGGTGTATCCAGGCAATGTCGTCGTATACTGAAGCCTTCGAGCCGCTACAGACAAAGGCATCATAATCTGCGATGGCAGGAAAACTTCCATCGCAGACAAACCATGGTTCCAGTTTGAGCTCAGGCAGCAGTTGGTTAAACATGAAGGGGTAGTCGCCATGCTTCTCAGCAAACTGCGCCGCCACATGATCACAAACCAGCAGAGCCACTTTCATGTTAAGATACTCTCAAGTGAAACGACTTGGGACGGGTAAGGGCATCGTAACCTAGTGAGGACAGCGTGTACCCCTTGCCAGAGTTCTTCACGCCAGTCCAGGCTAACTCAGGGTCGAGGTAGTCGCAACGGTTCATGAACCAGGTGCCGGTTTCGACCTCGTTGCCAATAGAAAGGGCTTTGTCTACGTCCTTGGTCCAGATGGAAGCAGTCAAACCATACTGGCTATCGTTCATCAGTCGGATAGCTTCTTCATCGTCTTTCACGGGCATGATGCCTACAATCGGTGCAAAACTTTCCTCAGACATGATTTCCATGGTGTGATTGACATCTACCAAAACATGCGGAGCCAAATAGGGCGCCGACATCTCCGGAAAGTCAATGGCACTGACCAACAGTTTGGCTCCTTTGGCCACTGCTTCTTTCACTTGTTGCTGGGCTTTGGCCATGTTGGAAGGCCTTACCATTGGTCCCAGCGTAGTGTCAGCTTTGCGAGGGTCGGCTACCTTGTAGGTTTTTGTCATTTCAGCAAAGGCCTTTACGAATTCATCATATTTCGATTGGTGCACGTAAATCCGCTCGATACCGCAACAGCTTTGTCCTGAATTGAAGAAGGCCCCATCCACCAGGTTCTCTACTGCAAAAGCGAGATCTGCATCTTCCCGCACATACGCTGGATCTTTTCCTCCCAGCTCCAACCCTGCCGTAATGAACCTGTCACCAGCCGCTTCCTGAATGGCACGACCGCCTTCCACGGAGCCAGTGAATGCCACGTAAGCAATTCTTGAATCGTGGATCAGGTCGGCAACCTGGGCGTGGCTGATGTGCAAAAACTGAAAAACGCCGTCGGGTAGTCCGGCGGCTTTGAATGCCTCAGCATATCGCTCAGCGCAAAGGGCTGTTTGCTCGGCATGCTTCAATATGACTGTGTTACCAGCCATGATCGCAGGTATCACCACATTCACGGACGTGAGATAAGGGTAATTCCAGGGGGCCAGCACAAGTACAGTGCCCAACGGCTCTTTCCGAATAAAGCGTTTGAAGCCTTCTTTTTGCGATACTTCTTTGTCTTTCAATGCGTCAAAAGCAGAGGTGATCATAAACTCTGCCCGGTCTTTGAAACCGCCTTTGATTTCGTTAGGCGTATAACGCACCGGCCTACCCATTTGCATCGTAATTTCCATGCCCCAGTCGTCGGCATGGTCGACAAAGTACTGCACAGCTTTGCGGCAAATTTCAGCTCTCTTTTCCAGTGTTGTTTTTCGCCACGAAGGAAACGAATAACAGGATTTGGCTACAGCGGCATCTACTTCAGAATCCGTAGCGTAACTCCTTTCGGCGTAAACCGACCCATCGACCGGGCTGATGATTTGAAAACCTTTTTGCATAAACTTATTGTGGGGTTACATAGGCTGCTGTGATACCACCGTCTACCAGAAACTCTGTACCTGTCACATAAGACGAATCATCACATGCCAGGAACAACGCTGACTTCGCCATTTCCTCAGATTCGCCAAAGCGTCCCATTGGAATGTGCACTAAACGGCGTTGTTTTTTCTCCTCTGTATTCAAAAACTTCATGAGCAGCTCCGTTTTCAGGGGGCCGGGGCACAATGCATTCACCCTGATGTTTTCTCTGGCGTGAATAACGGCCAGCTCTCTGGTTAGCGAAAGCACAGCGCCTTTACTGGCGGTATAGGCTACCTGCGGTGTGGCGGCGCCAAGTATCGCCACGAAGGAAGCGGTGTTGATGATGCTTCCGCCACCTGCTCTTTTCAATGCGGGAATGCCGTACTTACAGCCAAGGAATACGCCCTTAGCATTGATGTTCATCGTCAGATCCCAGGTTTCTTCTGAGGTAGACTCGGCATTGTCGTCGTTGGAATCCATGATACCGGCATTGTTGAACAGGATGTTCAGCTTGCCATACGTCGCTTCGGCGAACTTTACCATATTTTCACAATCGGCAGCTTTGGATACGTCAGCCTTCACAAAGGCAGCCTCAAAGCCAGCAGCCTTGATTTCCCTGACTGTCTCTGTAGCACCTGCCTCATTCACATCGGCCACTACTACTTTGGCACCTTCTTTTGCAAACAGCATCGCACTGGCTTTTCCTATGCCACTGCTACCCCCTGTAATCAGGGCTACTTTGTCTTTTAGTCTCATGTATTGGTTATGGTAAATTTTAGATTGGTGCCCACTGCCCGAGCTGGTGGCACCAATGTGATTTCTATAGTTCTATTTATATTCTAATTCTCTGTTGCCACCACCTAACGGTGTGTGCACCAGAGCAACACCGCTCTATATCCTCTCAAAATACCTTTTCCGCTCCCAGTCCGATACTGCCTTTTCATGATCAGCCACTTCCGTTTCGTAGAAGTGTACATAATGCTTCACCACTTCTTCCCCAAATGCCTCTTTGACAAAAGTGCTTTGCTTAAACAAGCTCACTGCCTCTTTCAAAGTCCTGGGTACCCTTGGCAAATGAGCAGCTGCATAAATATCTCCTTCGAAGCATTTTTCGGGTGCCAGCTTTTCCTTCATGCCTTTCAATCCGCTGGCCAAAGACGCAGCCAGCGTAAGGTACGGATTACAATCGGCCCCTGGGATTCTGCACTCGATACGCAGGCTACTCCCCTCTCCTACTATGCGAAAACCAGCTGTTCGGTTGTCTTTGCTCCAGGCCATGCGGGTTGGTGCCCAACTGCCATCCACAAATCGTTTATAGGAGTTGATTGTTGGCGCATAAAACACCATCACATCAGGCACATATTTGATCCAGCCAGCCAGAAAATGGCCAAACTCTTTCGAAGCCTTTACGGGCCCAAATTCCTCATCGCCAACAAAAAGGTTTTTGCCGTCCTTCCAAAGACTGATATGAACATGAGAGCTACTCCCGGCTCTGTCCTCATGGAACTTGGCCATAAAGGTGACAGAAATCCCCATGGCGTCGGCCAATTCTTTCAGGCACTGCTTATATACGATATGGCGATCTGCCATTTCCAGGCTTTCTGCATATTGTACGTTGAGTTCGTGCTGACCAAGCCCCCATTCTCCTTTTGAGTTCTCCACTGGCACACCAGAATGCTTCAGGTGCTTGCGGGCAGCGGCAGTAAATTGCTCTGTCCTCGTACCTTGCATGATGTGGTAATCTTCCAGGTACCAACCGGCAGGAGTCATTTGGCTATAGCCAGTTTCATGCGCTGAGCGATAATCGTTTTCAAACAGGTAATATTCGAGCTCAGTAGCCGCAGCAGAATCGAAGCCCTGAGCTTTTAGCTGCTTGATTTGACCGGAAAGCAAAGAACGGGGTGCCTCTGGCACTAATTCATGTGTTTTGTCCGAATACACGTCGCAAACAACCAGGGCCGTTTCCTCCAGCCAGCTGGCTACACGCAGTGTTTTCATGTCGGGCACCAAATGAAAATCTCCATAACCCAGCTCCCAGTTGGCAAAGTCGTAGCCAGGAACCGGCTCCATTTCCATATCGGTGGTGAGCAGGTAGTTGCAGGCGTGAGTCCCGCCTTTTACCACACTTTCCAGAAAGAACTCAGCATCATAGCGCTTGCCCATCATGCGACCATAGTGATCGGTAAAGGCAGTGATCACTGTCTCTATCTCCCCAGAGGCGACTTTCTTTTTCAGTTCATCCAGTGTAAGCATTCCTTTCACTTGCATGGTCACGATTCTTTATAGGTGAGCTTAAACCAAATATAAGCGATAATTAGCAGTCCGAAATAGACCAGGGCCAACATTGGATTGTACCACGTGATGGCCACAAAAGCTATCGTTGCTATTACTAACGCAGTTGCAGGAAATAAAGGATACAACGGCACTTTGAACGGGCGCTCGAGGTGGGGTTCATTTTTCCTGAGCACAAAGAAGGTAATCATCGACAAAATGTAGAGTGTCAACGCACCGAAACACGCAATGGTGATGATTTCGCCAGTTTTTCCGGTGAGCAGCGCTAATATCCCAATGCCCATATTTACCACCAGCGCATTCGCAGGTGTACCGGTTTTAGGGTGCACCCTGCCCAGAGCTTTGGGCACATAGCCTACCCTTCCAAACTCAAAAGTAGAGCGACCTGCTGCCAGAATAATGCCATGAAACGATGCTACCAGGCCAAAAAGGCCAACCGTAATCAGCAGGTGATACAGAATATGCTCATTCCCAACTATTTTCCCAAGCGCAAGTGGCAAGGGCGAATCTGAGGCAGTGGTGCCTCCTTCGGGAAATACGATGGCCTCCCATCCCGCCACACCCACCGATGATACAAACGTAAGGACACAGAGCACCACCAGCGTAAAAATAGCTGAGCCGAAACCAATGAGTATGCTGCGTTGTGGATTTCTGGCCTCCTCGGCCACATTGGCTACCCCTTCGATGGCAAGAAAAAACCATATAGCGAAAGGTAGAGCGGCAAAAATGCCCTGAAATCCATTGGGTAGTGAATTTGTTTGTAGGTTTTTGAATTCAAAAGCAGGCAGTGTCACCCCAGCAAAAATCAACAGTTCCACTACGGCCAGGATAGTAATGACGAGCTCAAAAGTAGCTGCCGCCCTGACACCGACGATATTAAGAGATGTGAAAATAACATAGGCAGCCAAAGCAATCAGCACGGTATCGATGGCAGGAAAGAAAATATGAAAATAGGCACCGATGGCTGCTGCAATGGCCGGAGGCGCAAAAATGAACTCTATATTCTGAGCCATTCCTGTGAGGAAACCAAGATTTTTACCAAGTGCCCGGTTAGCATAGTCGAACGCCCCTCCTGCCTTTGGAATAGCACAGGCCAGCTCAGTGTAGCTGAAAGTGAACGTGACGTACATAATGATGATGAAGAAGGTGGCAATGGCCAACCCGAGCGTTCCACCCTCCGCCAGGCCCAGGTTCCAGCCGAAGTACATACCAGAGATGACGTAGCCAACGCCAAGCCCCCAGAGCATCAGCGGCCCGAGCTTAGGTTCAAGCTTATTATCAACTGCAACGCTTTCCGGTTTGGTCTCTCCCATCGTCCGAAAATAGCGATTTGTTATTCAATTGTTAAGCAGAAGTGAGGTTAAGGATATGTTAAGAGTGGAGATAAAGCTCGCAAAGGCGCTAAGTCGCAAAGAGAAGAGTGATGTTTTGGGGTCTCCTTCGCTTTGCGTGACAAAAATATATCTAACTTTCACCTATGCGCCTCCTCCCAACCGAGCATAAAGACATCATGAACCTGCTTAAAGCAGCAGGGCTTGAAAATGAGATCCTGCTTACCAAAAAGACAGGTTGGGTGCATCTGAAACACAAAGGCGAAGTGTTTAGCTTTCACAGGAAGAAAGTGACGACGCTTGAGAATGGACAATTTTCAGATACCGTGGAGTATTATGTAGGCTCACCAAGAAATCCAGAAAAATTAGCCGACTGGCCTCATGTCGCCGCCCGATTAGAAGCCTGGCTGGAAAAATAATTTACCCGAACTGAAAAACACATTTGCAAATTGCCCGTATTAACACTTACTTTGAATTACAAAGTACTTTTTAAATGGAGAAACAAAAATACTTAGACGACCTGCAGGAAATTAAGTCGATCATGGATCGCTCTTCCAGGTTTATCTCACTAAGCGGCATTTCGGGTATTGTAGCTGGCTGCCTGGGACTCATCGGGGCATACGTCGCCTACGAAATGGTTTACAGTGGCCAGGACTATCTTGGTTACCGGCAGGCACTGCTGAGCAACGAGAACATCTCTCAGTTGTTGATCATCGCTGTGGCACTCCTGCTGTCGGCCGTGGGTGCCGGCTTGTTTTTCACACAGCGCAAAGCCTCAAAAAACAACCAGAAGCTATGGGACAGTCAGGCCAGGCGATTGCTCATCAATCTCTTCATCCCATTGGCAGCTGGCGGTATGCTCTGCGTTATCCTTCTGTTTAAAGGCCTGATCGGCCTGCTTGCGCCACTCACGTTACTCTTCTATGGGCTCGCACTCGTCAACGCCAGTAAATACACACTTTCGGAAGTTCGCAGCCTGGGCCTGATGCAGGTGGCACTGGGGTTACTGGCCTGTCAGTTTATTGGGTATGGCCTGCTCTTTTGGGCGGTAGGTTTCGGCTTGCTGCACATTATCTATGGCATTGTGATGCATGTAAAGTACGGGTCGTGAAAGAACTGCTGAAAGATTTGAACAAGGCGTTTGAAAACAAAATCCGTCTGGGCATTATGTCTGCCCTGATGGTCAACGATGCTATTGATTTCAACTCACTCAAAGGCCTCCTCGATGTTACAGATGGCAATCTGGCGACTCACCTGAAGTCACTGGAAACAAGCACTTACATTTCTGTCCAAAAGGAGTTTATTGAACGAAAACCCAACACCAAATACATGGCCACGTCGGAAGGAAAAGAAGCTTTTGTTAAACATATCAAGGCCATTGAACAGCTTTTGAAGTAAAAAAATTTATCTAATCACTTTGAAAAACAAAGTACTTTTAAATTACTTAACATGGAAAATGAAACCACTCCGCTAGAAAAAGTAAACAACTGGATTAAGAATTCAGTGATGCTAAAGCTTGCTACCATTACCATTTTGGTGCTGCTGCTCTTAATTCCCACATCAATGATCACCTCGATCATCAGCGAACGGGAGTTTCTCAATAATGCAGCTGTATCAGAAGTCAGCGGCAAATGGGCCGATAGTCAGCTGGTGAATGGCCCTATCCTCACCATACCACTTGTGTACGAATACCTGAAGGACGACAAGATAGTGGAATCGGTAAAGTATTGGCATGTCCTGCCCAAGTCGCTCGACATCAACGGAACGGTTGATCCGGAGAAGCTCAGGCGGGGTATTTACGAAATTGTCGTTTACAGGTCTGCGCTGGCTGTGAATGGCAGCTTTGTGCTCGACAAAATGCCTGACGAAAACAACCTGAAGACCATTAGGTGGGGGCAGGCGTTTCTTACCATCGGCATATCAGACCTGAGAGGTATTGAAGACGATGTGATCGTTAAATGGAATAACCGTGACCTGAAAGTTGAGCCCGGCTCCCGTATTTCAGACATCGCCTATGCTGGCTTTACCGTCGCAGTACCTGACCTGACCGATGCCTTTGGAAAGGATCTCGCTTTTGGTTTTGATCTAAAGCTTCAGGGAAGCCAGAACCTGTCGTTCACTCCTCTTGGCAGTAACACCAACATCAAGCTGACGTCAGCATGGCCCAGCCCGAGCTTTAACGGCAATTTCATCCCTGACGACCGGCAAGTGACCGAAGCCGGCTTCTCTGCCAACTGGAAAGTGCTCCAACTTAACCGCAACTTCCCGCAATCGTGGATCGGCTCGGGAGAAGCCGAGAAGCTGCAAAATTCGGCCTTTGGTGTGGATCTCATCTTGCCCCTGGATGACTATCAGAAATCGATGCGGTCGGCCAAATATGCCATCATGACAATTGTGCTTACGTTCCTCATCTTCTTTCTGGTAGAGATACTCAACGGCCGAAAAATCCACCCTTTTCAATATACACTTGTGGGATTGGCTCTTTCCCTGTTCTATATCCTACTTATTTCGATTTCAGAACACACCAATTTCAACCTTGCCTATGCCGTGTCCACCTGTGCAATTGTCGGAATGATTTCGTTGTATTCGATGAGTGTATTTAAAATGCCAAAGCTCTCCATGCTGCTGGTAGCTACGCTTATTGGTATCTATGGTTTTCTGTTTGTCACGCTTCAACTGGCCGACTATGCCCTGCTGATGGGTAGCATAGGACTCACCATTATTCTGGCCATCACTATGTACTTCACACGGAATATTAACTGGTATAAACTGAATATCGCTACTGAGTAAACTTCTAATCGAAAAGATTTTTCATGCCTTGATAAAGTGATGCACTACGACAGGCTCAGTGTGACATCACTTTAGCAAGGCTTCCAAATACTGAAACACCTCCCACAGTAAAACAAAACATTAAACTTCATATCATGAGATACATTCCGTCCCTCCTCTTTTTCGCTTTCATCTGCTTCATAATTGTAATGGCAGATACAAATCATAAGCTTGGTTTAATGAAGATTATTGAAGGTGTTCCCCTTGGCGACAAAGTGGGGCACTTTATGCTCTTTGGGTTTCTTGCAGGCCTGATTAACGTAGCACTCAGGTTCCGCCGTCTAAAATGGCGATTGCTAGACATCAATATGGCCGGCGTGCTGGTACTTTGCTTTGCTATTGCCGAGGAATTTACTCAGCTGGCTTTTGCCAATAGGACCTTTGAACTGGCTGATATGCTCAGCGACGTGCTGGGTGTTTGGAGTTTTGTGATGGTTTCGGAGTGGGTATGGAGAAGGAACGAATCGAAGAACGAACGAAGGTATAAATCGTAGCTATGGATAACAAACCCTGAAGCGACCCATTGAGAATTCTTCTCATTCTTATATTTGTTGTTTATTATCAACATTACCATTATTTTTGTTTATAATAAACAACATTTTTTCCCAGTGCAGTCAAAAAAACAAGTACTCCTTCCCAAATTCCAGAAGATATTAGAGCAAGTTGGGGAAAACATCAAACTTGCCCGCAAACGCCGGAAACTTACGACGTTGCAAGTATCTGAACGTGCTGGTATCGACCGCACTACCTTGTATCATATTGAAAAAGGTAACCCAAGTGTTTCTCTCGGAGCTTATTTTAACGTACTACGGGTATTGGGCCTACAGGATGATTTCTTACAACTTGCAGCAGATGATGAGTTTGGCAGAAAGCTTCAGGATCTGGAACTGATAAGCAAAAAGAGAAATGGCTGACAAAACAGATATATGGGTATATGCACACTGGTTGGGTATGGAAGAACCGAGATGCATAGGTATATTATCTGCCTTGCAAACCAAGGGGAGAAAAGCATTTACTTTCGCCTACGATGAACACTGGATTGCCTCTCAGGAACGACTTCTCCTCGATCCGGACATCATGTGGTACAAAGGGCCACAATACCCCAAAGACAAAGAAAACTTTGGTGTTTTCCTCGATTCAATGCCAGATACCTGGGGCAAGACATTGATGAGACGCAGAGCAGCATTAAACGCACAAGACCTGGCAAAAGCAGCACCTACTCTTTACGAGGTAGATTTTTTATTAGGTGTGCATGACCTTAGTCGTATGGGAGCGTTGCGGTTCAAAAAAGATCCCGATGGCAACTTTCTGGACGACGATCCTTCATCGCCAACACCCCCATGGGCAACAGTAAGAGAATTGCAATACGGAGCTTCAATAATCGAAGCTGATCATGATACTGCTGAAATCAGGAAATGGCTGGCCATGTTGATAGTTCCTGGCTCTTCGTTGGGCGGTGCCCGACCCAAAGCGAATATTTTAGACGAGACTGGCCATCCGTGGATTGCAAAATTCCCTTCCAAAAATGACACCATCGACAAAGGTGCCTGGGAATACCTCACTTACCGCCTGGCAGTTGATGCAGGCATTGATATGGCATTGTCAAAAATGGAAAAGGTGGCTGGAAATTATCATACTTTTTTCACCAAACGCTTTGACCGCCAAAAACAAGATCGTATTCATTTTGCTTCCGCCATGACGATGACAGGGAAAAATGAGGAACTGAACAGGGATGAAACACCTTCTTATTTAGACATAGTTGAGTTCATCCAGTTTTCCGGCACTCACGTAACAGAGGATCTGGCTCAGCTTTGGCGGCGACTTGTCTTCAATATTTTAATTTCAAATACAGATGACCACTTAAGAAATCATGGTTTTATATTGACCAATGACGGGTGGCGCCTGTCACCAGCTTTTGACCTAAATCCTTCTGTTGAAAAAAATGGCCTGGCCCTCAACATTGATATGCATAGCAACGTCCTGGATTTAGACCTGGCTAGATCTGTTGGTGTTTATTTCAGACTATCTGAGAAAGAAATGAACATTATTATTGATGAAGTGAAATCGTCGGTCAGCAACTGGAAAACAATTGCCACAGAGGTCGGCATTTCCAGAAATGAGCAAATCCTCATGCGGGGTGCTTTCGGTGTGTGACTCGTCCCTGTTTTGATTTAAACCGGTGGTAAGAAAATAGCAAAGTACCGAGAACTCGGTTTCGTGTTCCTTTCTGAGTGGTTGTGGACGATTACCAGGGCATCACAATGGAGAAGCGGCTCAAATGATGATCATTCTGCTAGTTTCCTACTCAGAAACTAAAATTGTTATCATTATCTTTATAATCACAAGTTGTCAGTTTATGAAAACAAGCTATCAGTTCACTGCGCAAATAGAGAAAGACAAAGAAACGGGGCTTTACGTCGGTATCGTACCTAACCTGCCAGGGGCGCATACACAAGCAGCTACATTGGACGAACTACAAACCAACTTAAAGGAGGTGGTGGAACTTTGCCTGGAAGAGTTAAGCCCGGAAGAATTAGGCAATTTATCTGAATTTATAGGCTTCCAGCAAATATCGGTGTCGGTGTGAGCAAGCTTCCTATTATCAATTCAACGACATTTGAACTACTGCTTTTGTCGCTCGGCTTTGAGATAAAAAGACAAAAAGGAAGACATGTTTTTTACCGGCACCCGGATGGAAGATATACAACACTCCCACGCCACAAGAGTACAGACAGACATCAGCCGGTCTTTAACTAGAGCAATATTGAGGCAAATTGACCTTACGCCAGAAGAATTTATTGCGTTGTTGGGTAAACTTTGATAGCGTTTAGTCTATCGAGCTTTGCCCCCCCTTTCTGACATGTGAATTAGGACATTCTTCAAAGATTTCACTAAAACAAAAAGGCGCAAAGAGAACATTTATCGCTTTGCGCCTTGATGATTCCGTTTACAAGAATTTGTGAGGAAATATCAATTCTTCTTCACCCAATCAGCTACCCAGTCACCAACTTCAGAGGTCGACTTGGAAGCTTCCTTGCTGATGTCTTCAGTCACGAAATTCGCATCCAGCGAAGCGTTCACGGCGTCTTTTATCTTCCTGGCTTCATCCAGTAGATTGAAGGATTCGAGCAACATAGCCGCCGAAAGGATGGTTGCCACAGGGTTAGCGATGTTTTTGCCAGCTGCCTGAGGGTAAGAACCGTGGATAGGCTCAAACACAGACGTATGCAAACCAACAGACGCTGACGGCAACAAACCAAGTGAACCAGTAATCACACTGGCTTCATCAGAAAGGATATCCCCGAACATGTTCTCTGTCACCATCACGTCAAATTTCTTAGGCCACTGGATCAACTGCATGGCAGCGTTGTCGACAAACATGTAGTCGACAGTGATCTCTGGGTAGTCTTTCTCCATGCGCTGCGATACTTCCCTCCACAAACGGGAGCTGGCCAGCACATTGGCTTTGTCGACAACGGTCAGTCGCTTATTTCTTTTACCAGCATACTCAAACGCCAGCTTCAATATTCTTTCTATTTCATCTACCGAGTACACGCAGGTATCAAAAGCCGTCTTCTGGTCTTCAGTTCTGCCTCTTGGCTGACCGAAGTAGATACCGCCTGTCAACTCACGCACCACCACAAAGTCAGCGCCTTCTACCCGGTCGTTCTTCAATGGGCTCTTGTCGATGAGCGAGGGGAAGGTAGCCACCGGGCGAATGTTGGCATACAGGCCAAGCTTCTTTCTCATGCCCAGCAAGCCCTGCTCAGGTCTTACTTTGGCTTTAGGATCGTTGTCATACTTAGGGTCGCCAATAGCGCCGAAAAGCACCGCATCAGCAGCCATGCAGATTTCGTGGGTAGCATCAGGGTAAGGCTCACCTACTTTGTCGATGGCAGCTGCACCGGTCAGGGCAAACTGAAAGTCAAAACTATGTCCGTATTTTTCACCGATGGCTTTCAATACTTTGATGGCCTGATCTACGATCTCCGGGCCTATTCCGTCTCCCGGAAGGGTGGCTATTTTATACTGCATGCTCCTTATTTATGATTTTCAATAATGTTCAACATCTTAATGGTAGCCTTAATGGCCGCCACGGTCTGGTCAGGGTCGAGTCCCCTGGTTTTGAATTTTTTTCCGTTCTCCCAGGTGATGGAGGTGATCACCAACGCATCGGTTTCTCCTCCCGGAGGAATCTGCACCTCATAGTCGATCAGCTTAGGCAGCTTACGCCCGAAGTCGTCGTAAATGGCCGTCAGCGAGTTCATGAAGGCGTCGTACTGTCCGTCGCCGGCGGCAGTCTTTTCGTAGGTCTTCCCTCCTATCTGGATAGAAAGGGTAGCCATGGATTTCAAGCCCTGAGCAACCGACAACGAATAGTTCTTGATGATAACATGCTGCTCTATCTTCTCGCTCCGAAGCACGTCGTTGATAATAAAAGGAAGATCCTCTTTTGTAATCGTCTCCTTTTTATCCCCTAATTCTATAATTCTTTCCGTAATCTTCTTGGTATCCTCTTTGCTTAGCTCAATGCCCAGTTCTTCAAGGTTCTTCTTGATATTGGCCTTGCCCGACATTTTGCCAAGCGCATATGAATAACTTCTTCCGAAGCGATCGGGGCTCAGGCTATTGTGGTACAGGTTGTCCTTGCTGTCGCCGTCGGCGTGGATGCCACTGGTTTGGGTAAACACAAATTCGCCAATCAATGGCTTGTTACCAGGAATCCGAACGCCAGAGAATGATTCAACGATTTTGCAGACCTTGTAAAGCTTGGTTTCATCCACCTGCATTTCGAGGTGCAAATGATCCTTCACAATCCCAATTACGCTAGACAACGCCACATTTCCTGCCCTTTCCCCTAAACCATTCAAGGTGGTGTGCACGCCGTAAATGCCTGCCTCAAGCGCTGCATACACATTGGCGGTGCTCAGGTCATAATCGTTGTGGGCATGAAAGTCGAAGTGAGCCTGAGGAAATTTCGTGGTCATGGCCTTGCAGAAGTCGTACGACTCCTTGTGGTTCAATATACCAAGAGTGTCCGGCAGCATGATTCTTTTGACGGGCATTTTCAGCAGCCCCTCAATCATGGTATCTACATAATCGGGCGAGGTGCGCATACCGTTCGACCAATCTTCGAGGTACACATTGATAATGAGCCCCTGTTTGTGAGCGTAGTCAACTGTTTCGGCTATGTCTGTCAAGTGCTGGTCTACCGTCTTTTTCAGCTGCCCTTCGCAGTGTTTGCGGGAGCCTTTGCACAGCAGGTTGAGCACTTTGCCCCCTGAGTTTTTGATCCAGTCGACAGAAATGTTTTTATCTACAAAGCCAAGTACCTCCACCCGGTCGAGAAAGCCGTTCTGGCCTGCCCAGTTCAGTATTTTCGTCGCCCCCTTCAGTTCTCCCTCAGATACACGAGCCGACGCCACCTCAATCCTATCGATGTTCAGTTCCTCCAGCAATAGCTGCGCTATCGTCAGCTTTTCACTGTCGGTAAAAGAGACACCGGACGTCTGCTCCCCATCTCTGAGGGTCGTATCCATTATTTCAACCTTCATGGAATTGGCTTAAGCCCTTGAAGACTCGAATGCTTCAATATCTTTTTTAATGTTCAACAGGTAATCGATGTCGTCGAAACCGTTGATCATGCACTCTTTTTTGTAGGTGTTGATTTCGAAACTCTCCTTCTCGCCTGTAGCCAGGATGGTGAAAGTCTGATCCACCAGATTGGTTTCGAATTCAGCTTTTGGATCTTTTTCAATCGCATCAAAAATCTTGCGCAGGAACCCTTCAGAAACTGTTACAGGTAGAAGGCCAGTGTTCAGGGCATTGCCTTTGAAAATGTCAGCAAAAAAGCTTGATACAACTACCCTAAAGCCGGCATCGTAAATTGCCCACGCAGCATGCTCACGGCTGGAGCCTGAGCCGAAGTTCTTGCCACCCACCAGGATTTTTCCACTGTATTTAGGGTTGTTCAACGGAAATTCAGGAATCGGCTGATTGTCTGTATCGTATCGCCAGTCACGGAACAGGTTGTCACCAAATCCCTCCCGGGTGGTTGCCTTCAAAAACCTGGCAGGAATAATCTGATCTGTGTCAACGTTTTCAACGTCGACAGGTACCGCACGACTTACTAGGGTGTGAAATTTATCTTTTGCCATGATAGTGTTCTGATTAGGGTGAATTACATTACTTCTCTGGGATCGACTAAGTGACCGGTAACTGCCACTGCTGCTGCCGTTAGCGGGCTGGCCAGCAAGGTTCTTGAGCCCGGGCCCTGCCTTCCTTCGAAGTTTCTGTTTGAAGTAGATACGGCGTATTTGCCAGATGGAATTTTATCATCATTCATTGCCAAACATGCCGAACAGCCAGGTTGACGCATTTTGAAGCCTGCAGCCTCCAGTGTTGCCACTATGCCTTCCTCAATGGCCATTTTCTCTACCATTTTTGAGCCCGGCACAATCCAGGCAGTGATGTTATCTGCCTTCTTTTTGCCTTTCACAAATTCTGCAACAGCCCTAAGGTCTTCGATGCGGCCGTTGGTACAGCTGCCTACAAACACGTAGTCGATAGGCTTGCCCTGCAGCTCATCGCCGGCATTGAATCCCATGTACTTCATCGACTTCTCGAACGACAACCGCTCGCTGGCCGGCATCTCGTCGAGCTTCGGAATATGCGATTTGATTTTAGCACCCATGCCAGGGTTGGTGCCGTAGGTAATCATTGGCTCGATATCAGAAGCATCGTAAGTTAGTTCCTTGTCGAATTTGGCGTCGGCATCAGAGTAAAGCTGCTTCCATTTGGCCACAGCTTTGTCCCAGTCAGCACCTTTTGGCGCAAACTCTCTGCCTTTGATGTACTCAAATGTTTTTTCATCTGGGGCGATCAAACCACCACGGGCACCCATTTCGATGCTCATGTTGCAGACAGTCATCCGGCCTTCCATAGAAAGGCTGGTGAAGGCTGAACCTGCATACTCGACAAAGTAGCCCGTTCCGCCTGATGCAGAAATCTTGGAAATTATATAAAGAATAAGGTCTTTGGCAGTTACCGACTTGTGCAGGTCGCCATTGACTGTGATTCTCATTTTCTTTGGCTTGGGCTGCATGATGCACTGCGTGGCCAGCACCATTTCGACTTCGCTGGTGCCTATACCAAAAGCAATGCTGCCAAATGCACCATGCGTTGAGGTGTGACTATCGCCACAAACAATGGTCATGCCAGGCTGTGTGATGCCCATTTGAGGCCCCACCACGTGCACAATCCCTTGAAAAGGGTGGTTGATGCCATACAGCGTAATGCCGTGCCTTTCGCAGTTCTCAGTCAGCTTGTCTACCTGAAACTTTGACAACTGGTCTTTGATGGTCAGGTGCTGATCGATGGTTGGGATATTGTGATCTGGCGTAGCCACTGTTCTTTCCGGCCTAAACACTGGCACGCCCCTCTTTTCGATGCCTCCAAAGGCCTGAGGACTCGTAACCTCGTGAATGAGGTGTTTGTCAATATACAAAACGCTCGGGCCGTCCTTGATCTCCTTTACTACATGGGCATCCCAAATTTTATCAAACAGCGTGCTTCCCATTTTTTATTCTGTCTTTAAGTGTTGTCTTGCGATAATAATTTTGAAAAAGCGCAATTACTAATTCAAAAGAGGGTGCAAAATTAAGGAATAGAATTGGAAAATGCTTTTAAAGTGGTGAGACAATATGCTTTGAACCTGCAAAAAAAATAGCACAGCCGGTAGATGGCACATAACGTCCCCTTCAACGCCTCCAGGGCTGATCTGGTGATTTAGCCTAACTCAATGCTGGAATTTTATCGTTTTGACTTTCCTCCAGGAAGCCATGATTTCAAGAAACGGGAATTGTAAAATGGAAGCTGCTTCCTTTTTTGAAAATGCTTTCCACCCAAATCCTGCCACCAATCACCTCCACAAAATGCTTGGACATCATCAGTCCAAGGCCAACTCCTTTCTCGTTTTTGGTGCCGAGTGTTGTGAACTGAATGTCGTTAAAGATGCGCTCCATGTATTCAGGCGGTATGCCCTGCCCCGTATCCTCGACTGTTACTTCTACAAAGCCATTTGCTTCCTTTGAAGAAGTGGTGATGGTGTCGCCTGCGTTGCAAAATTTAATGGCATTGCTTATCAGGTTACGAACCACCAACTCAACCATATATGGGTCAGCATATACCATAGTGGCAGGCTCCAGGTTATCAATGCATATAATTCCCTTCTCAAGCGCTGCTCTTTCGTATAGCTGCATTTTCGGCCCCAAATGTTCCTTGATATCAAACTTTTGAGGCACGGCCTTTATCCCTTCCATCTGGCTTCGTGCCCAGTAGAGCAAGTTGTCGGTCAGAGCGGTGAGGCTGCCAATATTAGTCAAGACAGTTGGGAGCAATTTTTGGAACTCCTCTTTCGAAATTGACTCATTGCTAATTAGTCCGACTAACCCACCCAGGTTCACAATAGGCCCTCGTAAATCGTGAGAAACGATGGAAAACATAAGGTTCTTTATCTCATTCGACTTCCTGAGTGCCTCTGCCTGCAACGCAAGCTCCTCCTTTTGCCGGGTTATCTCAAGATTCTTTCCGGTGAGCACTTTATTGATGCCTTTGATTTTCCTGTTGGTCACCACAAAATACCCTCCGAAAGTCAACATGGCGATTAGCAATATTATCAACCCATATTGCTCAAGGCGGGCTCGCTGCAGGTCCTGATCCCGGAGCAAGCTATCTCTCCTGAGCAACTCGTTTTCGCTTTCTTTCTTTTCCGCTTCAAACTGTTCCTTCATGAATGTGATCTGCCGAAATTTCTCATCGGAAAACAAAGAATCTTTGACTTCGGAGTATCGCTGGTAGGTTTCGTATGCCTTTTGATAGTTATTTTGGAGTGAATACATCCTCGATATATTGAGGTAGTTGTCCTTTATTATTTCCTTGTATCCATACTTTTCTGCGATGGCATTACTCTCATTGGCATACTGAAGAGCGTTCTTGTAGTCTCCCTTATCTGCCATGGTCGCCGAGATGCTTTCCTTAGCCAGCGCACGCCTGTAATCAGAATTGGTTTCCTCGGCCAATAGCAAAGCTTTGAAAAAGTAGTCGAGGCTTTTATCGTAAGCTTTCATTTTGGCATATGTCTTTCCAAAACCATTTAAGTTCAGCCAAATCCCACCTATGTTATCCTCAGCATATTCTTCCAGCGATAATTGAAAATAATATAGTGCAGAATCGTACTGTGCCGCCGAACGCATGAAGCTGCCCATATTGTTGAGTGCATAGCCAGTCGCCGACTGATCCTCTGCTTCTCTGGCGAGGCTCACTGCCCTTTTAAAATAAAAAAGAGCATCCTCTTTTTGTCCCCACGACTCGTAGATGAGCCCTATATTGGACATCGCCAGGCTTAGAAACTTGGTCATGCCCAACTGTTCGAAATAGGCAGACGCTTCTATATAACTTTCAATGGCTTCGCTATAGTTACCTAAGCCCCACAGCACGGCTCCCTTGCTATTCAGCGCAATGCCGAGAAGCCTGTTGGTTCGGAAGTCAGTTGAATCGATCAACCTTAACTTGTTTCCTAAACGGATGGTGGAGTCGTAATAAAAAAGGCTTGTAACGAGCTTTCCCCACTGCCAATAAATGTAACCCGTGCTGTTAAGTACACTTACAATTTCCCGTTGCTGAGCAAAATTGCCTGGATTGGCTTTTGAGAGTTTTCTATGCAGCTGAATAGATTGGGCTAAAAATGACAACGCACCATCATAGTCTGACCGGTAAAGCTCATTATAAATTTGTCCACGAAATTGCATGAGTTTTGCCTGAGCAAATTCATTGCCTGTTCTCTTGGCCAGATCCAACCCTTCGAGTACTCTTTGCATGGCTTTTTCTGAAGGAGAGAGTTTATCGTAAAGCTCAATCAGGTCGACGTAGATTCTCAGCCGGGCTGTATCTTCCTTTGCCAGCTTCAACTCAACTTCCAGGCTGTCGATGCTGGCTATTTGTGCCTCCGTCTTGAAAGAAAACAAGACACAAAAAATAAAAATCACTGACCAAACTAACTTTTCCATGCTCACTTAAAGGTTGCCACCATAAGGTAGTCAAATATATGCCGTATCATCAAGATATTCGATCAGCTCCCCCAAATATCCGTTCGACACCGATTTATCTCGATAAAGGAATTTTTGTTTTCGCCATTCGTGTTTAAAGAAGCATTTCCTACTAAAAAGTAGAACAAATAAAAACTCTCTTCGTATATTAGCTCTACAATCTAGTATCATATACCATGAAGGAAACAAAATTGGGCGAATTTGAAGAAGTTCTTTTACTACTTGTGGGCATTCTGGGAGAAGAAGCCTACTCTTTCAAAGTAGCAGAAGAGTTCGAAAGTCAGACGAAACGAGAAGTCTCCATCGGAGCTGTGCACTCCACTCTTAACCGGCTGGAGGAAAAGGGCTTTCTCGAATCGGAAATGGGCCAGGCCACGGCCGAGCGGGGCGGGCGCAGGAAGCGCATCTACACCATCACTGCCAGTGGCCAACGAGCATTGGAGACTTCAAGAGACTTTAGGGTTTCGCTGTGGAGTCAGTTTCCGGCCTTTGCCACTGGCAAACTAAACTTTGGTTGAAAAAGCGCACCCACATACCGCCACCTTTAGCAGAACGACTGCTTCACCGAGTGCTCAGAAGCGACCTCGCCGAGGAAGTGCTGGGCGACCTGGAGGAAAAGTTCTATGTAACAATGGAAAGGAAGTCGGCGTGGCGGGCAAAGCTGAATTACTGGTACCAGGTGGTGAATTACCTGAGGCCATTTGCCATCAAGAAATCGAAAAGGTTCATCAACTCAAATTATACGGTCATGTTTAAACACAACTTACTGCTTTCCTTCCGCCACTTTATGCGGCACAAAAGTTCATTCATTATCAACTTGGTTGGGCTGTCAACAGGTTTAGCGCTTACGCTGCTAATTATTCTGTATGCGAGGTTTGAGCTAAGCTACGAGGCAGACAACCCATTGGCTGATCGCATCGTGCGAATTACGATGGACTACATGAATGGAGAAACGCTCACCGACCAGGATGCGGAAACCTATCATCCCATGGGTCCTAGAATTGCTTCAGAGTTTGCGGAAGTCGAAGATTTTGCCAGAGCCCGCCCACTTAATGAGAGAAATTTCAAAGTTGGCGAAAGCTATTTCAGACAGTCGGGCATTTTTGCAGTCGATGCCTCCTTCTTTGACATGTTCAATTACCAACTTATACATGGCACAAGCGCAGGTCTATTTTTAAATCCACACGAAGTAGTTCTTACAGAATCCGTTGCCTTGCGGTACTTCAACAAGACCAACGTGGTGGGTGAAACTATCTGGATGACGTCTCCCGACGCTGCTTATCGTGTTGCTGGGGTAATTGAAGACTCTCCGGCAAACACCCACCTAAAAGTAAATATGCTCATATCGTATCCTACCCTGAGGGCTACTTTTGGTGAAGACGGCGAGAACTGGGATAACAACGATTTGTACACCTATCTGCTATTAAACAGTGCAGAGAACTACGAATTATTTACTCAACACCTGGCGGCCTTCAGCGACAAAATCATTGACGAAGAAAAGATAGAAAACGAAATAGTAATTGCTCAGCCCATCCGGGATATCCACTTGTATTCTGATAAGTCCTACGAGCTGGAAAGGAACGGAGATGCCGCCTCCGTATTTATATTACTTGGTGTTGCGGTGCTAATTATCCTAATGGCCATTGCCAACTATATCAACCTTTCGACATCAAGGGCGCTTGACAGAGCGAAAGAGGTAGGAATCAGGAAAGTGGTTGGCTCTTCGGTCAATCAGTTGAGAGCGCAGTTTCTCACCGAATCGTTTCTCATCAACATGGCGTCTGCATTGAGCGCTATTGCGCTCGTTACTCTTTCTTTTGACTGGTTCAAATATGTGGCCAACCTGCCTGCTTCGTTTACATTTCTACATGAAAACTTTTTCTGGATCGCCCTGGCCTCATTCATTGTTGGAAGCACCTTATTGTCTGGGATATTCCCCGCCATTATTCTATCTAGATTCAAGCCAGCGCAGGTACTCAAAGGCAAATTTACGCACTCCTCCAAAAGCACCCTTCTCAGAAAAGGACTGGTTATTTTTCAGTTTGCCATTACCATGTTTTTGATTGTCCAGACCTTGATCGTTACCAAGCAAATAGGCTTCATGCGAGCCAAAGACCTGGGCGCAAACATGAGCAATACAGTCGTTATTCGGACACCAGGCGGCAATGATGGAAATGAAAACATCAAAACCTTCAAAGCTGAGCTGCTGTCTCGAGCTCAATTCAGATCAGCCACTATTTCCGGGTGTGTGCCTGGCCTTCCCACTAGTGAAATGGGTTCGACCAATTATGTGAATCTGGTCAGTGCAGTCGAAAAACAAAGCATCAATTTCTACGTCAATTTTATCGATGCAGACTTCGTCCCTACTATGGAAATGGAAATGCTGGCAGGAAGCAATTTCATCTCCGGAAGCACCAACGAAGGAAAAGTGCTTGTCAATGAAGAGTCGGTGAAAATGTGGGGGCTGGTGAGTCCGGAAGCGGCCATCGGAGAAGAATTAAAGTTCTGGGGTCGGTCAGTAACCATCGCAGGAGTAGTTAAGAATTTTCATCAAACCACTGCCAAGTCGCCCTACATCCCGATGATCTTCATTTTTGATCCCGGGCACAACAAACTTTTGAGCGTGAGACTCGAAAAAGGAGAGCTTTCGGCCAAGCTAGAGACCATCGAAAAAGTCTATGCTTCGAACTTCTCCAACAGCCAGTTCGATTTCTTCTTTCTGGATCAAAAGTTTGACGAGCAATACAAAGCGGATCAGCAATTTCAGGAGGTTTTTGGTCTGCTCACCACCTTTGCCATTCTGATCGCTTGCCTCGGGTTGTTTGGCCTTACCCTCTTCACCGTAGCCAAAAGAACCAAAGAGATTGGCATCAGAAAAGTACTTGGAGCCACAGTCTATAACATTGTGTCTCTGCTCTCCAGAGACTTCATGGTTTTGATTGTGATTTCAATGGCCGTGGCACTTCCCGTCACTTACTTTCTGGTCAACGACTGGCTGCAACTCTACGCCTTCAGAATCGACCTGAGCGTCTGGTATTTTGCCTTACCGGCATGTTTGGTGTTCATCATTGCCTTTGGCACAATTTCTATCAAGGCGTTCAAGGTTTCCCAGGATAATCCGATAGATGCTTTAAGGGATGAATAACAACAGCAAGCCAACGACCCCACCCCGCCTGGCTGAAAAGCTCCTCCAACGAGTGGTCAGAGACGACCTCGCCGAAGAAGTGCTGGGCGACCTGGAGGAAAAGTTCTATGTGACGGTGGAAAGGAAGTCGACGTGGCGGACGAAGCTGAATTACTGGTACCAGGTAGTGAATTACCTGAGACCATTTGCTTTAAGAAAATCGAAACGGTCAACAAACTCAAATAACATCGACATGTACATCAATTACATCAAAACTGCTGGACGCCACCTTCGGAAAAACAAACTCCATTCGTTTATCAATACGGCCGGGCTTTCGGGGGGCATGGCAGTCGCCATCCTCATTGGCCTGTGGATCTGGGACGAGTTGTCGTACAACAAGTACCACGAAAACTATGACCATGTGGCCCAGGTAATACAAAACGTATCCAACAACGGAGAAATCCAGACCTGGAGAACTGCTCCCTACCCACTGGCTGAGGAGCTCAGAAGTAGCTATGGCAGCGATTTTAAAGAGGTGATCCTCGCTTCCGGCCAATGGGAAATGATCATCGCAGCAGGTGACAAAAAGCTCACCAAAACCGGGTTGTTTGTAGAGCCGAACCTACCCGAGGTGCTGACACTAAAAATGATCGCCGGCAGCCGGAACAGCTTACAGGACCCCGCTTCCATCCTGCTTTCGCAATCACTGGCAAAAGCTTATTTTGGAGATAACGACCCGGTTGGACAGCAGCTTCAGCTCGACAACCGGATGAATGTGTTCGTCACAGGCGTTTACGAAGACCTGCCGGGCAACTCCACCTTCAAAAACGTTTCCTTCTTTGCGCCATGGCAGCTGTACTACGACGCCACCGAATGGATCAGAACAATGAATGATCCGTGGCGGCCCAACGCCTTTCAGGTGTTCGTGGAGTTGCCCGAAAATGCAAACCTAAGTGCTATTTCGGCCAAGATAAAAGATGCAAAGCTCAAAAAGGTAAATTCCGAATTGGCCAAAAAGCAACCGGCACTCTTTCTTGACCCCATGAGCAACTGGCACTTGTACTCTGACTTTGAAAACGGAGTGAACGTGGGCGGCAGGATCAAGTACGTATGGCTGTTTGGCATCATTGGAGGCTTCGTTCTGCTGATGGCCTGCATCAACTTCATGAACCTCAGCACCGCCAGATCCGAAAAAAGAGCAAGAGAGATTGGCATTCGCAAAGCAATTGGTTCCCACCGAAGCCACCTGATAGCACAGTTTTTCACCGAGTCAGTTTTGGTCACTTGCCTGTCTTTTCTTCTTTCTGTCATCATCGTTCAATTGTCGCTGCCATTTTTCAACGAAGTGGCAGACAAGCAGATAGCAATCCTTTGGAATAACCCGATTTTCTGGATGATTGGCATTGGCTTCACCTTATTCACAGGCCTTATTGCAGGCAGCTATCCTGCGCTCTACCTCTCATCGATACAATCGGTGAGAGCGCTCAAAGGCACCTACAAAGCAGGCCGTATGGCGACTATTCCACGCAAAGTGTTGGTGGTCATTCAATTCTCCATTTCCTTTATTTTGATCGTGGGCACACTGGTCGTATTTAAGCAGATCGAATTTGCCAGAAACAGACCCCTGGGTTATGACTCAAACGGCCTGGTGGCTATGCCTCTCCTGACCAATGATATTCATGACCATTTTGAAGCCGTCAAAACAGAGCTGACAAACGCTGGCGCCATCGTAGAAATGGCTGAATCGGAGAGCCCGCTCACTAGCACCTGGTCAACTACCAGTGGCTTCGACTGGCCCGGTAAAGATCCCGCTCTTTCGGTCGATTTCCCTACGGTAGGTGTTTCCTTCGACTTTGGCCAAACCATTGGCTGGGAGGTAACACAGGGCCGGGACTTCTCAAAAGAATTTGGATCGGACAGCTCAGCGGTGATTTTAAATGAGGCGGCTGTTGCATTTATGGGTCTGCCAAGTCCGGTGGGAGAAACTGTGAAATGGTTTGGCGATCCGCTAAAGGTGGTGGGTGTTGTCAAAGACGTCATTGCCAGCTCTCCTTATGAGCCCGTGGCGCCTACTGTCTACTATGTTAACAATGACCCCGGCAACTATGTGATCGCCAAGCTCAATCCCACTGTGAGCGGCAGCGATGCCATGGCAACTATTGAAGCCGTCTTCACTACATTCAACCCATCTCAACCGTTCGAATATCAGTTTGTTGACGAGGCATATGCGAGGAAATTTGGCAACGAACAGCGGATTGGCAAGCTGGCCACCGCTTTCGCATCTTTGGCCATCTTTATCAGCTGTTTGGGCATTTTTGGGCTGGCCTCATTCGTGGCAGAGCAACGCACCAAGGAAATTGGTGTGAGAAAAGTGTTGGGTGCTTCACTGTTCGACCTTTGGAAACTGCTTTCCAGGGACTTTGCGGCTCTTGTGGTCATATCATCTCTCGTGTCCATTCCAATGGCCTACTATCTGCTGACTGGCTGGCTTGATAACTATGAGTACCATACCACGCTCAACTGGTGGGTGTTCGTAGTCACGCTGGCAGGCACACTCATTATCACGCTGGCGACTGTCAGCTACCAAACCATCCGGGCGGCGATGGTGAACCCCGGTAGAAGCCTGAAAAGCGAGTAGATGAATATTAAGCCATACATAATAAAAGCGTCCAAATAGCATGAACAAAACAAACACTCCTCCACGTCTTGCCGGGAAGTTGCTTTTAAAGCTTCTCAGAGACGACCTCGCCGAGGAAGTGCTGGGCGATCTGGAGGAGAAATTCTATCTGACGGCCGAAAGGAAGTCACTATCAAAAGCCCGACGCAATTACTGGTACCAAACACTTCACTATCTAAGACCTTTTGCAATAAGAAAGACACAGTCAACAAACTCAAATATTACAACCATGTTCAAGCACAACTTATTACTTTCCTTCCGGAACTTTAAGAAGTACAAAAGCTCCTTCTTTATCAACCTGGTTGGTCTGTCAACCGGCCTGGCCTGTGCGCTGCTCATTTACCTTTGGGTGAACGACGAGCTTCATGTAGATAAATTCCACAAAAACGACGGCAGGCTCTATCAGGTCATGATGAACCATCAAATGACGAATGAGTTGACTACCGGGCCCAGCACGCCTGACTTCCTCGCTGAGAACATGCTCAAAGAATTTCCTGAGATTGAAATGGCCACCGGCGTAACGCCATCCGAGTGGTTTGGTAACTTCACGTTGGTGCAAGGCAGCAACTTTTTCAAAGCCACAGGTCAGTTTGCAGAAAAGGATTACTTCAAGATGTTTTCATTCCCGCTGATTGAAGGAAATGCCGAACAAGCATTAGATGGCATCGGCTCCATAGCCATCTCAAAAGATCTTGCGGAGAAAATTTTCAAAACGGCTGAAAATGTTGTTGGCAAAACAATGGAAGTTCAAATTATCAACTTCAAATATCCAGTGGCCGTAACGGCGGTTTTCGAAAATCTACCTACCAACTCCACTGAGCATTTTGATATGGTCCTCAACTGGAAAATGTGGCAAAACATGAGTGATTTAGCCGGCAGACAAGTCAACTGGGGAAACCATGGCCCCAACACTTATCTGGTACTTAAGGAAGGAACAAATATCGACGAGTTCAATAAAAAAATTGCAGGCTACATCAAATCGAAGCGTGAAACCTCCACCGTTACACTTTTTGCGGCCAAATACTCCGACAGGTACCTGCATGGCTCCTACGAAAACGGCGTTCAAGCCGGAGGAAGAATTGAATATGTCAGGCTTTTTTCCATTATCGCTATTTTCATCCTCCTGATAGCCTGCATCAACTTCATGAACCTGTCCACCGCTAAGGCCTCCCGGCGAGTGAAAGAAGTAGGCGTAAAAAAAGCCATCGGCGCCGATCGAAAGTCTCTGATTTTTCAATATCTGAACGAGTCCATTTTGCTCACTCTCTTCTCGCTCGTGGTAGCCCTATTGCTTGTGCTACTCGTTCTTCCTCAGTTCAATGACATCACCGGCAAGCAGCTATCGCTCAACTTCGATTTGAGCCTGGTTGCAATGATTCTGGTGATCACATTCGCTACGGGGCTATTGTCCGGCAGCTACCCAGCCCTCTATCTTTCAAAATTCAATGCAGCTTTCGTACTGAAAGGCGGCAGGATCAGCACATCGGTGGGGCAGCTGTGGGCAAGAAAAGGGCTGGTCGTTTTCCAGTTTGCCATGTCTGTGATTCTGATCGTATCGGTGGTGGTCGTTTACCAGCAGGTGAACTATGTGCAATCGAAAAATCTGGGATACAGCAAAGAAAACGTCATCCATTTTGACAAAGAAGGTAAAGTGGTGGAGAACCAGGACGCTTTTCTGGCTGAAATCAGGAATATCCCGGGTGTGGTGAATGCCTCCACAATTCAATCTATCGTTGTTGGTTCCCAAAATTCAACCCAGGGCGTTGTATGGGAAGGAAAAAACCCGGAAGATAATATCCGCTTTGAGGTGGTGACCGTCAACTATGAAGAAATAGAAACCCTCGGCATACAGATGCTGGAAGGACGGTCGTTTTCCAGAGAGTTTGGTGCAGATGAAGAAGGTGTAATTTTCAACGAATCGGCCATCAAAGTGATGGGCATGGAAGCCCCCCTAGGCAAAACAGTGAATTTTTGGGGTGGTGACAAGAGAATCATTGGTATAGTAAAAGACTTTCACTTTGAGTCTCTACATCAAAAGGTAAATCCACTGGTTATCAGGCTCGAGCCGGGCAAGACCCTGAAGGTGATGGTGAAGCTGGAAGCGGGCAAAGAGAAAGAAACGCTGGAAAGGCTCGAAGCTTTCTATGGGGAGTTCAACCCTGGCTATTCGTTCGAATACAGTTTTCTCGATCAGGACTACCAGGCACAGTACGTGGCCGAGCAGAGGGTCAGCAGCCTGTCGAAGTATTTTGCAGGGTTTGCGATCCTTATCTCCTGCCTTGGCTTGTTTGGTCTGGCATCCTTCACCGCAGAGCGTCGTCTCAAGGAGATCGGCATCCGAAAAATCCTTGGCTCTTCAGTCTGGAGCATTGTGTGGCTGCTCACGTCCGACTTCACCAAAATGGTGGGAGCTGCCATCCTGATAGCTTTGCCCATCAGCTATTACCTGACCAGCAACTGGCTACAGGACTTCGCCTATTCGATTGAATTAACGATATGGTATTTTGCCGGAGCAGGCATAGCTGCAATGATTATCGCCTGGGTGACAGTCGGGGTACAAACTTTAAGAGCGGCCAGGGTCAACCCGGCTGACTGCCTGCGGTATGAGTAAAAAATAAAAAAAGAAGGCAACGCAACCTTTGAGCCCGAAAAGCATCTTTAAATAGTGTAACCACACTGGCAACGACAAGCGTCTTAACCAGTGTGGTTCATTACCATGCTTTTCTAACAAAACTCAAATAAAATGAAATCAATTGCTCTACTACTTTTCTTCGCACTGGTAACGGTCTCTTCCGCTATCTCCCAGGACTTTGACTACTCTTTCAAAGAAACCTACAAAGTTTCAACACCTGCGCAACTCAGCATATCATCTTCCGACGGCAACATTGATGTGCTGCCCGGCAATGGCAGCGAGATCGAGGTGTTTTTTGTGGTCAAACAAAACGGCCGCATGCTTGATATCTCAAGAACTCAGCTGGAAGAAGAGTTGACACTCACCATCATCAAAACCGGCAGCAGTGTTGACATTACGGTGAAATACCCCAATAATTCCTGGAATATTGACTGGAGAGACCGCATCAATGTGGACTTTAAAGTGTATGCTCCCAAAGAAACCACCGGTGACCTGAGGTCGTCAGATGGTAATGTAACGATAAAAGGCATGACTGCCAGCCAGAAGCTAAAGACCAGTGATGGCAACATCGTGCTTGCAGAAATTACCGGAGACGTATCCGGCGTGACGTCGGATGGCAATATCAGAGGTGAGAAAATCAAAGGAAGTGTTTACAGCCGCACCAGCGATGGCAACATCGACTTCAACAATGTAATAGGAGATGTAGAGTCTACGACAAGTGATGGTAACATAAGGCTGACAAATATCAATGGAACCGCCAGGGCTCACACAAGCGACGGCGACATAGAAATTTACAACGCCAAAGGAAAAACACACACCGCCCAAACGTCGGACGGCGACATCTATTTCGAAGACCTGGCCGGGGGAATGGAAGCCATTGCATCGGACGGCAGCATCAAAGGCAATATCATTGAGCTAAGGGGCTCTTTAAGGGCTAAAACCTCCGACGGCAACATAGAGATTTCTGTGCCCGACAATCTGGGTATGAACCTCTATGTGAAAGGAGAATCCGTCGACGTGCCGCTGGTCAACTTCTCAGGACGGTCAACAAAAGAGGTCATCGATGGCAAGACCAACGGTGGCGGTGTAGATGTGAACCTAACCACGTCAGATGGGAGGATCAGACTGGTGTACAGGTAGTTGCCGGTTTGCTCCGTATTTCGATAAGAAATTCGTATTTTCATTTGCAAATAGCCCACAACCCGGAGCTCAGCAGCCGGGTTGTTGCTTTTTCCATGTAAAGAAGATACGCCATGATTTACTTCCTCAGTCTCATCATCCTGATGTTTACCACACCTCCCAAGCTCCCATTCGAAGCACAGTTAATTGACGATCAGGTAGCGATTGGCTACGGCATCGCACTGGGCGACGTTGATGGCGACGGCAAGCCCGACATTCTCCTGGCCGACAAAAAGCAGTTCGTCTGGTACCGAAATGGCGACTGGAAGAAGTTTGTTATGATCGACAACCTGACCGAGCGGGACAACGTGTGCATTGCGGCAATGGACATCACCGGAGATGGCAAAGTAGAAGTAGCTGTAGGTGCTCAGTGGAATCCTGGCGAAACCAGCAACGCAGCACAATCGGGCTCCGTTCACTACCTGATAGCGCCCGAAGATCGAACTCAGCTGTGGAAGGCCGTAAAGCTTCCACACGAGCCTACCATTCACCGGATGCGCTGGGCAAAGGCATCAAACGGTAAATTTCACCTCATAGTGGTGCCCCTGCACGGCAGAAACAACAAAGGAGGCGAAGGAGACGGGGTGAAAATCATCGCCTACGAATACCCAAAGAACGTTGAAGGTGACTGGAATAGCGTGGTTTTAGATAACAACATGCACATGACCCACAACCTGGATGTGGCAGCTTCAGGGCCAAAGAGTGGTAGCTTGTATTTTGGTGGCAAGGAGGGTGTGAGGGTCATTCAGAATTTCGCAGGTAAGAGCTCCTCCGGGGCAGCCAAAAAGATAACAGGAATGGAGTACGGAGCCGGAGAAATACGGGTCGGCAATAGCCTCCTCGCCACAATTGAGCCAATGCATGGAAATGCGGTGGTGGCTTACCTGGGAAATGAAAGGACAAGGGTAGTGCTGGACGACCAATTGAAAGAAGGCCACGCCCTGGCGGTGGCCGATTTTCTTGGCACCGGCAATGAGCAAATCGTCGCCGGATGGCGAGTGCCCAATGCCGAGGGGAAGGTAGGTATCAAGCTCTATCAGCAAGTAAATGGAGGGAAATGGGAGTCGCAATGGGTTGACGACAATGGCATGGCTTGTGAAGATTTGCAGGTAATGGATTTGAACGGCGACGGCAAACTGGACATTGTAGCCGCCGGAAGGGCCAGCAACAACCTGAAAATTTACTGGAATAAATAGCATTTCGATCCATTAACAGAAGTAATGGATCAGGTCAATCAAAGATTTCTGGCGTGCAGGTTCGTCGATGCTATTCCACCACTATCTCATCAATCAGCATATTGGCTGGCCTTCCTGCTCCTGGGTGCCATCCTGGTGTGTTGCCTATTGAATAAGCCTTCACTTTGACATACCTGGCGTTTTGTGGGGTAAACTCACCAATGAAGTCCCGCTGCTGCCCTCCGTATTGATCAATGGGCAGGGTATTATTCACAGCACTCACAACAGTGTAGTTCTCTCCATCAGCAGAAAGTGAATACTCTACCTTTCTCGGAAAAAGCCTCAACCAGAAGCCATATTGAAAATAGGCCGACTCAATCCGGCGCACGGGTTGGAGCTCCTCCAGGTCGATTACCACTTCCAAATCTTGTCCTGAAAAACTGAACCAGTTGTAGGTATAGTCCTGGCTGCCACGGACGCCGTCGGTCAGCATTTTGGCATGCTCAGCCGTTACCGCATTATTGCCCGGGCTGATGAAAGTGACCTTTTTACCATAAGCCAGGTGCTCATTCATGCCCTGCGCCAGCAGGCGATAGTTGGCTGTTCTGTATTCGTCGGGCGAGGTACTCCATTCTTTTACCTGTGTCACTCCTTCCCGAATACACAAGTCAGTAAAATCGTCAACTTTTGAGCGAAACGTAGTACTTGCCTCCCAACGATCTCCAAATTTCTGAAACACCCCTCCTTCTCCTGCATATTTCTTTTTCGCTTGCTCCATCCAGGCGTATTCAAGCGGAAGCCTGGCTATTCTCACCCGCTCCAGTAGTTGGACTGAATCGGCAACGGCCAGCTCAGCAGCATTAAACAATTCCTCGTACCGCTTCATCAGTTCGGGTGACAGGTAACTTGTTGACGCTTCGTTGGGCGAACCAAAAATCCTCAGCGGCTGGCTGGAAGCAGCCTGTGCTTGCGTCATTTCATCGATGTATTGCTGTATGGGCTTCGCCGCTGCTCCATAGTAGCCGTTAAGAAAATCACTCATCAGCCGCGCCACATCTTCTTCGGGGTTCCACATCAGCTTCGATAGCAGGTAGGCCCTCAAGGCTGCAAATTCGCCGCCCACTTCCCGATTGCCCTGCTCGAAGAGTGCATTTACTCCGTTTTTGGCAAAAAACTGAATATTCGGCTTGAGGGTGTGAAGATTTGGGAAAGGGCTGATCAGGTGATTGAACTGGATGACATAATCCCACACAATGATGTCTTTGGCGATCTTGCCCCAGTCCTGCACGTCCTTCACAAAATCGGCACTGGTAGTGTCTGCTTCAATCGGCTTGTCTCTGTAAGCCTCAATGCTGCAAAGCATAATATTGACGTTGTCTCTCGGAATCAAAGTTTTGGGAGCGGCCCGGCCATACTCGTAGGCCAGGGTAGAAATCATCTTATCCGGAAACTGGTCGGCCACCTGGTTCACAAACTGGATGATAGAACCTGAAGGTGAGTCCTCCCGGTCATCAATGGCCTTGCAATTGTCGCAGGTGCAGAAATTCCGGTTATCATTTTGGCTGACCGACCAATATTTGGCTTCCGGGTTTTCTGCTATTTTCCGACGAAGGTTCTGGATAGTAATGTCCAGTACGTCGTGGTTCGTAAGGCATAGCTGCGTAGGCAGCCGCTTGCCATTCACCATGGCGAAGTACTCAGGATGTTCATCGTAGTATACATCTGGCGGCACCAGCTCATTGAAGGTATGCACCCACATGCCCCAGTCAGGCCTGCCACCCTTTGCATCGTGATCAAGCTTGTGCCAGTCGGTGTATTCCTCGTCCCAGGTAACTCTGTAGTGAGTATCTCTGAAACCAATCACCGGCACCTGCAGGTCGTCAATTTTGTCCAACATAATTGTTGCCTGCCTGGGTACCACCTTTACCTTCGGTGAATACATCCGGCATCCCAGATACTTCTCCAGAAAGCTATAAACACCATAAAGTGTCCCTTTTTCATTACCCCCTGCGATAATCAACCGCAAACTATCAGTCTTGATCAGGAAGCCGTCTTCTTTCAGCTCATTGAGGTTGATGGGGAGTCCCAACTCGCCCAGCCTTTCGTTTTGCCCAAGCACTATTTCGTAGCGGCTACGGCTCCTGTCAGCTTCGATAATCGGCAGCGCAGCTCCCGAAATTTGAAGCAGGTAGTCCTGCAATACGTTGGCAGCTTTTTGCTCATCGGCCGTGGCTGCCGACGGAACGACAATCCGGTAGAGGGTTTGTCCTTTATCCGCAAGGATTATTCTCTCTGGCGAGTTGTCCTCCTTCTTTTGTTTGCTCTTTTTTTGGGCCAAAAGTGGACTGAAGCGGCCTCCAATTAAGAAAACAGCTATGAGGCAGGTAAATATTCTTAGTACCATGATAGTGTGTTGTTAGCTCAGGATAGCACAAGCAGTCGGGAAATGCAATGAGAATTAATGTGTGAGGCTACTTTTGTCTCTGAATGACTCTATTGCATCTTTGGGCTTTCTTCAAAAGACGCTTAATTGCTCGCCAAAAATGTCAGTATTGCGTTTAAACTAGTTACTTCCACGCCTTCAGCAATCCTGTAATTGTCGGCACCAGGTGTAATCACGTGAAGTATTTCTACTTGCAAGTCCTCTTTTGCCAGGTAGCTGCCTCTGGTCAACACAGGAGAATTCGTCAGCTTGATTTCAGCGGCTAACAGCCAGCGGCCATTTCTGCGTACCAGCAAGTCAACTTCTGCCCCATCCTGCGTCCTGTAGAAGAACACCTCATCATCAGTACGAAGCACCATCAACACCTGATGGATAACAAAACCCTCCCAGGAGCGCCCTGCCACTATATGCCCTATGAGATTATCATAAGTTGAAATATTGGACAGGTAATGTAAAACGCCAGTGTCACGCATATATACTTTGGGTGATTTTACGATCCTTTTGCCCACATTCGCATACCACGGTTGCAACAGGGTAATCAAAAACGCATTTTCCAAAAACATCATATACGTTTTGACAGTGGGCACAGTAAGCCCTATCGACCTGGCCAGATCGCTGTAATTCAAAATTCCGCCATGCATGGAGGCAATCATCTGAAGCAATTGCCTGGTAACATGGGGCGCAGCAGGCAAGCCGTAAAGGGGCAAATCCCGCTGAATATAGGTGTTGATAAAGCTTCGGTACCACCTCTCAACGAAACCCCTTTTGCCCGACAGAGCAGGCTCTGGAAAGGCTCCATACATCCACAGGTTGTCAAGCGAAACCTTATGTTTCACCTCCATGAGGCTCAGCGGCGACATTTCCAGGTAATTGATCCTTCCTGCCAAACTCTCAGAACTTTGCTTCAAGAGTGCCGACGAAGCCGACCCCAACACCACAAACCTGCCGGGTCTTCGGTTTTCGTCTACCAATGCCCTGATCAATGGAAAAAGCTCCGGCTTGTGCTGAATTTCGTCGAGGATGATCGTCTTATTGATATGAGCAGAAAAGAATAGCTCCGGATCCTGGAGCTTGTTGATATCCGAATCCTTCTCAAGATCCAGATAAATCATTTCAGCTTCAACGAAGGCACTTTTGACGAGTGTAGTTTTCCCCACCCGCCTGGGGCCGATAAGGACCGTAACTGGAAACTCTTCCAAAGAAGTAAGGTAATCCTTTTCTATAAGCCGCTCAATCATCCCTGCAAATTTAAAATAAATTTTTAAATTTGCAGGGATGATTGAAATTATATCTTGTAGTCAGTAGTTCATTTTTTGCCTTGAAAAGATGGCTGATAAGTAGCGTTATGCAACCTTCCATGTATCTTTTGAGCTAATACTTTTCTCTTTGGGTTTAAAAGTTGAAATTCATGACTGCTACTTAAACACTCCTTATGCAAAAAACTTCACCGCTATTTTTAGCCTGCTCATTCCTGTTCTTA
Source organism: Imperialibacter roseus (assembly GCF_032999765.1). Classification (GTDB taxonomy): domain Bacteria; phylum Bacteroidota; class Bacteroidia; order Cytophagales; family Cyclobacteriaceae; genus Imperialibacter; species Imperialibacter roseus. The sequence continues at coordinate 1,373,636 of NZ_CP136051.1, read as the reverse complement.
GGGGTCGTGCAAGCCCAGATAACAGACCTCCGCTCACTGCTGGCACCCGGTGCAACTGTCGAGCTACTTGGTGACGGTTATAAATTTACCGAGGGGCCAACACCCGACAAAAACGGCAATGTGTACTTCACTGACCAGCCCAACAACACCATTCTGCGCTGGGATGCCACCTCCGGCGAAATAAGCACCTTCGCTGCTGCTTCCGGCCGCTCCAATGGCCTGTATTTTGACAAGAAAGGCAACCTGGTAGCCTGCGCCGACATGGACAACCAACTGTGGTCGTGGGACAAGAACGGAAAGCACACTACGCTGATCGAAAACTATGACAACAAGTTGCTCAACGGACCCAATGACCTATGGGTCGACAAAAAAGGTGGTATATACTTTACCGATCCGCTTTACAAAAGAGACTACTGGACCCGTGACCCGGCCATGCAGCAAGATGGGCAGCATGTCTACTACCTGAGCCCTGGGGGCAAAACCCTGACCCGTGTGGCCGAAGACCTCAAACAACCCAATGGCATCGTGGGCACCACCAATGGCAAGACCCTGTACGTGGCCGACATAGGCGACCGTAAGACTTACGTGTACGACATACAGAAAGATGGTTCGCTGGCCAATAAGAAGCTATTTGTCGAAATGGGCTCCGACGGCATGACCCTTGACAGCCAGGGCAATGTGTACCTCACGGGCAGAAGCGGCGTGATGATTTATGATAAAAGTGGCGCTGAAATCGGCAATATTCCTACAGGAAAGGGATGGACCGCCAACGTGTGCTTTGGTGGTAAAGACCGAAAAACCCTTTTCATCACAGCCATGGATGCCGTGTATGGCGTAAAAATGAATGTTCCTGGTGCGAAATAATTGAAGCTAACAAATCAACAAATAATGAAAAAGAACGCCCTTCTGATCCTATTCCTGGCTGCTTCAGCAACCAGTATTTTCGCTCAGTCCAACATGAATGTCGGAGCTAAACCGACCAAAAAAGCCGTAGTCTACTTCGATGGCTCACGTGATATGCTGGATAAAAACTGGACTTATTGGGACGGCCCCAGGCTGGCTGCACAGCTACCGATCAAATGGCAGATTGTGAAAGACCCGGTCGACGGTGGCACAGTTATGAGCAGCAACGATCCTGCCGGGGCGGGGGGCAAATATGGTGCGGCCGATATAGTGACCAACAAGAAATTCCGTGATTTCCGGGCCCATGTAGAGTTCCTCATTGTCAATCCCGGCGGTAACAGCGGCGTCTATCTGCAAAACAGGTACGAAATCCAGGTGCTGGATGGAGATTCTACCAGCCATGGCCTGGGTGCAGTGATCAACGAATCTGAATCTCCTTATTTCGCCTACAATGGTTTAGGGAAATGGAATTCGTATGATATTGTGTTCAGAGCTGCCCGGTTCAAAGACGGCAAGCTTACTGAGCAGCCGATGGTGACCATGTATTTCAACGGCAAAAAAGCCCATACCAACCAGGTCATCAGCCAGGTGTGGGGCGGCCCCAACTCCGGCATCGATGGCGGCAATGATGGAGGCAAAGGCATTACTGATGTTCCCGGCGGGCTTAAGCTCCAGGCAGAAGGACACGATGTGTTCTACCGTAATATCTGGATTGAAGAGCTTAACCTGAAAAAAGCAGATACTGACTTTTAAGACAAATACATCAGCAATGAAAAGACTAACCTACTGCGCCTTCGTACTATACGGAGCACTGGCTGCTTGTAGCCCCAAACCGGTGGCGGAAACACCCGCTGAAACACCGCCAAAAAAAGAAATCATAGGCTACGTACCAGGCTTCCGTGGTTTGCTCGATGAAAAAGATATCGACGCCAACAAGCTGACCATCATCAACTACGCCTTTGTAGACGTAAAAGATAGCCTGGCGTGGTTAACCAACCTCGAAACTGACAGCGTCAACTTTCGAAAGCTCAACTATCTGAAAAAAGGCAATCCCGCCCTGAAAATCGTGATCTCGATAGGTGGCTGGTCGTGGAGCGAAAACTTTTCCGATGCGGTGCTTACAGCCAGCTCAAGGGAAAAATTTGCGAAGAGTGGCGCCAAAATCGTGGCCGACTACAACCTGGATGGTATCGACATCGACTGGGAATACCCCGGCCTGAAAGGTGAGGACAATGTATTCAGGGATGAAGACAAGGAAAACTTTACCCTGATGTTTGAAGCTATCAGGAAAGAATTGGATGCTTTGGCAGTCACCACTGGCAAGAAATACATTGTCTCCACTGCCCTCCCCTGCTTCCCGAGGCTTTTTGAGGTCACTAACATGGGCGACGTAGCCAAACATATCGACTTCGTGAACATCATGGCCTACGATTTCTATGTCGCTGGCGATACCGTTGGTCACCACAGTAACCTCTACCCCTCCGAAAGCTATGAAAAAGAAAATTCTGCTGACAAAGCCGTGAAAACCTATATCGAGCAGGGAGTTCCTGCTGAGAAACTGGTGCTGGGCGTACCCTTCTACGGCCGCAGCTGGACGATGAAAAGCAGCGATAACCTGGGCATCCTTCGCCCACGGGACGAGGTAATGAGAGGTGGCGGCTTTACGTTTATCAAGGACAGCCTGATGGCCAAGCCGGGGTTCGTACGCTACTGGGATGATGCGGCTAAGTCACCTTACTTGTTCAATGCCGAGAACAACCAGTTGGTGGTGTACGACGACGAAAGCTCTGTGAAGCTTAAGTGCGAATATGTTAACGACAATGGCCTCGCCGGTATCATGTTCTGGCAATACGCCAGCGATCCTAAGGAGTACTTGCTGGATGTGGTGAATGAGCATTTGGATTGAGAAAAACATCCCATCAGAGTCTCCTGCAAGGGACTCTGATGAGAATCTAACCATTTAGATTATTTTTGAGCCATGCCAAGAGTCTTAACAGTCCAGGGCTACATCTTCTATTTTTTTGCAGCAGACTGTGCCGAACGTGCGCATATGCACGTTAAAAAAGGAGGCGCTAATGGAAAAATATGGATTCAACCAGAAATTGAGGTTTTTTATCTAAAAGGGTTCAAGCAAAAAGAGAAGCGACAATTGCTTAAATTAGCAGAAGAGAATATAGCACAACTAACTGAATACTGGAATGCCTACTGTAATAACTGACAAAACAGACATTAAATCCATCGAAGAAATACTTGCGAACTTCAAGGACAATGATCAGGTGGATATTTATTCGTCGGAAATGTCGCCAATCGAAACAGCTATTGTATTCAATGGTTTAAAAATCAGTAATGTTATAGTCCAGAAAGAAAACAATACAATTCTTTTCATCTTGAACAATAGCACCGTGTTACAACGTCAGATTAGCCAGTTCAAAGGGTTAACTTCTGCCAGCCTCAAACAATTAAGTAATTTTGAAAACATGGGAGACGGTGTGCTATGGCCGGAAATCCCAACAGCCGACACTTCATTAAAAAGCCTTATTCAAGAAGAGCTGCTTCAAAAATACAAGCTTCAAATCGCTTAGTAGCACCTGGCCAAAACTAGATTTTCACTCAGAGTCTCCTGCAAGGGACTCTGAGAAATACGCCTCACCCCTCCCTATAAGGCAACATCAACTGCACCCTCGTGCCCGAGCTGCCTACGCCAGCAAGGTCCTCTACAATCATTCGTATTTTGCTTTTAAGGCCTGCATTGAACAGCTCAATCCGCTCGTTGGTGATCACACCCGCCAGCGACTTGTGGCCTTCCCTGGCCTTCACCTCACTGGCTATTCCTTTGCCATTATCTTCCACAGTCAGCAGTACATACTCACCCTCCTGCCGGAACGTAATCTTCACCCTGGCTCCGTCTATTTTCCCTTTCAGTCCGTGCTCCAGGGCATTCTCAATCAACGGCTGGGCAAACATCGGCGGAATCGATACCTCCTCTGGGTCGATGGCCTCGTCCACTGTCAGTTCATATTCGAAGGAGTTGTTGAACCGCAGCAGTTGCAGCTCCAGGTAGTTTTCCAGCGTGGCCACCTCTTCGTCCAGCGAAATGAAATCTTCCCGGGAGTTCTCCAAAATCTGGCGCATGAGCCGGGCAAAACGGCTCATAAACGAAGCAGCATCCTGGGGTTTGTTTTGCAGCATATAGTTTTGGATGGCCCCCAGCGCATTGAAAATAAAGTGAGGATTGAGCTGGCTTCGCAGGGCTTTCTGCTCCAGCTGGGTCAACGCCTGGGTTTGCCTGTCGGCCCTCTGCCTGTAGTAAAGCACCAAAATAGCGATCACCAGCAGCAGCACAATCGCCCCGCCAATGATCAGGTATCGCTGTTGGCTGAGCTGCAGCGCCTGTATCTCTGCCATTTGTGCCAGGCGGTCGATCTCATTCTCCTTCTTCTCCGTTTCGTATTTGATGTTCAGGTCCGATATCTGCAACGCCTTGGTTTGGTTCAGCATGGTGCTGTCGAGCTTATAAAACTTGTGCAGTGCCTCCAGTCCTTCTTTGTACCGCCCCGACGCCCGGTAAGCATTGCTCAGCATCCAGTAAGCGTCTGATTCTTTTTCAATGAATTCAATGTCGTGAGAAAGACCGGCTCCCAGCTCGGCATACCTGATCGCTTCGGCCGTCTTCCCTGTCTTGAGAAATATCTCCGACAGGTTCACATAGGCTGCCGACAAATTTCGTTTCTCCCCCACCTCTTTGCACAACTCAATAGCCTTCAGATGGTTAGCAATCGACTCTTTGTACAGCCCCATTCTGCCCTGCATTTCAGCCAGCCCCTCATAAAAGTAGGCCTGCAAAAACTTATTGCCCTCTACCCCGGGGCTTTCGAGGGCCTGCTGGTAAAAGTAGGTGGCAGAGTCATACATATTGAGGGCGGTGTAGCTATTGGCCATGTTGTAGTTGACTATCGACAGGTTGGCCTGGTTGGTTTGGCTAAGCAGCTGCTCACGTGACTTTCGGAAGTACCTGATGGCCAGCTGATAGTCTTCGTTCTGATAATAGGCAGCACCAAGCGTGATAACAGCCCTGTTTATCGTCGATTCGTCCGGAATCTTCTCCGCCAGACTCAATGCCTTGAGCGAATAAAAAACGACGGAATCGTTTTTAGAGAAGTCGCTGTAATAGCTGGCCTTTACCAGGTAAATCTGCGCTGCCATAAAGTCGGACTTCAGTCGCCGATTGATCAGCTCAGCCTGATTGAGAGCAGCCAGGGCCGAATCTGTTTTACTAAGCTTCAGGTAACTGTTGGACAGATTAACCAGACTGCGAATAGTAAACTCGTCGTCGCCCACCTGCCCGAACAAAGCTGCTGCTCGCCCATGCCCTTGAATGGCCTTCTGGAACTGCTGCTGACAGGAGGCGTTGTCCCCCATCAACTTATAGGCCCGGGCTTGGTAGCTGACGTCTTTGGCTTGCTGAGCCACCTCCAGCAACCGGGCAGCCAACGAGTCAGTCTTTGCCATATCCTGGCACAGGACACTACTTGCTTCAGTAAACAGCTTCTCAAGTTCGCTGGCGCCCGACTGCTTAGCATGTACATTCGCAGCAAAAAGGAGCAGAAACATCGGGACAAACTCCCTCACAAAACGTTGGCGCATAAAACGGAATAATTATGGGTTAGGCAGCAGACAGGCACAGCGTGGCCACAGTGCACATTGGCAAAAATACACGGCGACATCAACTTTTCGACACCAGAGAAATAAATTATGAACCATAACCGAGTAGATGCATGGAAGAGGAAAGCCCAAGACCTAAAGCTGCTCTTTAGTTCGGCTCATGGCACCTGCCAATCTTCGGGATCGCAAAACCTTCCCAATCCTACCCTTTGTCCGCAGCCAATATCGCCTGCAGCAGCACATTGGCTCCGTTTGCCATGTCCTCCGTTTTGGTGAATTCCTTAAAGGAATGACTGATGCCACCTATACTGGGCACGAAAATCATCGCCACAGGAGTAATCATTGCCATGTTTTGAGAGTCGTGGCCTGCACCACTGGGCATAAATTTGGTACTCAATCCCAACTTTTGGGCAGAGGTGTGGATAATCTGCTGGAGCCCTTTATCAGTAAGTGCCGCCTTCGCTACGCTCGGCTGTCTCACAAAACTGATTTTCGTCTTCGTCTCTTCGGCAATGGCTATCGCTTGCTTTTCTATTTCAGCGAAAAGTCGTTCGATTTTTTCAGGCGACAAATCACGCATCTCCAGCCCCAGGGTCACCTTGCCGGGAATGACATTGTATGCCCCAGGGTAGGCATTAATCTTTCCTATGGTGCCTACCTGGCTTCCTTCTGTCCCTCTGATCACCTCATTCACTGCAATAATCAATTTTGAAGCTGATAGCATGGCATCCTGGCGCAAACTCATGGGGGTGGTTCCTGCGTGGTTGGCAAAACCATCCAATGTCACCTCCCAATGCTCTATGCCAACTATCCCCTCCACTACACCAATCTGCAGGCCTTCCTTTTCCAAAACCCCTCCCTGCTCAATATGCAATTCTAAAAAAGTGTGGATGTCGCCTCTCTTGCGGCGGGCGTTTTGAATAGTATCAGGGTCGCCTCCAAGCACTTTAACACCCTCTGAAATGGTGAGCCCACTATGGCTTGTTTGATTCAGTATTTCGGGCGTGATCTTTCCAGACAGGGCTTTGCTGCCAATCATACTCCCCTCCTCATCAGCGAAAATGATCACTTCAAGGGGATGATCGGTCACTACCTTGTTTTCGTTGAGCACCTCAATTACCTCCAGCGCAGCAATTGACCCAAGCGTGCCATCATAATTACCACCATCAGGCACCATGTCGATGTGCGAGCCAAAGGCGATGGGTTTGAGTGTAGGCTTCTTCCCTTTTCGTTTGCCAATGATATTCCCAGCCTGGTCGATGGTTGTTTCTAGCCCCGCCTTCTTCATCAGGTCAACAAACCACGCATGCCCTTCAACATCGCCCTGAGTAAACGCCATCCTGTAGCCGTGGCCTTTGTCGTTCCGCCCAAATTGAGCCATCCCTGTAATCCGGTCTTCAATTCGCTGTGCATTAACATTTAACATGCCACCACGTAAAACTCGTTTAAAATTCCATTGTATAGTACCCAAAAAAGTGATACTAAGAGTTGTCAATGAGGATTTTTTGATAAAGCTTCTTCGTTGCATCGTGCGTAGATGGAGATTCTTAAGAGAATAGAAAGGACACTATTTGTGAATCAAATATCTCCTAATATATCAATAATTACCTTTGCTTCTAACGAGGCCCTCCAAATGTCACGCCTCAGAATAGAGAAGTTGCCATTGGTGTGTAGCCAGTTGACCAAGTGAAAAAATAAGTATTAACTTTCCAGTCTATTAAAAATCCCTGATTTAACCTGACATGCAAAAGACGTCTATCCTCCCAGCTTTCTTCCTATTGTTCACATCACTCATCATCAGCTGTCAGCCAGCAGCCGAAATCAATGAAGCCGATGTGACCCGTATCATCACCACCCTGGCCGCCGACGACATGGAAGGTAGAAGAATGTTTAGCCCCGGCATTGAAAAAGCGTCAAAGTTTATTCAGGGCGAATTTCAGTCCATCGGATTGGAATATGTAGACGGGCTGACCAGCTACGAGCAAAAATTCGACATGTACACCATCACGCCCAAAAGTGTTTCGGTTACCATCAACGGACAGCCCGTGGCTGAAGAAAACCTCACGGCTTCGGTTAACGGTGAAAGGCTCAATATTACCAGCCCCAACGAAGTTGAAGTGATCACCGTCAAAGCTGGCGACGACTTCCGGGGTGCCATTTCCAAAGCCAGAAGTGCGGAGGGAAAGGTGCTGATACTGGCCGATCCTTCTCATAAGGGCATTTTCGAAAGATACCGTGGCTTCTTGTCGGGGGGTAACCATGTGATGGCATTAAACGATAAAGCTTATGTGCTCGTTTTAACCGATATTACCGAAGTGAGTTCTCTGAACATAAGTGTAGAGAACGATGTAAAAACAGAAAGCCTGTCGAACGTGGTAGGCAAAATCAGCGGAAAGCGCCCCAACGAAGTCGTGCTTTTCAGCGCTCACTACGACCACCTGGGCATCAGAGGCACCGAAGGAGACACCATCTACAACGGGGCTAACGACGACGCCTCGGGCACCACAGCCGTGATCACTTTGGCCAAATACTTCAAAGACATGGGCACGCAGCCTGAGCGCACCATTCTGTTTGCTGCCTTTACCGCCGAAGAAGGCGGTGGCTACGGTTCGACGTATTTCTCACAACAATTGAACCCTGATGAGATTGTGGCCATGTTCAATATTGAAATGATAGGCAAGCCTGCCGTGAGCGGGCCAAACACTGCCTGGGTAACCGGCTTCGACAAATCCAGCTTTGGTGAGTTGTTGCAAAAGGCCGTGAAGGGCACCGAATATGAGTTCTATGCCGATCCATATCCTGACCAAAACCTATTTTATCGCTCCGACAATGCTACCTTGGCCAGATTAGGCGTGCCCGCTCACTCCATCAGTACCACGCCCATCGACGTCGACAAAGACTACCACCAGGCATCCGACGAAGTAAGCACACTGGACTTAGCACACATGACCAACACCATCAAGGCCATTGCTGCCGCTGCTACTGGCATGATCTCAGGAGAAGACACGCCAACAAGGGTGGATCCGGCTAATGTGAATTAATAGGCTTACTAAAAGCAGGGTCGGCAGCAGTTTGGTTGAGTGCTGTCGCCCTGCTGTATACTACGAGGGGTATTGCTACGCTACTCAATCCTCAATCGCTTCAATACCCTGCTCCCTCAGCTTTTCAAGATGATCCCTCATCGCTTTGAGTTGCTCTGGCGAGTGCCCCTGCCATTCCCGAACCTCGCCGGATACCTGAATGGGCTGTGCAGTTCGGTACGACTTGGTTGGATTGCCTGGAAACCGTTTGTTTGTCAGGTTGGGGTCATCTTCAAAAGAGCCTGTTGGTTCCACTATGTAAATTCTACCAGGCTCTTCGCCAACAGCGAGCTCCGCTCCCCAAATGGCGGCATCCAGCGTGGCGCTGAAGTAGACGTAAGCCGCCTTTTTTCCCGATCCGTAGTTGGACTTAAAACCCGGTGCTATCAGGTCTCCCGGTTTCAAATTTGCCTTCGTTCCATGATAATATGTCGGCTTTGCTGCCTCGTTTTTAATGCTTTCTGTTTTCATTGCTGATGTGTTTTTGATGAGCGTGCTGCCTTGCTTATTGGCAGGACTTGATGCTGTGAACATTCAAAAATATTTATCTCAGCTCTTCCAAAACACCATTTTCGGCTAAATTTTCTATGGTACAATATGCTCACAACTACGGCGTTAACCATACAACGAACCGCTTCCCACCTCCCTTTTCATTACGACGACAAGTTGTTTGAGCACCGCACACTTTACGAAGAATCTCCTGGAGTAAACATTTCGCTGGCAAAGTGATCTTATTGTTATCAGGTGGTGGAATCTTAGCCTCCAAACAATGCTGTTTGATAAACACCTCCTTTGATTTTATTCATTAATTCCCGTATAAATTCATAATGTTTAACATACTGATTAGGTATGAAAAAAATAGGGATGTTTTTAGATTGTAGTAATTGCATTTTAATCTTATCAGAGCCCATTCGTTTTTTATTTTTATAATGTTCAGCACCATTGATTTCAAATACCACTTTTAGTTCCTTGCCTTGAAAAATTACGCCATCAAATTCTTTTTTGTCTACAGAAGGATTGTTCAACTCTTCCGGAAAGAGATCCGTTACTTTTACATTTCTCTCAAAACGGGTGCCTTGTACCGTACAATAGTGGCTCATTGTTTTATAAAATTCGTCTTCAAATTTTGAATCATTTGAAAATCCGATTGTAAACTTGTTGGCGATACTTTGCTGGATTTGTGTAGTGCCGTTTTTTTGCACATAATCAATTAGTGCATACAAATCATCATCTTTCTTTGATAAATTATCAATTGCCCTTTTATCGGCCACCACAATCAAATTTTCCTGCGCCCTTGTTACTCCAACATTAATTAACTGACTGTTGTTTTTTACCCAGTCGTATGTTCTAGGAGTTGTGTTTCTTGATATGGAAGTGGATATGATGATGGTCCTATTCTCTTGTCCCTGTATTTTGTGGATCGTACCACAACTTACCGACGAATCTATTTCTGCATTTGCTTTCGCCTTTTCCAAATAATAATTCAGAACTTCTTGCTGGTTGCGGAATGGTGTGATGATGAAAACATCTGTTAATTTATTGTCGGCTATGTATTTTACTATTTCCTGTGCTTCTTCAATGTTGGCATTTCTATCCTTTTGGTTCACATTATTTACATCTATCAGCTTTACCTTTCCATTTGTTATAATCTTCGAAAGGTTCAGTCTGTTTTCATAAAACCGCATATTTGAATAATTGATGATTTTTTTACCACAGCGATAATGATAGCTGAGCAGAATATCCCTCGAAATATTATCAATCCCTTTATAAACGGATAGGATAGAATTATTGTAGTAATCGTATGCCTGATCTATACCGAACTGGCGCATCAAGTGTTGATTTCTGCTTACTTCAAAAACAACAATCGGCTTTAGCTGGTTGGTGTCGCCAATCAGTACCATACTTTTGCATTTTGAGACAGGAATCAAACTGGTGGCTATATCGCACTGCCCTGCTTCATCCATTACCAGCAGATCAAATTTGTATTTTCGTCCCAGCTTGCGACTGGATATATTGGTAGTCAGAATAATGGGAAATATTTTTGTGAGCTTCTCCAGGTTGTCGTCATCTGCGATCCATTTATTAAATTCTCTTACCTGCTTTTCGGACTCCTCAATATCCAGTATCTCGATCAACTGATTATATTCCTTGTGTTTCAAGCGCTTTGTGTACTTCAATGATTCGAAGTAAAAAAACTGCAACAGCTGTTGATTGTCTTTTATGACTTCATATAAATTTTCCAGATCATCATTGTTGATTTCAGGGATCTGCTTGAGTTTTACTTCTATGGCTTGCTTTTCTTTTTCCAACAAATGATTTCCACCTTTTGATAAAAGACTGCTGACAAACGACAGGTTCTGCGTCTGTTCTATTCTGGTTTCATGATTTTTAATTTTCTCAAGCAGTCTCCTGTTTTTCTCTTTCGACTTTTCTTTGAGATTAGACAGTAGTTCTTCCTTAGGTACATCTCTGGTTTCAAAAGCATACCGTTCTTTAATGAGATGGAGTGCCTGAGCCACACATTTGTTGTTTCCAAGCCTGAGTATGGGGAGCAGAATTTCTTTGTTTCTGTATTTGCCTAAGTATAATTTATCTTTAATCCCATCGATGGGTACATTGTTATTTGACGAAATCAATAGTGTTTTGCCATTGGTCAGGCAATTCACAATTACATTCAATATGGTTTGTGTTTTGCCCGTTCCGGGTGGTCCCTGTACATACGTGATTGGGTATTTTAGTGCATTGTAAATGGTCTGAATTTGATCAATATTTATATTCCGGTCATACAGTGCAATGTGAGGCTCTTTTCGGTTTTGCCTGTCCAGCAATGATAAGTTTTGAAAGAATGCCCTTAACGGAATCTCCATTTCCTTGAGCTCATATGCTTTATGTATGTCGTCGTAAATGCCAGAGATATCTATCTGTGCATACCCCAGCACAACTACTTCAGGCCTTGTATTTGGCAATTCACCAGTTTTGAAATGGGTTCGCAATAATTCTATGGCATCAGATTTATTGTCTAAGTACATCGCTTCAAAATCTGTCGAGCTCAAATCGGTGTAGTACGACAGTGAATGCTTTACATCTTCGATATAAAAATTCGCATTGAATTGTGTTTTACTACCCACATACAATGTTTTGTCTACAGGATCAAGCGTGAGTTTTCTAAATGCAATTACAAATTTCCCCTTCGAACGTATATCAATTGAAAACTCACTTATAGCCAGCTCGTAGTCATAATACTTGTTGTAATCATTGTGATAGATATCTTTTATAATCTGCTTTTGAAGTTCGTCGCTTAATTGATATGGATTTTTAATTGCCAACTCTGTCAGATCCACCCCCGGAATTAAATGAGCTTTGTATAAAAAAGGGTCTTTATTGGCCTTGTAGCATTCCAGGTAGTAGTTCAGTATATTATTGTCATACCGGTCAAATTCATACATCTGCAAACTTTCATCTTCATCCAGCCTTCGAATAAGTTTCTCTGGTACATTGTAGTGTGAAAATTTCAGGATTTCAGCAGTCTGAATGGCTGAAATGAATATTTTGGAATCTCTGATGGGGTCATCTTTTGTAACGTTGAACATGTTTACCCGCAGTTCATCTCTTTCATTGATATCCAGTATGCTGATCCAAAAAGGTGTAATCTCTCCACTCTTATTTTGATAGGTAATGTTCAGGTATTTTCCTTCCCTTATGGCTTTACCAATAAGTGTAGTGATTTTTTTGTCAACCATTTCCCAGATTTCTATTCTTCACGATTCTGAAAACTTATCACTTGTTCTTGGTTTTGTTTGCTTTTGTGTTGGCTTTGCCTTGCCATTAACGGTTTCGGGCTTTGCGTTGGTGGGCTTTCTAAACCGTAAACTGTCTGCCAGCACCAAAGTTTATTGCTTGCTCAAATGTTTCTATTCGCACTGTACGCCCACTAACGCAAAGCCCGTGTTAGGCACAGTTTATCTTCTTCCAAAAGATTTGTAGTCAGGCTTGAGCATTTTACGATATGCTTGTCTAACGCTGTCCAAACCGATACCAAGATTTTCTATGTCCGCTGAATTATAATTGTCAGGATTTACCCAATATTCAGCCTTGTTATCACAAATATTTGCAAGTCCTTGGTCAAAGTGTCTAAGGCTAATTGCCGCAGCAGACCAGTATTTAACAAGCATAGCCTCTTTATCTCTATTTGGTAAATGTCCGTGCTCGATATCTCTGTAATAAAGATACGTTTCATTGAGAGCATGACTAATTGCTCTCAAAGCCTCGTCTTTCATTTGAGAACGTTCTTTTGTCGCTGTTGCGATTGGTCCTAGAATATTACTAAGACCTTCAATTATTTCGTTTAACATGCTATAGGATTTTATTTACGTCCACGTCAAGACCAGATGCCTTTAATTCTTTTGCCAACTTAAACTTCCAACTTTCTTCTGCATCAAGTTCAATGTATAGTAGTCCATGTAGGTCACTGGGTAACTCAACTCCAGGAACATACAGGGGGCAAACTTTATTCCTGGACAGTTTGCCGATGAAATAGCCTAATTCAAGAATTACATTTTGTCTTGCTCGATTATTCAAACTGTCAGCTTTTTTGCTTTTGCCGAAATCGTCATCAGTTAATAAAACAATTGCAAATGCAACCTCAGAATGTTCTTCAAACTTTTCAATAATTGTTTTTCCAGAGTTGGCTTGCTCATGTAAAATTATTGCCTCAAGTCCAAGCTTTTCTACCGTCCTCGCAATGTTAACTTTTACCTCATTGTTATGTCCGTGAACAATAAATACTTTATTACTTGCAGCAGATGATGTCTTTGCAATTATAGGTTCATTTATTTCTGTTTTTATAAGCGATGTCTTAGCCACGAGTTGACGTAAATTGTTTACCTTATTTTTTACGTCTTCAATAAATTCTTGTAATTCTTCCGCTGGTGATTGGGAAACGTAAATGAATTTCTGATTTACATTGTCATAACTGCTTTTGTATTCATTATTAGGATTGTTAAAAGACTGTTTCAAGAATTCGGAATTGAAATCATTCCAGTCATAGTAGTCCTGTCTCGCTTGTTCAAATTGTCTATTTGTCTGAATTTGTCTGTTATGAATTTCTTCTCCAATGACTATTCTTTTGCCGAGCTCTTCTTTAAAATATTCACGTCCAACTACAAGGACAGTCGGGTTATTGTTCTCGCTTTTTGTCGCAATTGTTCTTTTTGCCATTATACTCTGTTTAAATTGTGCGTAACGATTGTATAAACACCAGTCAGCCCCGGCACTAGCATTTATATTCCATATAGTCATCGGTTGAGATCTGGTCAAATTGATGAATATTTGCCGGTTGATTACCCATTTTTTCGGTGCTAACTGCCCCGGGCTGTATGCCCTCCCCCTACTACAAAGCGTTCACAGGTAAAAAGAAAGTCGGCTATGACAAAACCGCTGGTTGTTGAAAAATCCGCCAAAAAGAGATGATGCCGCCGGAGAACAAAAAATTATGGAAATAAGACTAGTCAAATGCTGCGTAATTTACCAGCAGTTTCGGAGATATTTTTGGAAGATTGGCCATGTAGCCGGAAAACCGCCTGATGGCCTTCAGTCATTAAGACACCCAAATCGAGCCAAATGGGGAACAGTTCATACCGGCTCATTTCTGTGTCTCCATCCTACCCGGCAAACCGGTACACAACAACTATTTTTTTACCTTGTCCATCAAAACTAATTTTGACTTGACTCGTTAGTTGTATGTATATACATATAAATAACTGAAAGGAACACAATATGTCAGCCATTATCAAAATAAAACCACTGGGCTTCCCCTGGGAAACCCAGGACCCTTTCCTCTTCTGTGTGCACCATGCCGATGCCTACCCTAAAGGCAACGACCAAATGGGCCCGGATGCCTCCCTTTCCGGCAGGGCCATTGGCAACGACTTCACCATCAAAGACGGCTGGAGGATGTACCACGGCTCAAAAGTACCTGGCTTCCCGGCCCACCCGCACCGTGGCTTTGAAACGGTGACCATCGCCACCAAAGGCCTGATCGACCATTCCGACTCGCTGGGCGCTGCCGCCCGCTTTGGCAATGGCGACGTGCAGTGGATGACCGCCGGAAAAGGCGTACAACATTCGGAAATGTTTCCGCTGCTGAGCAAGGAAAAAGACAACCCCCTGGAGCTGTTCCAGATTTGGCTCAACCTGCCGCAAAAGCACAAGCTGGTGCCTCCCCACTTTGGCATGCTTTGGAATGAAACCATTCCCCGGGAAGTGGTGAAAGATGTTAATGGCAAGACCACAGAGGTAATGATCGTTGCCGGGAAACTGGGCGACAAAACAGCCCCTACTCCCCCACCCCATTCCTGGGCCAATGATGCCGACCATGACGTTGCCATCTGGACAATCAACATGGAGCCGGGCGCTACGTTTACGCTGCCTAAAGCTTCGAAGGGAGCCAAAAGGTCGATTTACTTCTACAAAGGCGAGCTGCTACAGGTGGAAGACCAAAGCATCAATGCCTACAAAGCTGTGGAGCTGCAAGCCGATCAGGAAGCGGTGCTGACGAACGGCAAGGAGCCCGGCTTTCTCCTGATGCTGCAAGGCAAGCCGATTGGGGAGCCCGTGGCGCAGTACGGCCCGTTTGTGATGAACAACCAGGCGGAGATTCAGCAGGCGATGCAGGAGTACCAGCGCACGCAGTTTGGCGGCTGGCCCTGGCCCAACCACGAGCACGTGCATGCGAGAGAAAAGGGCAGGTTTGCTATCCATGCTGATGGGAAGGTGGAGGAGAAAGGGTAACGGGTAAAGAGGTCGCTCTATCCGCCAGCACAAGAGCGCCCTCTTTACTTTTTAACAAACCCTTTCTTTACCGCACCCTGGTCTGTCCCCCGACAGACGGGAATGATGAAGTGTGCTGTCAGGGGACAGCACACGGGTACGGGAGTATCAGCGCACGCAGTTTGGCGGCTGGCCCTGGCCCAACCACGAGCACGTGCATGCGAGAGAAAAGGGCAGGTTCGCCATTCATGCTGATGGGAAGGTAGAGGAGAAAGGGTAACGAGTAAAGAGGTCGTTCTATCCGCCAGCACAAGAGCGCCCTCTTTACTTTTTAACAGACCCTTTCTTTACCGCACCCTGGTCTGTCCCCCGACAGACGGCAATGATGAAGTGTGCTGTCAGGGGACAGCACACGGGTACGAGAGTATCAGCGCACGCAGTTTGGCGGCTGGCCATGGCCCAACCACGAGCATGTGCATGCGAGAGAAAAGGGCAGGTTCGCCATTCATGCTGATGGGAAGGTAGAGGAGAAAGGGTAACGAGTAAAGAGGTCGCTCTATTCGCCAGCACAAGAGCGCCCTCTTTACTTTTTAACAGACCCTTTCTTTACCGCACCCTGGTCTGTCCCCCGACAGACGGGAATGATGAAGTGTGCTGTCAGGGGACAGCCCATGGCTGCCGAGTAATCCCAAAGCACCAACCCCCCGACTCACCGGTTATTGCGAGGCACAAACTCAATTACTTATTGTGCTACATTATTGTTGTGCCGTGGCAATCTGCCGCTTGGGGAATCGTACCTTATCTGGCAGATTGCCCGTAACGGGGAAACCGTGACGGGGAAACACAACTGCCATGAACGCATGCACACAATTGAAAAGTGATAAGACAGCCTCGCAATAACCGTAGAGTTAGGGTTAATGTAGTTGGATACAGCCCACAAATACCCTCCTCCCCTGATACGATTTGCCACACAGCACTGATACCCCCGAACGACCCTACGCAGGATATTTGTGCAAAAAAAACCTATGCGCAAATTAGCACTTACCTTATTCGCAGTTGTCGTCACGCTGAGCCAACTCAAAGCACAGAGTTATTCTTACACCGTTCTTGAAAACGACCCCGAAAAGGCCTACACCAAGTTTGTGGCACCCGAATTTGGCTCGGAATTTTCCGGAGCTAACGTCAGCATACTCGTTGGTGCCAATGCCCGCATGGGCATTTCTGATAAATTAACTTTTGAAGGCGATGCCCAAATCGATCTTTGGCAGTTAGACGGTAAAGGTCTTGGCTATCACCTGGAAGGCGGCGTTTTCCTTCCCCTGAAAACAAAAACGAAAATAAAAGAAGTGCCGGTGATCCTGAGCTACAATCCTTTTGCAGACAGCAAGTACGAGAATGGCAAGAACTACACCATTGAAGAAACCAAATACCTCAAAATCCCTGACATGGACTACAAAGACCAGTATGGGGTGCGGGGTGGCATCTATACCCGGGGCCTTGGGGTAGAAAGCGACGGTATAGAGGCTGCAGCAGCGGTTGGGAGTCTGTCGCTTGTGGGGCCTTATATTGGCGTGCAAAAAACCTCTCAGGCTTACGTAAAGACAAAAATCAACGACGATATTGATAGAATTGGCGCTGGCTTTGGCCGGTATTTCATCGATGTAATGCTCTTTCCGGTAAGAAGCCTCAGCGACGAAACGATCGCTCCTGAGCTAAAAAAAGACAAATTTGTGGGCTGGCGTGGTGGCTTTCAGTGGTACCTCGATCCGCATGACGGTGAGTACAAGCGACTGATGAACAGCGTGTTTACAGCAGAAATAGGTTCAAGGCCCTACACGGGCTTCTACCTGAACTTCACATGGGGCTTTGCCTTCATGAATCAGCGATAGTGAAGCGCTTGAAAGCTTTCGGCCGGCACAAGCCAGCCGAAAGCTTTTTACACACCAAGTTTTACTTTTTACTGAACAAGTACTTATTGAGCAGCTCTTTCCCTTTTTTGATTTCCGCTCGCCCGCTCGACTCAATGCCATACCAGCCACTGTAGCCTGAATTTTTAGCCATGTTAATCATTTTGGCTGTCAGCTCCTCCGTGGGCTGGTTGCGATAGCTCATACCATGGGCATAAGGCAGCGTCTTCTCCAGGTAGCTTACATTGTCAAAGTCATCCATCGGGCGGCGCCAGTCAGGATACGTGCCAAAGTACAGGTTGTTCACTTCCTGCATCAGCCTCACCATCCAGTCGCCGTCGTTCGACACGCCACCATGGTTTTCTATCACCACCTTGACGCCTGCCTCCATGGCATACTCCAGCAGCATATTGTACGACTCCACTGCCCATTTAAGCGCTTCGTCTTTGTTGGCTCCTTCCGGCCCTCTGCAGTTGGTGCGAATGGCATGACAGCCAAGATACTGAGCGATGTCGATCCACTTGCGATGATTGATCACAAACTGCTTACGACCCTCTTTGGTATCGGAGGCTCCATCGCCTTCGGCATCCACCATAATAAGCACATTTTTTACACCGTGGTCGGCGGCATTCTTGTTAAGCTGTTTCAGGTAGTTTTCGTGAGGCACTTCCATGAGCGTGTTCACATATTCTATCCCGTTAAGACCAAAGTCTTCCCTGGCCACTTTGGCAAAATCGACGGTCTTCCATTTTCCTTCCCTCACCTCATCCACCAGCGACCACTGTGCAAGCGAAATGTCATCTTTCATAATGATAGGGGTTGACGTTTTCGTTTTTGAGGCCGCAAAGGCAGCAGGCCCCATCAGGGAGGCGGCCCCAACAGCCGCTGTTTTTCCCATAAAATCTCTTCTGTTCATATCGTAGGTGTTTAATTCTTCTTTTGGTTAGTCTTGTCGGTGCAGGTCGTGCCACCAACAAGTTGTGGGCACGACGTCAGCCATCCTTTGGCTATAACTCCCATCCTTTCCGGTACTCCCTTCTCAGGAACTTGTTCGCTTCGGCATCATTCGTAATTTCCATCTTCGCCGAGTCATACACCACCCGTTTGCCTGCTCGCAGGGCCACAGCCCCAAGGTTGATCGTTTCAGAAATAGCCCCTGCATAAAGGAAGCTTCCGGGCGACTGCGTTTTACTTTGAAAGGCATCAATCCAAACATCGTCGCCTCTCACTGTGGTCTCTTCAGGGGCAGGCTTTCCTGCCAGGTAGCTCTTCATCCTTGACTCGGGCAGCAGCACTGGGTTCTCACACCTGAACTCTGCCAAAATCTTTCCCTTATCACCCACGAACATCATACCCTCCTGAGGCATGTCTTTGCCATCCACTTCCAGCTCTTCAGGCGTATGAGGCTTCATGCCTCCATCGTACCAGAACAGGTCGAAGGCAGGAAGTGTATCTTGTTTGGCAAACTTAAACCTGACGATGCTCGAATAAGGGAAGGCAACGTCGTTCACGACACCCTTACTGACGCCATCCACGGTCGTTCGGGTGGTGGTGCCGTAGGCTTCGGCACTGTAGGCAGGCGTTTTTACTCCCAAAGTCAGGAAAAGCGGCCACAAGCTGTAGTGGCCCATGTCGGCTATACTGCCGCCACCGAAGTCGTACCAGCCCCGGAACACGCAGTGGGTGTAGTTGGGATGGTAAGGCCGATCGGGTACAGGGCCCAGCCACAGGTCCCAGTTGAAGCCATCGGGCACAGGCTGCGTCTCCGTAGGGTTTTGCGTCCATTGCTGCCACACCGGGCGGTACGACCAGTTATGGATTTCTTTCAGGTTGCCGATGGCGCCGTCAGCAATCCATTTTTTCACCACATCATTGCCACTGCGCTTGCTCCAGGCCAGCAGGTGTGTGCTTGTGCCGGTTTTCCTGGCCGTGTCTATCGTCAGTTTGGTTTCGTACATCCGGTTGGCAATGGGTTTGTGAATCACCACATGCTTGCCTTTTTTCATGGCTGCAATGGACACGGTGGCGTGCAAATGATCAGGTGTCATCACCTTCACAGCATCGATCCCCGACTCCTTCTCCAGGAGTTCACGAAAGTCTTCATAGGACTGGCAGCCTTTGTATTTTCCCGAAGGCTTATTTTTTGCATAATATTTTGTGACAAAATCATGGCCGATGTCTCTGCCGCCCATGATCCCGTTGAAATTGGCCCCCCATGAGTCGTCGCCCAGCGCCTTTCTGATGCTATTCCTGATGCCGTAGGGTGACCAGTCGATGTAATTGGTGCTTAGCTTGTTGGGATCGCAAACGGAGGTGATTTGCAGCTTTGGGTTGGCAATAAGACCAACCATTTCCCTCATCCCCTGGGTGCCGCACCCAATATACGCCAGGTTGAGTTTGTCGCTGGGAGCAACATAGCCTGTGCCTCCCACAACGTGCCTCGGAACAATGGTAAATGCCATCGACGCCAAAGCAGCCGACCCGACGAACTCCCGCCGATTGATTTTTCTTGCTGGTGCCATAGTTTAAGTAGTTAGAGCGTTTATAGTCTTTCCAATACATGGAAGGTACTATAAGTTACTACCTGGCTATGAAGATCACAAAGCAAAAGTGTTGAATGGGGGAATTGTTGGCGGAAACACCAGTATATTAACCCTTCGCTGGCAAGTCGCTAGGCCAGCGGCACCTCATAATACTCGAGTGCCCACTCCAGCATGAACCTTACCCTCTTGGGCACCACCCTGTACACAATCAGCTGGGGATTATCAACGCTGCCCAGGTAGTGCTGCAACAGACGGTTGCTATTCCAGATGTCTTCCAGCAAGGCCCTTTCATTGACCACCTCTGCCACGCCCGTAATGCGCACCTGGTTGTGCTCTTCGTCTACATAGCAAAGCTCCACTTTTGGATTGGCTGCAATCTCCGCTGTTTTCCCGTAGCTCTTCAGGTTGGCCACGTACACCGTAAAGCCATCGGTTCGCACTGGCGACACGGGCCGCAACCTGGGCTGGTCGTTGTCGATCGTGGCCAGCACAGGAAATTTCACTTTCTTCACAAGCTCGGCAGCAAGCTGTGGTACTCTGGCAGGGTCGATGGGTTCGGGAGTAGGCTTCGGCATAATTGTCTTTTCTTGGAGACTTAAAATTAAATGTTTCTTTCAAAAAATGGCAGTATTAAATCGTCTCTCTGTTGGTTAAATTCCGCCTCCTGAATACATTCGTTTATGCGTCTGCTCTACCTTTTCCTTGCTTTGGCAGCCATTGTGCTGACCTCTTTCTTCATTTGGGGCGATCCGCTAATGGAGACTTTCTCTATGGAAGGCTCTGTTAGCTGGCTTAGCCAGTATGGCAGCTGGGCCTGGGCCATGGGCATCGTGCTGCTGATGGGCGACTTACTGCTCCCACTACCTGCCACACTTGTTATGTCTGCGCTGGGCTATATTTATGGGTCGGTGGTTGGCGGGCTTATCAGCGCAGCAGGTTCTTTTATCACGGGTTCCTTTGGTTACTGGCTGTGCCGCCTCATGGGCGAGAAAGCCGCCATCAAGCTGCTGGGTGAAAAGGACTACGAAAAAGGAAAGAAGCTTTCCGGCAAAATAGGCGGCTGGGTAGTGGTGCTTTCCCGTTGGCTGCCTGTGTTCCCTGAGGTGATTTCGTGCATGGCCGGCATGGTGCGCATGAATGCCACACACTTTCATCTGGCGCTGGCCAGCAGTGCCATTCCCATGGGGTTTGTTTTTGCCTTTATTGGAAGTGCTGGGACAGAGAACCCAACCATTGCAGTGATATTAAGCGCAGGGCTGCCTCCGTTGATTTGGCTCGCCATCAGGCCGATATTTAAAGCGAGGCTTAAGCTGTAAGCTTTGCGCTTGTTGAAATGACAGAAGATGCAATAACCTAAGGCCCTATTCTAGAGTTAAAGGAAGGGAGCCAGCTCTGCGGCGGTCAAAGATATTTGCGATTAGTGGTAAATTTTTCCTATCCAACGGAAAGTAAAAATCTACTGTATCTATAACAAACTTATCAAAACCACTCTTTTGCCAGTTATAAAAAGTTTTGGGCGAAATCATCCAGGTTTCTCCATGGACAAGGATAAGTCGACTAACTAGCAGCATCTTTTCCCACTCTGACATCTTCCCAATTATATCTAAATCCATTCGATTAGGTAGTGTGGCATCACCAGATGTAGCAAGAATAACTACCAAGGACTTACTACTAGGAAATACGTTAACAAAGTTATAAGCAGATTCTGGTCGCCGCAATCCCCCCTGCAAGAACTGGTTCATTTCTACAGTTGTAATCGAATACAATGTAGGGACAACATAAGATATCGCTGCACATATAGGTACTAGAGGAATCTCAAATACGTGAGTAATAAAGGATTTTGTACCGGCAAACAAATCCATTTCGAATTGTGATTTCAAAAATCTTGCATGGGCAATCGAAAGTAAAAAATTGCGATAGCGTTGCCTAAAAGTATTTTTTGCTTGTTCAGAAAGAATGGTAGATTTAAACATTTCATCATACCATTTAAGGTTATACTCTTGCTTATAAAGTTCATTACAAAATATCCGATAACACTGTAATATCTGGTTTCTATAGCAACGCCAATCGACCTTGGCTCCGTAGCCTTTTGGCTCGATTGACTCAAAGAGCAAAGGATCATGAACATTGCAGAATCCATAAAACGTAGCCACATCTCCAAACCTTGCTCCTATGTCGCATTCAACAAACTCGTAATAGCCCGGCGGGCGAACACCAGCCCTGATCATCGGCTTTGAGGACAATTGTATAATTTTACCCCCGACAGAGATATCACGAAGTGGCCCATTCTCCTGAACTACATGAGACCTAATTGGGGGCTTGCTACATGATTGAAAAAAACATCGACCATACTCCGCTCCCTTTCGCACAGCCACACGAATTCTCTGGGCTTCCCCCAACTCACTCTTTGTAAGTTCGTATTCTTGCATATTAGATAGTTTCCACCTGGCGCTGGCCAGCAGTGCCATTCCCATGGGGTTTGTTTTTGCCTTTATTGGAAGTGCTGGGACAGAGAACCCAACTATTGCTGTTATATTAAGCGCAGGGCTGCCTCCACTGATTTGGCTCGCCATCAGGCCGATTTTTAAGGCAAGGCTTACAGCGTAAGCCCCGCCTTCATACATTAACTATTAAAGCCGCTTTACGCTGGGTTTCAAATCTGTCAGGTCGGCAATCTTGATCTTCTTATTGCCTTGCTCTATGCTTTTTCGGGCAGCCACACCAATCAGCACGGCCATGGCCCCATCCCGGCTACCGGCCGCATGGCGCAGTGGATCAGGCGCATTCGGATCTTTGAAAATCCTGTCTTGTAGTCGGCTGTCGCCCCCACCATGACCTGCTCTCACTCTTGGCACTTTGATCTGCTGATAGTCGGCAAAATTCTTCATCACCATCATCTGGTCAAACTCCTCAGCCTCTTCTTTTTTGCCCTGGGTCATTTCCAGCTCATGGCGGTTGGCCTGGTCTACCTCGTCTTTGCCCTGCTGCCATGGAATATCCTCCCAGCTGTCGAGCCTGCCTTCCATGCCGTTGAATGCCACACGCCAGCCCTCGTAAGGCGAATAGGTAGTCAGCGAATAGTTCACCACCACTCCATTAGCGTATTTGATCTGAGCACTCATTTTGTCGTAGATATTGATGTCGTCTTTCCAAACGCAGCCATCTCTCAGGTAGCCGTCATATTTTTCGTTGTCAGCATACAAACTCATCAGGTTTTTGCTCTTGGTCATGTCCCAATAAAACTTGCAGTTGCTTTTGTGGGGGCATGGGCGGCAGTTGGTGTGCTTGAATGCTGTGTGGTTCTTGCCATAATGCTCCAGTTCTCCAAATGCCACCACTTCAATAGGGTCAGAATCGATCCACCAGTTGAGGAGGTCAAAATGATGACTGGCCTTGTGGACCCAAAGACTGCCGCTGTTCTCAGTCAGGCGATGCCAGCGGCGGAAGTAATCGGCCCCGTGGTACACATTCAGGTACCAGTGGAAGTCCACCGAGGTAAGCTTCCCGGCTACATTGTCTGCCAGTTGCTGCTTGATGGCCGTGGCCAAAGTGGAATACCGGTAGTTAAAGCCAACAATCACCTTTTTGCCCGACTTCCGCTCCGCATCCAGAATCGCCTGGCATTTAACGTCGTCGGTCGTCATGGGCTTTTCCGTGAGCACGTTGTAGCCCTTGTTCAGCGATTTGATAACAAACTCATGGTGGGTAGAATCCATGGTGGTGACAATCACCAGATCAGGCTTGGTCTTGTCAAGCATGTCGTCGAAGTTGTCGAACATCTTAGCATTGGGTGCGAATTCGTTTTTGGCCAGGTCCATCCGCCCTTTGTTCACGTCATGCAGCCCAACAAACTCAAGGTCGTCACCATAGCTGTTAACAACCCTCTTCCCCCAGAAGCCAATTCCTCTTGACCCTGTACCAACCATGACGACTTTCCTTTTTGCCCGCCGGGCAAAGGCATTCATGGGATTCACCAACATGGAGCCAGCAACTGCCGCTCCGGTAGTAGCTACAAATGATCTTCTCTGCATATCTGTTTAAATAGGTTTCATTGAAGATAACCATTTGTCCCGGGAATTCGAAGCATTTCTTGCCATTAGCTAATTGCTTGATGTGAATGGTGACTCCTGCTTTCAAATTTGGTTATATTGGATAATGAAAAAATTGCTTCTGATTTTCGGGGCTGTCATCTGTATCGCTTACAGTTGCCAGCAACCCGAGACCTCCTCCACACCTTACGAAGCTGCCATTGCAGAAAGCAGCCGAATGATCGACTCGCTGATGACCGCCGAGAAAGTGCCTGGGATCGACGTAGCTGTCGCTATCAACGGCGAAGTCGTTTGGTCACAAGGCTTTGGCTATGCCGATCTGGAGCATGAAGCGCCGGTAAGAGCGGGTTATTCACTGTTCAGAATTGGTAGCGTGTCGAAGCCCATTACCTCGGCTGCCATGGGCACACTGATGGACGCCGGTCAACTTGACCTTACTCAACCTGTGCAAACCTATGTGCCCGACTTCCCTGAAAAGAGATATCCCATCACTGTGAAGCAGGTAGGCGGCCATATTGGCGGCATTCGACATTACCAGGGCCGGGAGATGCTGAGCGCTGCCTACTACCCAACGGTAATGGGAGGGCTAAACATCTTCAGGGACGACACACTGCTGTTTGCCCCTGGCACGAAATACTCTTACTCCAGCTATGGATTCAACCTGCTCAGCGCCGTGGTGGAGGGAGCAAGTGGGGAGGACTTTCTCCCGTTTGTGCAGAAAAATGTCTTCGAAGCACTTCAAATGGAACACACTACCCCCGACATCAACCACAAAATCATTCCCGGCCGTGTATCGTTTTACGACGTCGACAGCCTTGGCAACATCGTGAATGCCACCTACGTCGACAACAGCTACAAGTGGGCTGGCGGAGGATTTATCAGCTGCACGAAGGATTTGATCAAATTTGGGGAGGCTCACCGCACCGGAACATTCCTCAGCGACAGCGTTCGTTCGATCTTACTTACCTCCCAAGCGTTGGCCGATGGTAAAGTAACAGGGTATGGTGTGGGTTGGGGCGTATGGGAAAAGAATGGCAGAAAAGGGTTCGGCCACACAGGCGGTTCAGTGGGAGGCATTACCGACTTCCGGGTCTACCCCAAAGAAGGCTTGATTCTCGTGCTTTTGTCAAACTCCTCTGTTACAAAGTATGGAAATGTAAGTGATCGGATCGTCGAGCTTTTTCTCGCCGGTGACAAATAATGCAGCTATGCCGAAGGCGTAAAAGAAGAAAAGCCTCCTGAAGATCAAGAGGCTTTCTTTACTGTTAAACAGGTGTATGAATAAATTTGTGTTATGTAGAGGTATATACGGGAAACCACCGATAGGTAACCACCCTTTTCGGAAATAATTTATTTTTTTTCATTTTATTTTAAAAGGCCATATTTGAGCATGATAAAGGTACTTTTTGTATGCCTGGGGAATATTTGCCGGTCACCCATGGCGGAAGCAATTTTCAACAGGCAGCTCAAAGAGCGGGGGCTGTCCGCCCAGATAGCGTCCGACTCAGCAGGAACTTCAAGGTACCACATCGGGGCCGATCCCGACCCACGTACCATCGACTGTTCCATTGGCAACAATACGCCCATTGACCACAAAGCCCGGCAGGTTCGTATTGAAGACTATCACGAGTTTGACTACGTCCTCGCCATGGATCAAAACAACTACAGAGACATTGCCGCTGTTTTCAAAAAGGAGCATCCCCACTTTTACCTGATGCGGGAATTTGATGAGGAACGTGACAGCCTCGACGTGCCCGATCCCTACTTCGGCGGCATGGACGGTTTCCAGGAAGTGTACGATATGCTGTGGCGGGCAAGCGACAAACTAATTGACAGCATTGCCCGGGAAAAGAACCTCTAAATGTTTGATGAGCATTTTAAATCGTTCTTCGAAAAGGTCATCTTCCAAAGTACCGGTGTAGAGACAGAAGAGATCGATTTTAGCTTTGTGGCTGGTGGCTGTATCAACAATACGGTCAAATTAAGCTGCAAGGCTGGCGTATTTTTTCTGAAATGGAACGAAAGCGCACCAGCGGGCATGTTTCAAGTGGAAGCCAGGGGGCTGAAGCTCCTGCAAAGCACAGGTGCTGTGCGGGTGCCGGAAATAATCAACACTGGAAGCGCAGAAGGCAAAAGCTACTTGCTACTGGAGTTCCTTGCGCCTGGCAGGAAAGCCACCAGCTATGCAGAAACACTGGGAAGGGAATTGGCCGCTCTGCACCAAAACTCCTCGCCCTTCTTTGGCCTCGATCACGACAACTACATTGGTCAACTCCTTCAAAAAAATGAAACGAGACCATCATGGGTCGATTTCTTTATCGAGTGCCGACTGAAACCGCAGGTGGGCCTGGCTGCCTACAACGGCCTTATTGCCAACGACACGGTGTTGCGATTTGAAGCCTTCTACGACAAGCTGCCCGCTCTTTTTCCTGAAGAGCCCCCTTCCCTGCTCCATGGCGACCTGTGGAGTGGCAACGTGCACACAGGGCCCGACGGGCATGCATGGCTCATTGACCCGGCAGTTTATTTCGGACACCGGGAAATGGATCTGGCCTTTACCCAGCTGTTTGGAGGATTTGAACCTTCTTTCTATTCCGCCTACCACGAATCCTTCCCTCTACAGCCTGGCTGGGAAGAAAGAACCGACCTCTGCAACTTGTACCCTTTGATGGTACACGTCAACCTTTTTGGCACCTCCTATCTCGCAGCCGTTGAGCGAACACTTTCCAGGTATATTTAAAATATTTCCAGTGGTTTTCTTGCTGGTGCAATCGATTTAGATGTAGTTTTAGGCCTGTTTTAGACATTAACCCAAAGCTCGAGCGGATGGTAGACAAAAGTAAATTGGGCCAACCCGTTGGCACCACGCTTGATCGTTTTATTAAAAACAAACAAGACGAATTTTCTTTTGCTACCGGGGAGTTATCCCAAATTCTGAGAGACATCGGGCTGGCAGGCAAAATCATCAATAGAGAGATCAGCCGTGCCGGCCTGGTGGACTTAGGAGGCTCTGTAGGTGAGCAGAACATCCAGGGTGAAAATCAACAAAAGCTTGATGTCATTGCCAATATCCGTTTCAAAAGAGCGCTGAGAAATGGCGGCGAGGTGTGCGCCATTGTGTCGGAAGAAGACGACGGCATCATCGACCTTAACAATCCGCATGGTCGCTACATTGTGGCCATCGATCCGCTCGACGGCTCTTCCAACATCGACGTCAATGTGTCCATTGGTACTATTTTTTCGGTTTACCGAAGATTATCACCGGTGGGCGGCCCCGCCCTGCGGGAGGATGTGCTGCAAAAAGGCGACGACCAGGTGGCTGCGGGCTACTTGCTCTATGGCTCTTCTACCATGCTGGTGTACAGCACAGGGCATGGCGTGAATGGATTTACTTACGATCCGTCGCTGGGAGAGTTCTTTCTGTCGCACCCCAACATGAAAACCCCAACTACCGGCAGCATCTACTCCATCAACGAGGGGCCCAGCCAGCTTTTCGACGATGGCGTTCGGCAGTATATTCAGCACTGCAAGGAGCAACAACTTACGGCCCGTTACATCGGCTCGTTAGTCGGCGACTTTCACCGAAACATGCTGAAAGGTGGCATTTACATCTACCCGGCCACTCCGAAAGCGCCCAATGGGAAATTGAGATTGCTTTACGAATGCAATGCGCTGGCCTATATTATTGAGCAGGCGGGCGGAAAAGCTACAAACGGAAAAGGGACACGAATTCTTGACTTACTGCCCAACGAACTTCACCAGAGAACACCCTTTTTTATCGGATCCAGCGAAATGATGGAAATGGCAGAGTCGTTCAATCTGGCGACTGCCGATACTTCTCCCGTAGTTTAATTTTCTCCAGCTGCCGATCGACAATGGCAGCGGTAAGGTTGCCCGCCACCTGTTCGGGTGCGCTCTCTTCCAGCAACGATATGACTTTAGGTTCGGACAGGTCGATCCGGTAGAGGATGTTTAGCAGTTGTTCAAACGATTGGTCGAGCATTCGGCGAACGACAGGAGTCAGCACTTCTACAAGCAGACTCCTGGCTTTGCCTTCATCATCAGCTGCGGTGTTCTCAATGCTTTCAGGCACCTCGAAATGCTTGTTCAGCAACTCCAGTGTCCTGTTGGCTAGATCACGTTCGACCATTACTTGTCTGCGGACTTCTTTTTGGCAGCGGGCTTGGCCTTGGGTTTTTCTTCTTTAGGTTGCTTTTCAGCGGCCTTGGCAGCAGGAGCTTTTTTGGCAGCCGCTTCTTTAGGTGCCTTTGCCTTGGCAGGCTTTTCTTCCTTCACCTCTTCCTTGGGCTCGTCAAAAACCTCAGGTGCTACTTCCACCAAAATGCTGTACCAGTTCACCAGCTTTTTAATGTCGGACACGTATACCCTGTCGGCATCGTAAGTGGGCAACACGTGCTTCAGAAACGACTTCAGCTCTTCGTTATCAGAGTTTTTGGTAAGACCTGTGTCCCCGGCAAATTCCTTGTGCACCTTGCGCATCACGTCCTCCAACGCCACCGTGCCTTCATTGTCGGTGGTGTAAATAGAGATTTCGTGAAGGATAGACACTTTGGAGTTAGCGTTGACTATCAGCTTGGACTTCTTCTCATCTAACGATTCCAGTATGACGCCTGAGCGGGTAGGGTTAAGTACTTTGAAAAGTCCGCCTTTGCCAGATACTGTTGCAATTTCTTTAAACTCCATATTTGTCAGTTTGTGGGCGCAATTTTAGATATTTTAATCTCACCATTCAACGCTTAATCATTTTTTTGCATAAAAAGCCCATTGGCTTCTTCTATATAGCCGAGTAATTCTTCCTTTCCCCGCTTGTCTTCAGCAGAAGTCACGAAGGATGGAGGCAGAAAAATCCAATACTTCTTCAATTCCCTCATAAAGGCCGCCACCGAAGACTGGGTATGGTTTTTTGATTGCTTGTCGGCTTTTGTGAACACAATCGACAAGGGAATTTCGTTCTCTCCCGCCCAGTTAAGAAACTCAAGGTCAATTTTCTGGGGAGGAATCCTCGAATCGATAAGCACAAACAGGTTGCACAGGTTTTTTCTCTCCAGCAAGTATTGCTGGTTCATGATCTCCCATTTGGCCTTTTCTGTCTTACTTACTTTGGCCCATCCATAGCCCGGCATGTCCATCAGCAGCCACGAATCGTTGATCAGGAATTGGTTGAGCAACTGGGTCTTTCCTGGTTTTGACGATGTTTTGGCCAACTTGCTGTGGTTGGTCAGCATGTTGATGAGCGACGACTTGCCGACATTACTGCGCCCAATGAAAGCATACTCCGGCAGCTCGGATTCGGGGCAGGTATTAACGTTGGCATAGCTTGCCAGAAAAGTGGCTGTATCAATCCGCATTTTTTGAAATTTTGGCAAAGATACAAACCCTGCCGAGAACAAATTTTAAAAACGCAAGGTTTGCAGTATACTTGCGAAAAGTTTCGCACACCAGTTCCCTCATTCATTGCGCTTTTACTGGTTTTATTGACAATTATTTGCACTAGATGACCGTAGTACCCTACAAAGAAAAGGAAGGAAGCAAGAAAGCTCAGGTGGCTGAAATGTTCAACAACATTAGCCGCCGGTACGATTTCCTCAATCACTTCCTCAGCCTTGGCATCGATATCGTTTGGAGAAAAAAAGCTGTTCGGGAGCTCAAAGAGATCAAGCCAAAGCAAATACTCGACATTGCGACGGGCACAGGTGATTTCGCTATTGAAGCCCTTTCATTGAAACCCGACAAAGTAATTGGCGTCGACATTTCGGAAGGCATGCTGGCCATGGGCAAGAAAAAAATTGCCCGCATGAAGCTGGAAGATAAAGTCGAACTTCAGATGGGCGATTCAGAAAAGTTGCTCTTCGATGACAATACCTTCGATGCCGTCATCGTTGCCTTTGGGGTAAGGAACTTCGAAAACCTGGAAAAAGGATTGGCCGATATGTGGAGGGTGCTGAAACCAGGAGGAAAAGTGGTGGTGCTGGAGTTTTCAAAACCCACCCGCTTTCCTATGAAGCAGCTTTATAGCTTTTATTTTAAGTACATATTGCCTATTATCGGCAGAATGATTTCTAAAGACCGGGCGGCATATACATACCTTCCCGAGTCGGTAAAAGCGTTTCCCGACGGGGTGCTTTTTACTAACATACTGGATCGGGTTGGGTTCAAAAAAACAATATGCAAACCACAAACCTTCGGCATTTGCTCCATTTATACCGGCATCAAGTAGCAACAATCGTTTTGCTGCTTGGCCTTGCTTCGCCATCCATAGCGCAGCACAGCACTGTTATCAATCTACCCAACTACACAGAAAAGTTTCTTCATTACGGATTTGGCATGGGCCTGCACAGTTCCCGATATGCGATTCAATATTCCGATGCCTTTGCTGACGACGATACGCTCCATTCTATCGTTCCGCACAGCCTCGGTGGTTTCAAAATTGGCTTTATCTCCAACATGAGGGTGCTGCAATACCTCGACTTTCGTTTTTTGATTACAGTAGGCTTCTACGAAAACAAACTATTGTATCGGTCGGTGACGGGAAACACGCTGGAGCAGCTGATTGACGCCACCACAGTGGAGTTGCCTATGCTACTCAAATACCGGTCGGTAAGGAGAGATAATATTGGCATGTACCTGATAGGCGGCATTACTCCCACCATTGAGGCCCGTGGAAAAGACGACAAAGCTGACGCCAGCGAGCGTTTGCTTACGAAAAGCACTTCTGTGGCGCTGGAGGCAGGTGTTGGCTTCGACCTCTACTACCCGCTGTTCAAGTTCGCTCCTGAAATCCGCTACTCCTGGGGAATCTCCAATATCCTGACTAACGACGTCAACAAGTACAACGATCCGCTAAAGCGGGTTTCACCTCACAACCTGACCCTTTACATCACCTTCGAAGGCGGTCCATCTTAATTCCGCCGATGACCATTCTCAACTTTCAGCGACTATTTGTCCACTGTTTGTGGCAGGCTATGCACCATTTGGTTGAAGTTTAGGTCACGATATCTTTAATTGCTGCTGTTTACTCACCAAAGCATTTTAGCTCCATGAAAAAAATTGCCCTCATCACAGGTGCCACGTCAGGCATTGGAAAATCAACCGCTCACTACCTTGCCGACCAGTTTTACCTGATCATTTGCGGAAGGCGAAGAGACAAGCTGGAGGAGCTGGCGCACAACCTGCGAACCGAAACTGATGTGCACGTACTGAGCTTCGACGTAAGAGATCAGCGGGCCGTGAACCAGGCCATTGAGTCGCTGCCATCTAACTGGAAAGATATTGATGTGCTTATCAATAATGCCGGCAATGCGCACGGCATGGATGTTATTCATGAGGGCAGCACGCAGGATTGGGACGACATGATTGACATCAATGTGAAAGGGCTGCTTTATGTAAGCAAAGCCATCATCCCTGGTATGGTAGAAAAAAAGTCGGGTTTTATTGTAAACATTGGGTCAATTGCCGGGAAAGAGGTGTATCCCAAAGGCAATGTGTATTGTGCCAGCAAGCATGCCGTTGATGCCATCACGAACGGAATGCGACTAGATCTGAACCCCTATGGAATTAGAGTAACGGGC
This sequence comes from Imperialibacter roseus, assembly GCF_032999765.1. Lineage (GTDB taxonomy): Bacteria > Bacteroidota > Bacteroidia > Cytophagales > Cyclobacteriaceae > Imperialibacter > Imperialibacter roseus. The sequence goes on along the minus strand of NZ_CP136051.1, from coordinate 1,342,135 downwards.
ATTCACCCTGGCCTTGTGGAAACTGAATTTTCGCTGGTTCGCTTCAAAGGCGACGAAGAAAAAGCCAAACAGGTTTACAAAGGCATGAAGCCTTTAACAGGAGACGATGTGGCGGATGTTATCAAGTACGTGGTTACCCGGCCTCCTCATGTGCTGCTAAGCGACATCGTGCTATTCCCGACCGCCCAGGCGAGCGCCACCATGGTGCACAGGGAGTCGTGATCAAATTTCGGATTCGAAAGGAAACGGCATCAAATCACTGGCTTTTTCGAGCACCAGCACTTCATCGTTGGGGTACAGGAGTAGCAGCTTGAACGGACGACGTTGCTTGTGCTGCATTTCCATCATCACCTGCCGGCAGCCTCCACACGGGTGAGCCGGCTCAGCCACTTCCGACTTTGCCGGAAAAGCGACAACAGCCAGCATTTCAATAGGTGTGTCGGGGTAATTGGAGGAAGCATGATAGAGGCAAACCCTCTCAGCGCAAAGCCCTGCAGGAAAGGAACGATTTTCCTGATTGGAACCGGCCACGACAGTACCATCAGCCAGCAATGCCGCCGCCCCCACCTGAAAGTTGGAATACGGTGCGTGTGCAGTGAAGCGTGCCTGCAAGGCGCTTTTCACTAGTGCAGCCTCTTCTTTGCCCAGCTCATTTAATGGCACGATTGTATAATCGATTTCTACTTTACCCGTTCTGCTCATGTATACATATTCGATGGACAGCATTATACTGATTTATTGTTGAAAAAGTTTTAAAGCCTCCACCAAATCGGCTAATTTTCGAGCGATTTAACCCAAAAATATACATGACGAAGCGCATACTGTTAGTCGGAGCAGGAAGATCTTCCTTCTCTTTAATCAACTATCTCATTAGCCTCCTGAAAGAAAACAACTGGCAGCTTTGCATCGGCGATCTCGACGTTGGTTTCCTGAGTGAAAAGTTTGGCTCAGCTGAAAACGTACAGGTAATTTCTTTTGATATTTTTAACCAGGAGCAGAAAACCAAAGAAATAACCAAATCCGACCTGGTCATTTCTATGCTTCCCGCCAAGTTCCATATCCACGTGGCTGAAGTGTGTGCAGATCATGGCATCAACATGATTACGGCGTCGTATGTTACCGACGAAATCAAAGCGCTTGATGAAAAATTCAAAGCCAAAGGAGCCATTTGCGTCATGGAAATGGGCCTCGACCCTGGCCTCGACCATATGTCGGCCATGAAGGTGCTTGACCGGATCAAGGACAAAGGCTACAAACTCCATGCGTTCGAAACCTTCACCGGAGGGCTGCTGGCCCCCTCCACCGAGGATAACCCCTGGCAGTACAAGTTCACCTGGAACCCCCGCAACGTGGTGTTGGCAGGGCAAGGCATTGTGAAATTCATTCAGGAAGGGCGCTTCAAGTACATCCCCTATCACAAGGTGTTCAGGCGCACGGAAGTCATCCACATACCCGGACATGGCTATTTTGAAGGATACGCCAACAGAGACTCACTGAAGTATGTCGACTCCTATGAGCTTCAGGACATCCAAACCCTTTATCGGGGCACGTTGCGCAGGCCTGGGTTCTGTAAGGCCTGGGACATCTTCATTCAACTCGGAGCCACCGACGACTCCTTTAAAATGGAGAGAGTCGACGAAATGACACACCGGCAGTTTATCAACTCCTTCCTGTATTTCAATCCACATGATTCCGTAGAATTGAAACTAGCCCATTATCTGAATATTGACATGGAGTCGGAAGAAATGTACAAGCTGAAGTGGCTGGGTCTGTTCGATGATGAGTTAGTTGGATTAAAAGAAGGCACTCCGGCACAAATCCTGGAGCATATTCTGAAGAAAAAGTGGACGCCCCGCAAAGACGAGAAGGACATGATCGTGATGTGGCATAAGTTTGATTTCAAAGAAGGCGACCAGGCCAGGGAAATCCAGTCGTACATGGTGGTAATGGGTGACAATGCCAACGATACGGCTATGGCCAAAACAGTTGGGTTGCCGCTTGGCATTGGCGCTAAGATGATTTTGAATGGTGAGTTCAAACTGAGCGGTGTGCAAATACCTACGAAAAGAGAAATCTACAAGCCGGTACTGAAAGAACTGGAAGCCATGGGGTTCGAATTCAACGAAAGGGAAATAGACTTGATGGAGACCGCCAAAGGATAGAAACTGTCATAAATTCAGGTAATAAGGCGCCAGCAGCTTTTCAAAGGCTGCGGTATAGGCGTTCGAGTCGTCTCGTATCACCAGTTCACTTTGCGTTGTTTTGGCTTCAGTTTGCCCATAGCAAGTGATCATTCTGAATATCGAGCCACCCTCCTTGTTCCTGATGATGTGGTTTTCCAACGGGTGCAGCCCTTTTGATTTAGCCGTTTGGGCAAACAGCCCTGCCTCGTAGGCAGGATAGATCACGTAGAATCTTCCTTCCGGCTTTAGCAACTTACTCACAACGCCGGCAAGATCCTCCATCGAAAGGCTGTAGGTATGCATCGCCAGCTTTCTTCTCACATCATCGGATGGCAGGTAGTTGGTGTAAAATGGCGGATTGGAAACGATCAAGTCGAAACGGTCCTTCGTTTGTTCTGCAAACACCTGAATGGTACTGTTGACTATACTCACTCTTTCACTCCACCGACTGCCTTCCACATTCCGAAGCGCCTGGGCAGCTGCCTCCTCGTCAGCTTCAACCGACGTTATTTTACCATTCGTTCGTTGAGCGATCATTAAAGCCAGCAGGCCCGTGCCGGAGCCAATGTCCAGCACGCTGGCATCGTTGCCGCAGGTAGCGATAGCCCCCAGCAGGCAGCCCTCAGTGCTCACCTTCATGGCTGCGCCCTCCTGGTTGATCCTGAATTGCTTGAATTGAAAAAAGTTATTTCCCATACAATATCGCCGTCAAAATCTCTCATCTTCCAGTGACACGTTCATTTGCAGTCTGTAAAAATTGCCATTTGGAAGGCTAATACGATTTCTGGCGTTAAAAATACCTAAAAATAGGTATAGAAGTCCGTGTTATTCTTGGGTACTTCGATACGTACAAAAACGACAGCGGAAATCCTGTTCGGGAGCGATACTGAGAAAAAGTAAAACGTCCGAAAAAATGACCTGAGCAATCATTGGGGTTTCTGAAAATGTCGAACCACTAACTTCTAACCCCGTGAGGCAATGCAACCTGAAACCAACAATGATAAACCAATTGCGGATGATCTTAAAAGCTCATCTGTAATAGGGCTGATTACCAATTACAAGAGAAAAGGAATGTTTGAAGCTCGTTTGGTAGAAAAAGAAGACGATGACAAAAAATATATCTATTTGAAAGTGGGCCACGAAGACTTTTATATTGATCTGGACGAGAACGACATCCTGAGCGATATGTTCTCAGAGCATGAAATGGCCTCACTTATCGAGGAACTGATCATTGAAAATTTAAGACTGGAAAGCAACCTGAGGGCTGCATCACAATGGCTCACAACTGATGAGTCGACTATTTTGGAGCTATCGGCCAAAGGATACAACGCACAGCAATTGTGCTCAAAAACAGGCCTTTCATCAGACACTATCGAAACACTGAAGAGAGAGCTAAGCTTAAAACTGAACAAGAGCAGCTTCGAGGAGGCTCTGGAATTTATCAGAATCAAGAAACTTTAGTAGTCGTAAGTTTAAGTAGTAGAATCCTCGAATCCTTGGTCAACTAGTAAGTGCGGAGCTTCAGCGCTTTGCACTGCTAGCTGATCACATCTCTCATTCTCTACGTTACCTGCATGGCCCTTCACCCAGTGAAACTTCACTTTGTGAGGTGATGAAGCTTTTAAGTACTCCTCCCAAAGGTCCTGATTTTTCTTTCCCTTGAACCCTTTCCTCACCCAGCCTGCCAGCCAGCCTTTTTCCACAGAGTTCACCACATACTGTGAGTCGGAGTATACATCCACCTGCACGCCCGGCCTTTTGAGCGCCTGCAGCCCTCTGATGACAGCCAGCAGCTCCATTCTGTTGTTCGTAGTAAGCCTGTAACCTTCACTTAGCTCCTTCCTGAGGTCTTTGTGCAGCAACACAGTGCCGTAGCCACCCGGGCCGGGATTGCCTTTCGCTGCGCCGTCGGTGTACATGATTACCTTCATGTCAGCAGATTGGTTTTAATCAGTTTGATGGCTATCGAAAGCAAGATGATTCCAAATACCTTCCGAAGGATGTTGAGCCCGGCTTTGCCCAGTTTACGTTCGAGCCAGTTGGTAGTTTTTAACACCAGATAAACGAACAGCAGGTTGACCACAATGCCCACCAGAATATTCGGCAGCGAGTACTCGGCCCTAAGGGAAAGAAGGGTTGTCATGGTGCCTGCCCCGGCAATAAGGGGAAAAGCAATGGGCACAATGGAGCTGGATGTAGCTCCTCCCTCTATTTGCTCGTGCTTAAAGAACTCTACCCCAAGTATCATTTCCAAACCAATAATGAAAATCACCAGCGCTCCGGCAATAGCAAATGAACTGATATCAACGCCAAAAAGGCCAAGAATTTTCTCTCCCAGAAAGAGAAAAACGATCATCAAAACTCCTGAAGCCAATGTAGCTTTTTCTGACTGTATATGGCCCACCTTCTGCCTGAGCGACACAATGATGGGAATGCTACCCAGAATGTCGATGACAGAAAAGAGGATGAGAGAAACAGAAAGAATTTCTTTGAAGCTGAACATTTTCCTTTTGAAAAATTGGGAGCGCAAATTTTGCTCTCTGAATCAGCTAATCAAAGTTTTTCTTGAGGAAAAACCGAAGCGATTGGATTTCTTTTTTCTTGATAGATGGAAAGTTGGCAATTCGTATCGTGTCTTCTTTCCACTCACCGTAGCCACTTCCTAAAGTAAACCCTGCATCAGAGGCCTTCTCCAGTAGCTCTTTTATCACCGAAGGCTCAGCTTTCAGCGGAATGACGGTGGTAGAACGTACCGATTCATTCTCTACCAGCGGTGTCCATGAGTCGAACTTGTTCAGAAAATCCATCCAGTCGAGAAATCTGTTTTTGACTTTTCGGTTAATTTCTTCAATAGGCCTTCTGTCTTCCATCAGCCGGTAGAGCAGATAAATGCCTAAAATATTGGGTGTGTAGGGCGTCTGATCCTTTCTGCTATTGACAATAGAAAAGAGAAGACTGTTGTAATGATCATTCTCATTCAATTTCTCAGCCTTTGCAACGGCGGCTGGCGATAGAATCATAATTCCCATGCCTGAGGGCAGACCGAATCCCTTTTGCACAGAAGCAAACCAAACATCGGCCATTTTGAAAGGCAGGGTTGTGGCCGCCATGCTGGACGTGGCATCCACAGCAATGAGCCTGTCAGCGAATTGCCTCCGCAGGATTGTCAACTCTACGTCGCTTACCTGCGTGCCGTTGGAGGTTTCGTTTTGAGTGACGCATACAACATCCACCTCTTCAGGAACGGAAAGTAGTTTTATCGGGACAGCATCTTCTATGTCAAATGAAGCGGCATGGGTTTCAACACCAAGCTTTCCGGCATATTCACACCATTTATTACCAAACGCTCCGTTATATACATGAAAACTGGCTTTTGCTGTCAAGCTCTGCGCAATAATCTCCCAGCATTCCGTAGCCGACGAGGTGAAAACGATCTCATAGTCTTCAGGAACATCGAGCTTCTGCTTCAGCAACTTCTTTGTCTTTTTGAAGAGCTTCATAAAGGCAGCACTCCGATGGTTTTCGGACAGGATTCCTTCCATGTAAGCATCATAGAAGTACTCAGTTACCTTTGCATTGACCCTCGACGGTCCCGGATAGAAAGAGATGCGACTCATTTATTATCAAGCAGGTATTGAACTCCTAGTTTGTAGCCGGTTAGCCCCAATCCACTGATGATGCCAACACAATTCTTTGTCAGATAGCTATGATGGCGAAAAGCCTCACGGGCATAAATATTGGAGATGTGAACCTCCAAAACCGGCGTTTCGATGGCGGCAATAGCATCAGCAAGCGCCACCGAGGTATGCGTAAAAGCACCCGCATTGAGCACAACGCCTTTTTGCGAAAAACCAATTTTATGCAAATAGTCGATCAGCTCCCCTTCGTGGTTCGACTGAAAATACTGCAAATCGACAGACGGAAATGCTTTCTTGAGTTCTTCGAAATAGGTTTCAAACGACTGAGCACCATAAATGCTTTTCTCACGCACTCCCAGTAGGTTCAGATTGGGTCCGTTAACGATACTTATTTGCATACCTTAAGCCTGTGTTATCTAAATATTTCGTAAAGTAAATGTTCCTTGACTATTGGCAAGTACAATTCTCCTAAATTTACTGCCTATGGCCTGGGAACTCTACATTAAGCAATTTAAAAATTACCTGAAACTGGAGCGCTCTCTGGCTCAGAATTCTATCGACGCCTACCTCCACGATGTGCGCCTGTTTGCACAGTTTATGGAAATCAAAGGACTTTCGCTGAGCCCCGAAGAAGTAAAGCCAAAACACATCCACGACTTTCTGGAACATGTGAATGAACTTGGCCTGGCAGCCCATTCGCAGGCACGAATCATCTCCGGCCTCAAGGCCTACTTCCGGTTTCTGCTGAATGAGGGTGATATACAGAAAGACCCGATGGCGCTTATTGAATCGCCGAAATTGGGGCGTAAGCTACCCGACACCCTTGATTACAACGAAATAGAGCAGCTTCTGGCGGCCATTGACCTCTCGACCCCCGAGGGCATGCGAAACCGAACCATTCTGGAAACGCTCTACGGGTCGGGTCTCAGGGTGTCGGAATTAGTAGGTCTCAAAAGGGAAAACGTGTTTTTGGATGTGGATTTCCTGAGGGTGCTTGGTAAGGGGAGTAAAGAGAGGCTGGTTCCGCTTGGCTCCGATTCAAAAAAGTACCTGACTATGTACATGAATGAGGTACGAGTGCATATTCCCATCAAACCCGGCAATGAGAGCTTTGTGTTTTTAAACAGACGGGGCTCGAAGCTCAGCAGGGTAATGGTGTTTATGGTCATCAAAGACCTGGCAGCGAAAATTGGGCTAAAAAAGAAAATCAGCCCGCACACCTTCCGTCATTCTTTTGCTACCCACCTGATCGAAGGCGGTGCCGACCTGAGAGCTGTGCAGGAAATGTTGGGACACGAGTCGATCACCACCACGGAAATCTATACCCATCTTGACCGGGACTATCTGAGGCAGGTGATTACGCAGTACCATCCGAGGAGTTAAAATTGGTGGATTAATGCTTTGTTGTTTTCTTTGCCTATAAATATCGTTGAATGTACAAAGCCCTTATTAAGCCCCTCTTTTTCCTCCTTTCCCCTGAAAAAGCGCACTATCTCGCCATGGATTTGCTTTCGCTGGCTTGCAAAATACCTGGCGGAAAGTGGCTGATGTCTACACTCTTTCGCTACAATCGACCGACACTTGAAAAGGAAGTCTTTGGTATCAAATTCCCCAATCCGGTGGGCCTGGCCGCTGGGTTCGACAAAGATGCCAGGTGGATCGACAGCCTGGATGCTCTGGGGTTTGGCTTTATTGAAATCGGTACATTGACGCCAAAAGCGCAGGACGGAAACCCGAAACCACGGCTTTTCAGGTTGCCTGAAGATGAGTCTCTAATTAACCGCATGGGGTTCAACAACCAGGGAGTAGACGCTGCGGTGGCAAGGCTTCGCCAAAGAAAGTCTAGGGTAATTGTTGGCGGCAATATTGGCAAAAACAAAGTGACCCCGAATGAGAAAGCTGTCGACGACTACGTGCTCAACTTCCTGAAGCTATTTGATGTGGTCGACTATTTCGTAGTGAATGTAAGCTCGCCCAATACGCCCAACCTCAGGGCGCTACAGGAAAAGGAGCCTCTAAAAGAGCTGCTATCCAGCTTGCAAACGGTGAACCTTTCCAAGCCAGCACCTAAGCCTATTCTGCTGAAAATTGCTCCCGATTTGACCAACAGCCAGTTGGATGACGTAGTGGAAATTGTCACGGAAACCGGCATTGCTGGCATTATTGCCACCAACACCACTATCAGCAGAGATGGCCTTGTTACTGACCGCCAAAAGGTAGAACAAATTGGCGCAGGTGGTCTCAGTGGAAAGATTCTGAAATCAAGATCCACCGAAGTTATTCGCTACCTGCACGAAAAGACCGGAGGAAGTATTCCCATTATTGGCGTGGGTGGCATCTCTACAGCCGCCGATGCGAAGGAGAAACTTGACGCTGGTGCATCACTTGTGCAGGTGTACTCTGGCTTTATTTACGAAGGCCCGGCCATTGTGAAAAATATTCTAAAACAGCTTTGATCTTTGCAAAGCTTTCTGCAGAAAGCTAATAATTACTGTCGAAGGCAGCTACAAGAAACTCCTGAGCCTTTCGTTGAATTGCTGAAGAGGTATCACTATTTTTGAGGCTTATTCATACATCCTGGGAGAACCTCCTACATGGCAAAAAACACTTTCAAAACAAATAATTACAAAAAAGAAGAACCAAAGAAGGAGAGCACGCCCCTTCCCAATTTTTTCAAGGACAAAAGAACCCACCTCGTTTTCGGCTTCTTTTTGCTCATTCTTTCCATATTTCTATTTGTATCATTTTTCTCCTACTTGTTTTCGGGCAAGGCCGACCAAAGTGTGGTCGAGTCGTTCATGGACACGGGCATCAGAGCTTCCGGCTCAGAAATTAAAAACTGGCTGGGGCTTCTCGGGGCAGTCACCTCACACTTCTTTATTTTCAAGTGGTTTGGTATTGCGTGCCTGCTGGTTCCCCCGTTTCTATTCATCGTGGGGTTCAAAATACTATTTGGCAAATACCTGCTCCCCCCCTTTCGGGTACTTTCGTTCTCTTTGTTCTTCATCTTTTGGACAAGCCTCCTGCTGGGCTTCTTTTTGCTTTCCAGTAATGAGATTTCGGAATACGGATTCCTTAGCGGCGGCATCGGCTACGAGCTGGCCCTGATTTTTAACGAATTCATGGGCTGGGGCACCTTCTTGTTTTTGGTTTTCGCATTTCTGGCTTTCAACATCTATTTCTTCAACATCACTAAACTTTTTACTGAAACAGTTCCTGCTCCTGTAGTCGAAAATGAGGCTGGGGAGGGAGAAATTGTGGAAGAAACAGAAGAGGTTTCCGACGAAGAAGAGCTCGAAAGCTGGACTGTCAACGGAAAAGAAAACGAAGAGCCGATAGAGCTAGCCCTTGACAAAGAGCCGCCGGTAAAAGAAAAAAGCACTGGTAATGTGCCGCTGGAGCTACTCAACGAGGAAGATTTGGAGGCTGAGCAGGAGGTGGACAAAGCCCTCAAAAAAATCCTCAGTTCATCGCCCAAGCCTTCGGTCGCTGAAGACGTGGCCCTTGAGGTAGAGGAGGTTGAGGAAGAGGTAGTTGACGGAAAGCTGGCCAACTACGACCCCACTCTCGACCTGCCAAAATACAAGTATCCAACGCCTGAGCTGCTGAACGACTACCCCGACAACAAGGTAAAAGTTACAAAAGAAGAGCTGGAGGCCAACAAGGACAAGATTGTAGAGACCCTTACCAACTTCAAAATTGGCATTTCCAGCATCAAGGCGACCATAGGCCCCACAGTTACTCTCTACGAAATAGTGCCCGACGCCGGGGTGAAGATTTCGAAGATTAAGAACCTGGAAGATGATATTGCGCTAAGTCTGGCTGCTCTGGGAATACGGATTATTGCCCCTATTCCGGGAAGAGGAACCATAGGCATTGAAGTGCCTAACAAGAACAGGGAAATGGTGGACATGAAGTCGGTGATCATGACCGAGAAGTTCATGAAAAGCGACAAGGAGCTGCCCGTCGTTTTGGGAAAAACCATCTCCAACGAGGTTTTTGTTCTTGACCTTGCCAAAATGCCTCACATGCTGATGGCTGGAGCCACGGGACAGGGAAAGTCGGTGGGTATCAACGTACTGCTCACCTCTCTGATCTACAAAAAGCATCCGTCTCAACTCAAGTTTGTGCTGGTCGATCCGAAAAAGGTTGAATTAACGCTATTCAACACCATCGAGCGGCACTTTTTAGCGAAACTGCCCAATAGCGAAGAAGCTATTATCACCGATACCAAGAAAGTGATCTTCACGTTGAACTCGCTTTGTATCGAAATGGATCAGCGCTACGATTTACTGAAAGATGCCGCTTGCCGGAACATCAAAGAATACAATGGAAAGTTTGTTAACAGAAAACTGCTTCCGACCAAGGGGCACCGGTTCCTTCCTTACATCGTGGTGGTGATTGACGAATTAGCAGACCTGATGATGACAGCTGGGAAGGAGATAGAAACGCCCATTGCACGACTTGCGCAGTTGGCAAGGGCCATTGGCATTCACCTGGTGGTAGCCACGCAGCGCCCTTCAGTGAACGTAATCACTGGTGTGATCAAAGCGAACTTCCCGGCAAGGCTTTCTTTCAGGGTAGCCTCCAAAATTGACTCCCGCACCATTCTCGACGCCGGCGGCGCAGATCAGCTGGTGGGCATGGGCGATATGCTGCTGTCTACAGGAAGCGACATCATCAGGTTGCAATGCGCTTTTGTTGACACGCCAGAGGTAGAAAGGGTGTGCGAATTCATTGCAGCTCAAAGAGGTTATGACACCGCCTACATCCTTCCGGAATTTGATGGAGACGAGGGCGGCGAAAGCGGAGTGGGCGAAGTGGATCTATCGGACCGGGATGCCTTGTTTGACGAGGCAGCCAAGCTTATAGTTATGCACCAGCAGGGCAGCACTTCCCTGATTCAAAGAAAAATGAAACTCGGCTACAACAGGGCGGGAAGACTCATCGACCAGTTGGAAGCAGCCGGAATAGTAGGGCCATTTGAAGGCAGCAAGGCGAGAGAAGTGTTGGTAAAAGACGAAATGGAGCTGGAATTCATCCTTAAAGGGCTTGATAATTAAACTTGGCACCAAACTTGGACAACTGCTACCTGACCTTCGCAATCTGAAGCATTCGAATTTTATTGAAAGATTGGTGAGATAAAAGATGTAGTTTTACAAGTTGGAAATGATAGTTTTAAAAAAAGAAGCAATGACATTAAAAGGAGTATTGAGTTTATTAGCATTAGTATTCACCACTTTTGTTTACGCACAGCAAGACCCGGCTGCAAGAGAAGTTCTTGACGCCATGAGTAATAAGTACCGCAAGGTACCAGCCTTCACTGCCGATTTTACTTATACGCTTGAGAATCCTCAGGAAGGACTTAACGAGCAGTTTGTGGGCAAAATCACCGTAAAAGGAGCAAAGTTTAAGCTTGAGCTCGAGGGGCAGGAAATCATCAATGATGGCGAAACCGTATGGACGTACCTTGGCGAAGTGAACGAGGTAACAATCAATACCTACAGCCCAGGGGATGCTGAAATTAACCTGAATAATATCTTTGACTTGTATAAAACAGGTTACAAATACATGATGGTGGATGATATGACCACCGCCACCAAAAAGACTGTGGACTTGGTTCCCGACGATAAAAACCTGAACTACTTCAAAATAAGGATGGATATAACAAGCGCAGGCAACAACCTGAACAGCTTTAAGATCTTCGACAAATCGGGTAACAGATACACTTACGCCATTACGAAATTCACTGAGCAGCCAACACTTAGCGACAAGGTGTTTGTGTTCGACATAGCTGCCCACAAGGGCGTTGAGGTGATTGACTTTCGTTAGTCATCCTGCTTCAGAAGAATATAAAAAAGGAAGGCCATCGACGTTTCGATGGCCTTCCTTTTTTATTCGTTTTGATCTGATTATCTGACGCTAAATCCAACGCCAACACTTAGGGTGTTGTACTTCTGCACGGTGTAGTCACCATGAAGAGTGAGGATCGCCAGTTTCAAACGAAGTCCGATGGTGGCTCTTGCGCCGCCTGACTTGAACATCAAGTCGACGGGGTCTTGCAATTCTATATCGGCAGCAGCACCGTTGGAAGCTTCGGCTTGTATGGTATAAGTGCCCAACATTTTCAAGTTCGACTTGATCGAATTGGCGCCAAACCCGCCGTACACAGTAAGGATGGATAGCTTTTTCGATACAAGTATCTGGTAAGTCAGCGAGCTAACTGAAATCTCCCCGGTTCCGTCATCAGTGATTTCAGAACCAGCAAAGCTGTTTTCGGCACTAAGCTTTGTGTAGCCAATAAGTACCGAGGCATCAAAAGGGAGCACTTTCATTCCAGGAATCCATTGTTTGAAGTCATGCATGACACCAATACCGAATAGGCTGATGGAAAAGTCCTCTGAAGCAATAGTTGGCATCAACCTCAGTTTCAAATCCGTGCCTTTCGGCAAGCCTATGCCCAATTGTGCCACAGGTGTTGGTACATAAGGAAACCCAAACCCTGAAGGTAGCTCAACAGCGCTATTTACCGTATAGGTCTGCCCCTGGTATTCTCTTTGATAACTTAACTGTAATTCTGATTCAGTGTCTCCTGGCCCGAAAAGTGTTTCCACATCGGCAGTGCTTTGGGCAGCGCCTCCATTTTGACTCACGCCAGTAATAGAACTGTAGTCGGACGCATTGAACTTAAAAACCTGCCCTTCTTGCGGAACTGAGGCCAAATTCACGGAAACAGTCAAATCAAAACCGGGAAATTTGTGGGGAGCGGCAGTGTTGTACCAACCATTGGCCATCCCTACGCCAAAGCCGGTAAAAAAGGGCCCTACGTAGTTTTCCAGCAATTTTTCGGCATCATCGCCTTGCGCTTTCAACACTTCAGAGAAATCCTGACCTTTTGACTCCTTTGAAGAAAACACAACAATAAAAAGGGCTAACCCGAGACAACTAAAAACTTTTGTAAAAACAGACTTCATACGCTATACGATTTAGATTGGTTCATTATTTAGTCAAACCTATTAAAATGTAATTTTAATCAATTCATCTCAAGATTTATCAAAATGTTCTCAAAATTGACTTTTTCGGACGTTGGCATCAATCCCCTAAAGTGGGTATTTATTTTGCATAGCCCCCGTTGACTTAAAAGAGAGCGCACAAAGTCCGCCCAAAATGCTTCTATCTGCATTCCCTTCGAAGAAGCGAAGTTGGTCAGCATGGTGGTGCGTTTTTTATTTAATTTGCGGCATGATCTACTTCCTTTATAAAGCAGGGGCCTGGTTATACTTTGCTTTAATAAGAATTGTTGCTGTTGTTAACCCGAAAGCTGCCCTTTTCTATAAGGGAAGAAAGAACTTGTTTCAAAACCTCGCAGATAATTTACCTGCTAGCAGCGAGCCACTTGTTTGGTTTCATGCCGCCTCACTGGGAGAGTTTGAGCAGGGACGGCCCGTAATTGAAGAACTCAAAAGAAGGCTGCCAAACGTGAGGATTCTGCTCACTTTCTTTTCACCATCTGGCTTTGAGGTCAGAAAAGGGTATGCGATGGTCGACTATATCTGCTATCTGCCCATTGAGTCTGCAGAAAACGTCAAGCGTTTCTATGACCTCACCAACCCCACGCTGGCTGTATTTGTGAAGTATGAGTTTTGGAAAGAATATATCGACCAGGCACATAGCCGAAACATTCCGCTACTGTCCATTTCATCTATTTTTTGGGAAGCCCAGATTTACTTCAAAAGCTATGGCAAGTTCCTTCGGGAGTCGCTCTACCATTTCGATCACTTCTTTGTGCAAAATGAAACCAGCAAGCAATTGCTTGAAAGTATCAACATCGACAAAATAACCGTAGCCGGTGATACAAGATTTGACAGAGTGACCGCCATAAGGCAGCAAGCAAGGGACATTGAGATAGCCAGAGCATTTAAAGACGATGAGTTGGTCATTGTGCTCGGAAGTGTCTGGGAAAGTGACATGAAAGTACTCTTTCCAGCCCTCAACTCATTGGGCAAGAAAGTCAAAATCATTATTGCCCCACACCAAATTGAGTCAGATTTTCTGTCCAGGATTGAAATGAAATTCAATCACCCCTCTGTCCGTTTTTCGAAGGCGACGGCTGAAACAGCAGCCAACTTCAGGCTTCTGTTGATCGATAATATTGGGATGCTATCATCTCTTTATGGTTATGGAGAAATTGCCTTTGTGGGAGGAGGCTTTCGGGGAGGGCTTCACAATACACTGGAACCAGCAGCTTTTAGCATTCCAGTTCTTTGGGGCGACAGCGAATCAAATGCAAGGTTTGCGGAAATCGCAGGTCTTATCGACTCGGGAGGTGGGCTGCCAATAAGCAACTCAGCCGACGCTACCAATGTGCTCACCGATCTGGTGGAAAACACAGAATCAAGAACGCAGAAAGGCAAGGCAGCGGGAGATTTCGTGCAAAGCAAAACTGGAGCCACCAGCACCATAGTTGACTACCTCACCAAACAACTTAAATAGCATGAAGGGCAGAGTCATTAAGTCGACAGGTTCGTGGTATTCAGTGCTGCTGGAAAATAAAGAAGTGGTGAACTGCCGACTCCGGGGAAAATTCAAACTGGACAAGCAGAAGGTGACCAACCCGGTAACGGTTGGCGACTGGGTGGAAATACTTGTTGAACCAAGTTCTGACACCGAGTATATTATTACTGATATTTACCCCCGAGACAACTACATCATTAGAAAGTCGCCCAAAAAACTGGCCTATGGGCACCTGCTGGCTTCTAATATCGACCTGGCAGTACTGGTTGCTTCCGTCGTTTACCCAAAAACTTCCACAGGCTTTATCGACAGATTTTTAGTCACTGCCGAAGCCTACCGCATACCTTCCCTTATTTTGTTCAATAAAAAAGACTTGTGGGACGAGGAGGCACGCAGTTTTGTGGAAGAAATGGTGAACACGTACAAATCGATAGGTTATTCGTCACTCATAATGTCGTCATTTAACGACGTGGATATTCAAAAGCTAAGAGAAGTACTGCACGGAAAAACATCGCTGTTTTCAGGCCATTCAGGCGTAGGAAAATCGACCCTTTTGAATAAGCTCACTGGCAATATCACCCAAAAAACGCAGGAAGTGTCTGACTTTGCGAACAAGGGCGTCCATACCACGACATTCGCCGAAATGTTTGAAATTGAAAAAAATACTTTTGTAATTGATACGCCGGGCATAAAGGAGCTGGCTTTGGCAGAAATTGAAGAGGAAGAGCTTAGCCATTATTTCCCTGAGATGCGGGAACTCATTGGCCAATGTAAGTACCATAACTGTACTCATACCCATGAGCCTGGGTGTGCCATAGTTGAGGCACTGAATAATGGAAAAGTGCCGGCCAGCAGATACAACAGCTATCTGTCGATGTACGACGACGAGGACAATCGCCGGTAGCACAGCCAGAAAAGAGCAAAAGATATAACTAAGAAAAATGAAGGCAAGAGTAGGATTTGGATCAATTGACTACAAGGTGGAAGGGGAGCCTTTTGTTGGCAGGAATGAGGTACTGGCAAAGCTGGATGATGATCTTACTTCAAGAAGAAACTGGCACAAACAGGGCTATGTAATAAAGAAGTTCCTCCCTTCTGGCACCTACCTTCAATTTCATGGCGGTATGGAAGAACTATTCCGCAAGTGCCTTAGCCGGGCAGGTGTCGAAGTCAGCTCAAATTTCAAGTCAAGCAATTACCACGAGCTGGTAAAAAGCAATTATGATCTTCACCTTAAAGTAATCGAACAAACCAAACTGCTGCAATGGTATGATCTGCCTATTCATGTGTCAATAATTGAGGAGGTTGTCTCAGAGATAGTGTCGGTACCCGTGAGGTCTATCAAGCCCATGAACGGAGAAAGAGTTTTCCATTTTCGGGTGGTGAGGCCAGGGGAGCCAGACTTCAATCCGTTGCACCGTGACGCCTGGCAGGCAGAAAACAAGGGTGCCATCAATATCTATGTGCCGCTTGTGGGTAGCAATCAAAACTCGTCACTATTGCTGGCTCCGGGCTCGCATTTGTGGCCTGAACACAGAATTACCCGAACGAAGGAAGGAGCTGTCATGAATGGCGTGAAGTTCAATGTGCCAGGGGTGATAGACTCTCAAATTCCGATCAATCTTGAGCGGCCTAACCCGGGTATCAACCATGTGATGGTGTTTTCTCCCTACCTGATCCATGGCGGGGCTATCAATAAAAACCGAAGAACTACACGGATATCACTTGAAATGAGATTTTGGCGCAAATAAATGCCTTTGCAGCCAATGGTAACTGTTTCGCAACCACCTAAAATCAATTTTACTGCGGTTGATAAGCTCCAAAATAAGGTAAATCAAAGGGAGGCGTCCATATCCCTTAAGCAAATCCAAAAACAAGGTGGCTTCTTTGTGGTTGGCACTAAACACCGACTGGCGTATTTCGTACCTGAGCCTTCGAATAAGTGCCTGATCTTCCTCTGCTGACCGGTTCATTTGCTGAATTTTCAGGCAAATCAGGTAGGTGGAATACAGCTGTCTGTCTCCTTTTTTGTACCACCCCGTCGACAGAGAGCTTGAATGCTTCCTGATCGAAGTTAGCACTTCAGGCTGATAGGCATACTTATACTTCCTGGCCGACCTTACCCAAAAATCGAAGTCTTCATAGGCGAGCTGTTCATCATATCCACCAAGATCATCAATTACCTGCTTCCGGAACATCATAGTGGGGGGAGCGATAAAGTAGGTAGAGATCAACTCTTTGTATATATCACCCTGCGGAGGAACAATACGTGAAGAGAAATGACATCCCAAAAATGCACCTTTCTCGTTGATGTAATTTGCGTTTGAATAAATAACACCATACTTGTCAGACAGAGACTCAAAAAAAGCAACTTGCTTTGATACCCTGTCTGCCAACAAAACATCGTCACCTGCTAAGTCGATAATAAATTCTCCAGTAGCCATCACCATTCCCGAATTAAATGCGGCACAGTTTCCAGCATTTTCACTGTTGGCTATAAATTGAATTTCTGGTCTCCCTTTGATTGCTTCTCTGATTACATACTGGCTATTGTCCGTGCTACAATCATCAACTATAATCAACTGAATATTGCCGTAGCTTTGTTCAAACACTGATTCAATTGCCTCGGCGACGAATTGCTCCTGGTTATAACATACGAGAATGATTGAAACTGACTTCAAGCTATTGATAAGTTACTGGCTACTTTATAAAAAAGTTATTGATGACTACTTTTAGGCATTGCTGTAGAGAGGCTCATTAGCCGCAAAAATATTTGTACAAGACTCCTTCGCAACTACCTACCCGTAAAAGTGAATACCCCATGAATCTTTTTAGATTGATCAGACGAATTCCTTTCACGCTAAATACTGTAGACTATGATAGGCGTTGGCATCCCGATCAGCTGCATAAAACTGGCTTACCGGATGAACACGCAAGCTATCAGTTTCCCGTCAAGAGTAACCTTTCTACCAGGGTAAGTCGGTCTTTCTAAAATCAGTTATTCAAAACCTGTCCATAATAAAGTCCTGTTTGTTCTACTACCCAAATATAATTCCAGATCCTGAAAAGAAAGTGGCTTATCTCCTGATACCCAAGGCCGGAAGCTCTTCGATTATTTATTTACTACTGCACGGAGACATTAACTCAGGGAAAATTGACAACAGAGAGGAAGAAATTGAGAGAGCTGCATTTTACTTCAGAGCCACAAAACTCTCTCCTCTGCCGAGCGGCACCGAGTATTTTAGTGTTGTTAGAAATCCATTTACCAGGCTTGTGTCGGCATATCTCGATACATACAAAACCAGCGACTCTTTCAAGAGCAACTATGATTGCTATTTTTTTGGTTTATTCAGACAAGAGTATTCATTTACTGAGTTTGCTGATTGCATTTCCTTAATACCCAGGCAACTGTTAATCGATCAATTAAAACCACAACAAATGATCATCAAAAGCTTTCGGGCAAAAACGATAAGGCTATTCTAGCTGGAAACCAACACTCAGCAAATCAAAGAGTTTCTGGGAAAGTAGAGGGTGTCGCTCCCAAAGCTGAATGCAACCCGAAAGGACGACTACCGAATGTACTACACTCCCGAACTACTTGAAAACGTTTACAAAATTTAAAAAGAAGATATCCAGTCGTTCGACTATGTTGACGAATACCAAAAAATCAAAGACTACCTATCGTTTTCTTAAACAAACGCTATATCCTTTGACCCCCCCCATCCTATCTTTAAATTCACGAAGTCCTTCTTGCACTTCTCCTTCGATCGAGGCTCTTCCCAAGTCAATCAATCTATAGTTAGACTTTTGCGCCCATTTGTAAAGATTGAAAATAAGCATAACCATCGGACTAAATTGGCTATAGGCTGCACTGGCCGCAGGCAGGAAGTAATAAAGCACTTCACGGGACACAGTTACCGTGATGCACGCCGCAATCACTTCTTCCTGATCTCTGACAACAAATAGATTGTAACTACCTTTCATATTCACCCATGACTTCCGAAGAACCTCAAGCGAGATATTCAGCGGAATACTTTGCTCGGTTCGGCAGGCCTCTATAAATGAATAAATCTCAGCTAGATGCTCAAAAGGCTCCTCAGCAAAAAGAAAGCCTGCTTTCTCACACTTCGCCAACCTCCTCAGCTGGCTGTCATGCATGGACTCTGATAGCGACCGTTCGACGGATACTTCAATATACTGCTGCGTGTCCTGGAATGCGACAGTAAAGCCTGCTTCTCTTAAAGAGTTAGAAAACCAGCTTCCGGTTGTGGACAGGTAACCTGTATAAGGCAAAAAAACCGTCAGTGGCCTGCCCTCTGATTTCCTCAGTACTGCATTTGCGAGCAACCGAACATCTGGCTCATTAACCTCCTCCGATGCCGACACCCCCCCAAAAGGGCTTTTAGGTAAACTAACCCATCCACTCTCTTCCACAGAAAAATGAATGATGGCATGCACCTCCCCACCACTCTCCAAAGTAAATGACACATACCCACCATCAGGAAATTGGTTTCCCACAAATGCCATAGACTGAAATAGCAACGGATTAAACGCCCACTGCCTTTTTTCCAGGCCCTTTCCATTCTGATAGAAATTTACCTCCATACAACCTGGGTTACTCATGTTTGACGCCAGCCTCCGTTGACCATCTTATTGCTAAAGAAAAAAGCTTCGTTACATAATTCATGCATAGTTAGACGTTTAGTTTTTAGTTTTGCAACTGAATGAAAGATTATTGCTGCCATTTATGAAACCAACCTTTGGGCTAGTTACTGTTCTATTGTTCGTCATCCTCTCCCCTCCTCACACCGCAACATCGCAGGAAAGGCTTCCGCTTTTTAGCAGTAAGAGTAAAATCAAATTAGTGCAGCTGTGCGTGGATCACATCTACAACATGGAATTTGATGAGGCCAGAGTGCTTTACAAAGAGATAAAAATTGCTTTGCCGGGCCATCCTGCACTAGACATGCTGGATGCCTTTTTCATTTCGTGGCAGGAAATGCCTTTCAATGTTCATTCTCCGGGTTACAAAGACCACATAGCAAAACTTGAAGCGGTAATTGAAAAGTCGCAAAAAATATTGAAAGAGGACGCTGACAATGAAGAAGGTATTTTCTTTGAAATGTCGGCGAGGGGGCTATTAGCTGAATATTACGCTGACGAAGGCAGCTACATGAAGGCCATCAGCGAGGCTAAACAGACTTATGATTTCATCAAAAAAGGGTTCGAACTGACTGACAAAAACCCGGAGTTTTTGTTTACCGTTGGCTTGTACAATTATTTCAGAGAGACCTACCCTGAGAGGCATCCTATCTACAAACCATTTTTGTGGTTTTTTAAAAGTGGGGACAAAGAGCTGGGCCTTAAGCAGCTTGACCAGGCCTGTCGGCAAGGGGTGCTGACGAAGGTGGAAGCTAACCTTTACACGTCCTACATCTACCTGCGGTACGAGAACAATCCAGAAACTGCCCTCAAGTACCTTAGAAGGCTTAATAAAGACTATCCAAAAAACCCCTTTTTCCAAACAAAGCTCGCTGAGGCCCTGGTGATGAATGGGCGCTACAAGGAAGTGAGTCCACTGGCCGACGAGCTTCTTGCAAATTCAGACGCTTACTACCGCATGTCGGCCAATCTATTTCTGGGAATTATAGAGGAAAAGAAGGCTGCGAATTTGGCCGACGCCACATATTATTACCAGAAGGCACTGAGCGAGTCGGCTACTTTTGAATTTAAGGGAGAGTACTACAAAAGCCTTGCCTACCTGGGCTTGGGTCGAATTTTCCGCAGCCAGGGCAACAGCGACCTTGCCGATGGGCAGTTTAACCTGGCCATTGAATGGGCCACTACTGAGGAAGTAGAAAAAGAAGCCAAAGGTTATTTAAAACATTAGTGAAGTGCCTTCTTTTCAATCCATAAAAGCGACAGCCGAAGGTTTCTACAAAGAAAAGGGCAGTAAGTTTCTGGCGTATGCATTTCCAGTGCGAACGGAAGACGATATCAAAAATAGGCTTGATGACCTCAGAAAGCAATACTATGATGCCCGGCATCACTGCTACGCCTACATCCTCGGCAACAAAAGTGAGAAGTACAGAGCCAATGACGACGGCGAACCTAATCACAGTGCCGGCGACCCTATTCTTGGCCAAATACGGTCTAAAAACCTGACAAACACCCTTGTGGTGGTGGTACGGTATTTTGGAGGCACCAAACTGGGCGTGTCGGGGCTCATCACTGCCTACAAAACGGCTGCAAAAGAGGCGCTTGATGCCGCTGAGGTAATTGAGACCACCATCAAAGACGAAGTGATGATTGACTTCACCTATGAGCAGACCAGTGAGGTGATGAGGCTTGCAAAAGAATTCAATCTGGAAATACAAAATCAGACATTCCAGGAAACGTGCTCACTTCAGGGCTTTATTGAGGTTGGCACTGGGGAACCGCTCAAAGAGAAGCTCGCATTGGCTGGCATTTCCGGTGTTCGCATGGTAAAAGCCACGTAACTAATACAAATAGCCCTTGCTGTTCAGCACCTGGTAAATCTCCCGGCACACCCAGGCATCAGTGGCCGCATAGTGGATCTGCGCCTTTGTGAGCTCTTCGTTTTCCCAGTTGGAGGTCTGCTGGGCTTTGTTGATCCTTTTGCCAAGAATCATTCCAGTCAGATTCCTGGCACCCATGTTTTCAAACTCCAGTTCTTTTACCACCTCGTTAAGATCGATAAATCCCACTGGTTCAAATCGCCTGATCTTGTTCAAATCTACCAAATCATCTCGAAGGGCTACACCTATTTTAGTGATTGACTCGTCCTCCATTAAGTCGTAAATCCGATAGTGAGGGCCAAGGAGATTGATCCTAAAAAGAAACGCTTCCTCTTCTGTGGCAAACTGAACAAGCGCCGTCGGGAAATACTGGCCTTTTCTGAACGCCGGTTTCGTCTCGGTGTCAAAGCCTAAAAGTTTCTCCCTGGCTAATACAGTGGTGGCGTCTTTGATGTCAGCCTCATTGGAGATCACATGCACCTTACCTTCAAATCGAAACTCGGGTAATTGCAATATTTCCTCTTTCGTAATTTTCTTTGGAAAGGTCATTAAGCTACTGCCTCCTTCTGCTCCTTGTACCTTCTGATTTTGATATTAAACACAGCAAAAGCAACGGTCATTAGTGGGCTTATTATATTAAAAAAACAATATGGCGCATAAATAAAGGTGCCGACACCAAGCACTGTGGATTGAGTGGCTCCGCAGGTGTTCCACGGCACCAGCACCGACGTCACCGTTCCACTATCCTCCAGCGTTCGGCTTAAGTTTTCTGGCATCAGGCCTCTTTCTCTGTAAATATCTGCATACATTCTTCCCGGCACCACAATAGCCAGGTACTGGTCGGAAGCTGTGATATTAAAAAACACGCAGGTAGCAGCCGTTGACGTAATCAGCGACCAGGTAGAATTCACCCGCTTGATAATTTCAGAGGCAATCTTTTTCAGCAAACCTCCGGCTTCCATGATGCCCCCAAACACCATTGCACACAAAATCAGCCAAATGGTGTTGAGCATGCCCGACATGCCACCGGTTGAGAGCAATTCGTTCACCATGGCATTGTCCGTCACCACGTTGATGTCTGTATATAGCGCCTTCATTACTCCCACATAGGTTTGCTTCCAAAGTGGCCCTTCTATGGCAGCCACCTCCAAAATAATGTCGGGCTGGAAGATGAAAGCAAACACACCACCAAGCAGGGTGCCCGCCAGCAAGGCAGGAATAGCAGGTACTTTTCTCACAATCATAAGGATGACGGCGGCAGGCACGATAAACAGCCACCCGTTGATGTCGAATTTATCACTTAATGAAACCAGAATGGGTGCAATATCATTTACCGTTCCATCAGACGAGGAGAATACACCAATTCCCAGATAGATGAGTAAGGTTATGGCGAGCGAAGGAACGGTGGTGTACACCATGTACCTGATATGCGTAAACAAATCAGTGCCAGCCATCGCTGGTGCAAGGTTAGTGGTGTCGGAAAGTGGCGACATTTTGTCACCAAAATAAGCACCGGAAATGATGGCGCCGGCTACCAGCCCCTCGTATATCCCAAGCGCCTGTCCAATACCCAGCAAAGCAACACCTAGTGTGGCAATAGTTGACCAGGAGCTGCCTGTGGCAAGAGAAACAATGGCACTAACGACACATGCAGCAAAAAGAAAAATTGTTGGATTGAGTATCTGGAGTCCATAGTAGATCATGGCCGGAACAATACCACTCAAAAGCCATGTGCCTGCCAACGCTCCGATGAGCAGAAGAATCAAGATCGAAGACATAGCCGAGCTGATACTTTTCACCACGCCGTCAATCATATCATCCCACGAAATTCCCAGCCTCGAAGACACAAGGGCTGCTACAGCCGCTGCCAGAATCAGTACAATCTGGTTGGAGCCATCGAGGGCTGCATCACCAAAAATAACAACATTAAGAGACAGCAGAACAATAAGAAAAATGATTGGAATAAAGGCGTGCCAAAGGGTTGGCTCTTTCGTTTTTTGCATAAAAACGGTTTATATCGACATGAATAAGGTTTGAAGATAGTAAAAAATCAAAAGGGAGGCTCGCTTTTGCATTTGTATAAATATTTTACATCGAATGTTTTGGTTCTGTCTTTGATTAGTGCAACTATCAACTACCAGCGAGCGCCGCAAGTTCTTCCCCTACCAAAGTGCCAATGGCCACCCCCATACCACCGAGTCTCACCCCAATGGTTATGTTGTCAGAAACCTTCTTTACAATGGGTTCCTTCGTTTTCCCAAACGCCATAATACCAGACCATTGCTGATCAATTTTCAGCGATGAGCCTGGTGCAATCACCTCGGCAAGCAGTCGTTTCAGCTCCGCCAAAATTACCTCATTCACGCCAAAGTCGGTGGTAGTTTCTTTATCAAAGTCAAGGTTCCTGCCTCCTCCCAGCAAAATCCTGTCACCGGCATTCCTGAAATAATAGAAGCCCTGATCCATGTGAAAAGTGCCCTGAAAAGGAACCTGTTTCATTGGCTCGGTCACAAAAACAAGCCCTCTGCCTGGCTTAATGTCGAACTCAGGAAAGTACTGTGAAGCAAAGGCGTTCGTGCAGAAAGCCAGCTTTTTGGCTTTGAAAGTGATATCGGTGTTGGTGCCAGGCGAAAAGGCAGACACCTCCACATGGCTTTGCAGGTCTTCATGCTGCTTTACTTCGCAGCCGGTCAGCACGTGTATTTTTTTGGCAGCAGCGATCTGATACAGGTTTCGCATCATGCTGCCCGTATGCAGCTGCCCTTCCAATGGATTGGCAATGACCGTTTTTACTACCGACTTGTGGAAACCGAACTTTTGAACGAGCTGCACATCTTCCTGAAATACATCAATACCAAAAAAGCTTTTCAGCAACGTATTCACCCCTGGTATTTCTGGAAGGTATTTTACCTCCCCTTCCGACACCAGCTCATATCCGCCGTTTTGCTGAAAGCCAAGCCCGGCATCTCCCACCCGCTGTCTGAGCTTCTGGAGTCCGGCCCACCTGCGTTTCACAAGTGCCAGGCAGCCTTCTTCTCCCAGTATCTTGATATCTTCCACCAATTCGGTGAGGCTGCCAAAGCAGGCAAACCCTGCATTCTTCGTGCTGGCCCCCGACGGCAGCAAGCCACGTTCCAGCAAAAGTATGTCAGCACCAGGCGCTTTCTCCTTTAAACTAATGGCAGTACTCAAACCAACGATACCGCCGCCCACCACAATGTAGTCCCAGTTTTGAAACGATTGCCTTTCCCAAAAACTTAATGACATAAGCGTGTTTTGTTTGGCTGCAAGCTAGTGAATCGATCAATTACCCGACACCCCTTGTTGATAAATGGGCTTAAAATATCAAAAGGATTATGTATTTTAGAAGAACATAACCCTAATGATCATTATGAGAAAAATAGACGCCCTTCTTTCGGAGTATGGCGAAAGCCACCAAAACGTAACCAATAAAGCCATTCATTGGATTTGTGTGCCTTTGATATTTTTTAGCATTGTGGGGCTTATTTGGTCTATCCCCAGTGGCTTTTTGCAGAATTTCATCAGCGACAATCCCTATGTGAACTGGGCCACTCTTCTGCTGGCCATTACGCTGATTTACTACATCACGCTTTCTATTCCGCTCTCCTTTGGCATGCTTGCGGTGGCTGCTGTTTGTTGTGTGGCGGCCAATTACCTGAGCCAAACTTTTGCTACCCCTCTTTGGGCCATTTCATTGGGGATATTTGTTGTGGCCTGGATCGGGCAGTTCTACGGGCACAAGGTGGAAGGAAAAAAGCCGTCGTTTTTCAAAGACCTGCAGTTCCTCCTTATCGGGCCAGCCTGGCTGATGCACTTCATTTATAAGAAGCTGGGAATACCCTATTGAGTTGAATTTCAGGAAATAAGCTCTTAAAAGTGCCTATTTAGGCGAAATGAGTTTCTTGTAAAGACTCACCACGTCTTCACCCATCCTTTGCCATGAAGCCTTTTTAAGGTCGCTTTCCTGGGCTTTGGTGTAGGCTTTGAGCCTGGCTGGGTCGCCCTTCAACTCACTGATGAAGTTCTTGATGGAGAAGGTATCCCAGGGGTCAAACTTCGCTGCATGGGTGAGTACTTCAGTAACGCCCGCTTTGGTAGACAAAACAGCCGGCACGCCGGCACTCACAGCTTCCAACGCCACAATACCAAATGGGTCGGAGTTAGAGGTTAGCAAAAAGAGGTCTGTGTCAGCAAAAAACTGTGGAAGTTTCTTTTGGTTCAGAAAGCCCGGAAAATTGAAATAGTGCGACAAATTCATTTTATACACCTTCTCTTTCAACTCGTCGAGCATATGGCCGCTACCAGCCATGGTAAATCTATAGGCGTCGTCCATGCGCAGGAGTTCTCTGGCCACATCCACAAAATGTTCCGGCCCTTTCTGCCCGACCATCCTGCCCAGAAATGAAACATTAAATGTATTTCTCTTGTGCGGCTTGGCAGTCGCCACAGGAAAATACCCATTATGGACGACGTGAATTTTAGCCAGCTTCACGCCATAGTGAAGGTGGATAAGGTCTTTGGTCTGATGGCTCACCGTGATCACCGCATCGGCTGCCTCAAATCCTTTGCGCTCTATGTCGTAAATGTGCTGATTCACATGCACGCCCATTCTATCAAATTCGGTGCTATGACAGTGCACCACCAGCGGTTTGCCGCTGGCCGACTTCGCCATTACTCCTGCTTCGAATGTCATCCAGTCGTGCGCATGGATAACGTCGGCATCTGACTTTGTGGCTTCCTCTCCCACTATAATGGCATACTTAACCACCTCATTGAACAGATCGGGGCCGTAGCCACCTTTCAGTTTTTTGCGAAGTGGTTCAAGTTTTTCTTTTAATACCGTTTTCTCTTTTGTTTGTTTTTGTACGACGTGCTGTTTAACAAACTGCTCTTCCGACAAGTAGGGCAAAAGATAGGAGCCAATTTCCAGCACTTTCACATCTTCCCACCATTCCCGCTCTTCCGACAGCACCTTTTTCCACTCCACTTCTTCAGCCTCCCGGAGAGATACCTTGTTCCATGATTTCTTCGCTGTGACCTTTGGAAGTATAAAATCCACCGACACGTTCTGCTCACTCAGCCCCAGGGTCAAGCCATGACATGCAACACCTAATCCTCCGGAAATTTCGGGCGGGTATTCCCACCCCAGCATGAGTACCTTCATTCAAATGGATTTATGCTTCAATATAAAAAAGAAAGGATCAGTGTGGTAGATAAGTTCGGTAAAAAAGGAATTAATTATACACGATTCTCAACACCTCTACCTTCACGCCATGCTCCTTCATGAAGTTGATCCAAAAAACCTGATGGGCCGATAGATGGTCGGTGGGAGATTTCACCTCCCAAAAGTGATAGTCATCACTATTCCACACAAACAGATCGGGCAAACCAGTGCCATTTTCAAGTGGATTGCGGGCCATTTCTAACGAGATTTCTTTCAACTGCTCAAGGCTTAGGTGCCGAAATAGTGCTTCCAGGTGGGCAGCCAAATCAGGGTGCCAGCCTACCCACGGGTTAACAATATTCTCCTTGGCCTGCATGGTCACATACACTTTTTCCTGCAACTGTTGTTTACTCTCAAAAACAGACAAAAAATGTTCGAAGGCCTGGTAACGGCTTTTTAAATAACGACGATCCTGCAAGTCGAGCGGCACACGCTGCAAAGGTTGGTGAATGAGCGCCCGTTCCTGGCTGTAGAGTTCTTCCCAAAAGACCAGGCCAAACAGACTGCGCCAGATATAGTTCTCGGTGTGGGCGCCTTCAAAGCCTTGCTCCCTCAGCGTAATCAAAACATGCTCTTCGATGTTCAGGCTTCCATCCGGCTTTGGCACCATCAGCTCCGGCGCCTCTTTCATCACCCTGGTGGTGGTAAGCACCTGCTTCGTGCCTGAAAGCTTCACCAGTTGATCGCTGGCAAAAAGCCACTCAGAATGTGTTTCCGGCTCGGCTGCAATTCGCTGCAGCACTTCCTTCGCTTCCTCTTTTTTCCCAAGGCCTATCAGCACCCGCACCAGCCGCTCCCTCGACTCCGGCAACGAATGCCTCGAATAAGTGATGGCGGCTCTTTCTAACAACTTATTTTGCTCATACCACTTGCCGGTGCGCATGATGAATTTTTTCACAATGGATTCCGCCACCGGCGACAGGTTTTCGGGCACGTAGGTCAGCGCACCTACAGCTTCATCGATCAACGTTTCATCCTCCACGAGCATGGCCTTTTTTAGCGCCCGGTATTGCTGGTGCAAATCGAACAGCTGGCTCACCTCGTCGTAGCTTCTGAATTGCGGCTTGAACAGCTCTTCGTCGTAAGTTTCAAACCTGGCATTGCCAATGTCACGAATCACGAACTGCGACATATCGCCCCACGGATGCCCGAAGAAGAAAAGCCTGATCATCTCCAATTGTTCCAGCTTACCCATCTCCACTACCTCTTCAAGTTCAAGCAGCCTGTCCCGCATCTTCGGCAATGTAAACGTTTCAAACAGCAGCAATACCAACTCTTCTCTCTTTGCCTGCTTCGCTTCCACACCCACGCTTTTCAGCACCTCCTTCAACTCACCCACTGTAAAAAGTCTCACCAGGTCCAGCGCATCCCATTCGTCGTTGATTGCGGGTGAAGAAATAAATCCATTCTTGTGTAACTCTTGCCAGGTAGTGGCGGTATCCTTTATCTCAGCATATATAAGTTTAGATGGCCGAAAAAACCGACCTTTGCGGTTGGCCATCCGGATGTAAAGGCACTGAGCACTGATGCTTAAGGCACGAAAGTCGGAAAGGAATCCCGTTTCAAAAGGAGTCAAAAAGGATGCATACAGTCTTTCTACATGAGCCAGCACATAGAGAAAATTGTCGTGGTAGTAGGTATCGTGAAGGCGAATTGGAGGCGTTCCCATTATTTTTCTTTCCGAAGATGCAACCCTGACACCAAATTAGACATCTAATAAGCAAAATCAATTCATTTTGAAAAGAAGAGAGTTAGCGGCCTATTTACTTTTTACCCTTGCAATCCTGTATTGCATAGTGGTGGAGCGCAACCATCTGATGGTCAGCGATAGTGAGAAGGTTCTCGAGCGACCACTGCCTGCCTTTACCGAATTGATTATCGATATCCCCTGTCAGGTAAGGGTACATACACAACGAGTTGGACAAGGCAAAATCATCGGCGACAACGCTTTGCTCGACAAACTCAATCTCTCTTCCGAAGAAGGAACACTTTACATCAAACTGGACGACCCTGAAGCCAAACATTGGAAAAACTTCCTGTTCAGTCGCTGGGAAAGTGTGACACTTGATATTTATATCCCTTCCGAAGCACCTCAGCTAGTCGGCACCTCCAGGTGGCTGACTTTCAAAGAATCGGAAGACGATGGCATGACCATCCACTCTTTTGGGCTCAACAGCCTGAGAATCGGCACTGATAGTGTTATGTCTGCAAGTTTTTAACTGATGATTATCACCGACGACACGAAGGAAAGCAGCCAGGCTATTGTGAGCGTTTCGATGGCGGAGTATGTGAATGACTACACCATTCGGATTCATTTTAGCGACCGCACTACCAAGTGGTCGATTTCAAAGATTTTCTAACCAAAAGCAAACATCCCGCTGTTAAAAGATATCTCAATAAGGATTTGTTTACGAAGTTTGAGATAGTTGACGGTAATCTTAACTGGATGGATTACGATTTGATTTTTCCGGTTTGGGATTTGTATACTGGCAAAATTAGCTGAAACTAGTCCCCCCTGTAAGCCGCTTCAGTCGTTTTCCTTGCCAGGTCTTCCAGGTCAATCCCCACTAGCTCCTTCGTCGCTTTTAATGACTTTTCTTTCAAGCCTTTAGGCAAACCGCTATACCCCCAATAAGCACCGAGGATGGCCCCTGTGATGGCAGCCACTGTATCATTGTCCCGGCCGTAGTTCACCACAAACTCCATCGCTTTCTGAAAATCTCCTTCTGAATACTCCAGCGCCATCAGGTTGATGAAGTGGATTTCCCCGGCGTGGAACGGAATGTCCTGAAGCCAGGCATCCATCAGCTCATAGGCTTTGGCAAGCTGCGCATATTCCAGCCTGCTGCCCTTAAAGTTTTTAGGCACCCTCAACGCCGGGTCAACATCCTTTTCTGTCAGACCTTTGGCTTTGTAAGCAATCTCTTTGGAAGCAGTATAACTGGCGTAGGCTAGTCGTCCAATCAGTCGGCTGTTGAAATAGCGCAGTGGGTCAACTTCTCTTGTGATCAAAGCTATTTGCTCTGGCTTTACGCCCGGTTCCATAGCTTTTGCTACGTAGGCCGCAGTAAGCCCCGTAATATCTCTGGCATAGCCGTGATCGAAGAAACCAAGTCGGTAAGCTTCTGTGTATGCTTTTTGGGGCTGACCCGGGTAAAAGCCGCCAATCGAAGGTGAGTAGAGCATGCCTGCGCAAGCCATTTCTCCTCCATAGAACTTGTTCACGGCATAGCTGTAGCCTTGCAGGTGGTCATCAGCAAATGGTTTGGCTACCTTGGCCCACTCCTGCAGCCAGGTCATGTGCATCAGCTGCCGCTCCATTGCTTCAGGCCCAAATGCATCTATTTCTTTTACCTGCTGCATTTCTGCTTTGTACAGACTGATGATGTGGTTGGCAAAAGCCTTTGCATCCAGCGAATCGCTGCCTCGCTGAGTGATAAGGTAATTACCTATCAGCAGCTTCCAGCGGGTGTCGTCGGTAGTGCCGCCGGCAGCCAGGTTGTCCTCCCATGGCCCTTCCGGTGAGCCTTCCCGGGTTACCGCATCGAGGCTGTCGACAAAACCGAACTGAGCCTGAATACCGCTTCGGTGCCACATTTCTGTTGGGGCTCCCATGGCGTCGCCAATAGCAGAGCCGACCAGCATGCCCAGCACTTTGTCGTAGTACTGCTCTTTCGTCAGCCCTTTTGGCCAATCGGCTGAGACCTGCGAAGACGGCGCCGCCGGTGACGGGAAAGTCGGCGCTCTGTTTTCGCTGTTCTGCCGGCAGGCGAGGAGCCCAATCACCAGGGCCAACAAGACAGTCGAAGCAATATGTTTTATCTTATGCATTTGATGTTATCTTTTTAGCGGCCAGCTTGAGCAGCGCTTCTTTTTCTTCCAATGTCAATTCCAGCGGAAGCTGTGCCAGACCAATAATCCTCCGCAGTATTTCCATTCCTTCAATTTGTCCGACAAACCCGGAATTGATCTCTCCTCCGTATTGCTCCACCACTTTTTCAATGTCGGCTTCCGGCTGCTGCGCCATGCGCAGATGTGCCAGCATCACGCCCAGATCGTACTCAGCAGGGCCAAAGAAACAAAACTCCGGATCGATGACCTTAAAGCGGGCATTGACCCGGAGCCAGCTGCCCGGGTAGTAGTCGCCGTGCAGCAAGGTGCTGCCAGCCGACAGGTACACCTCACCAAGCGCCAATACTTTTTGCTTCAATGCTGAATCGGTCTTGTAAGTCATCGCCAATGCCTGAAGGCCCGGCTGTATGGTATCCAAATCGAAGCCGTTGTCCTCCATGTAGGGGTACACAAAAAGGTGCTCGTGATTCAGTTTTCGCAGCGCCAGGTTATCGGGAAAGGCCCTTACCGTTTCACTATCGAATTTTTGCGCATGCAGCACCTTCAGAAACTCAACAGCGGCCGACAAATCTTCAGCGGCCATCGGCTGTTCCTTCTTATAAATGAAAGTATAGTCAGCTCCTTTTCCGAGATCCTCCAGCACCATGAGGTGGCTTTTCGCATCGAAACCGACTACCCAGGGCAGGTATTTCCTCAGTTCCGGCAGGGAGGCCGCCAGGGTATAAAACTGCCGTTCCACGCCAATGCGTTCAATAGGCGCCGGAATTTGCGGGTATTTGTTTACAAAAGCCCTGGACTGCTTTAGGATAAGATTCCTGGTGTCTCCTACCACCCTCACCACTACGTTCATATTGCCTTCGCCGGGCTTTTCCAGTCTCAAAACCTCTTCATAAGGCTCCATCCAATTCTTGTCCTGCAAATATTGAAGCATGGCACTTCTCGAAATATCCAGGGATAATTCCATTTGACGCTTACGGTTTTAGTTAAATATGTCTTGCTATCGCAAAATGGCTATTTGAAACAAAAGTTGCTGTATTAAAAGTCACTTTCTATGCAAATGGTCAGCAGATGTACCAAACTGGCAGGCGTCGGTACGGTAGCACAGGCCTTAGCGAAGAGAACCGTCGGCCGCCGGATTGTTGCCGCACAGGGTTTTGTAAACCGGTGTCTGACGGCTTCCGTCAGCGGTCGGACACGGCTTGCTGGATGGCGATGGCCGTGCCGACACCTGCATTGCTCAAGTCAAAGGGTGAGATAACTATGTCTATTAGCCGGTATAGGCCCGGTTCAATGTTGTTAAGTTAAGAGGTTCAAGTGTCCCAATTTCATTTTTACCCCAAACCCTAAGCCGGGCCCCCTAAAGGGCGAGCGAATTGTCGTTAGCAGGCCCCTTCAGGGATTAAGGGTGAAAATGCTGTTAACTTAACAACATCGAACCCCGACTCAGGGAATTGAAGAGTAAAATATTTTTAACTAAATAGCATCAACAAGCGCTTATACTATGCCACAAATCGACACCATTATTTTTGATCTGGGCGGCGTGCTCATCGACTGGAACCCACGTTACCTCTACCGAAAGATTTTTAAAACAGAGGCGGAAGTCACCTGGTTTCTTGACAACATTTGCACCAGTGCCTGGAACATAGAGCAGGACGGCGGACGATCCTTTGCCGATGCAACAGAGCTGCTCGTGGCCAAACATCCCGAGTGGGAAGAACCCATCAGGGCCTACTACGGAAGATTTACGGAAAGCTTCAATGGGGCGATTCAGGAAACCGTTGAGATACTTGACCACATCAAAAACAAGACAGACTACAGGCTCTATGCCCTAACCAACTGGTCGGCAGAAAGCTGGCCACATGCCATGGAGACGTTTCCTTTTCTGCACTGGTTTGAGGGCATAGTGGTAAGCGGCGTGGAAAAGACCCGTAAACCTTTCCACGACATCTACCAGATCGTTTTCGATCGGTACAGTGTAAATCCGGAGAGGGCCATTTTCATCGACGACAACCACGACAACGTGGAAGCATCAAAACAGCTTGGTGTAACGGGGATTCATTTCAAAAGCTCCGCACAGCTTCGGGAAGACCTGCAAAAGCTGGGTGTGCTCAGCTAAAGGTAAGGCCGAAAAAAGTCGGCTGGCAGGTGCCAGAGCTTGTCATTGAACCGGCTTCTGAAAAACCCAAAATGCCCGATCTCCTTCAAGCCAAAATCCGATGGATTCAATTGTTCATGGGTTGTTTGGGCATTTGAGTATTGGGCCTGCAAAAACTTAACAGCCCTTGGGGGCGCCATCATGTGGTCGTCGTGCACGCCAACAAAATGAATAGGCATAGTGAGTGCTTCGAACTTTGCTTTCACGGCCTTATCGTCCTTCCAGATGCCCTGCGGATGCAAACCCCAGCTCCTCCATTCCAGGGCCACGTGTTTGGGCAATGGCGGGCCGCCACCAACGGCTATACCGGGCATGTAGCCCAGCAATTTGGTTGTCAGTGGAAGTGATACTTTCCAGAAGATATCCACCAGCAGCCTCTGCATACCATCCCACAAACGGTTGGCAGCACACTGCGAGCCAATGAACCAGATAGCAGATATTCGGGAGCTAAGCTCAGCCAACGGCAATACCTGACCCGCCACGCTGTGGCCGATCACGAAGACTTTTTCATAATTGCCAAAGCCCCAGGATAGCGCCGCCTGCAGGTCGAGTCGGCCCCAGTCGCTCATCTTTGCCTTGCAATCGGTGATCTTTCCTTCGAGAGACTCGCCAATGCCCCGGTAGTCGAACGTGAGGGCATCGAAGAGGCCCGTCTCGGCCAGGTAGGCAGCGTATTTGCTATAGTAGGGCTTGGGCACACCTGTGGCGGAGGCGATGACCACCAAGGCCTTAGAAGGAGTCGAAGCTTTGAACAGCGCTGCCGATAGTTGGTAACCATCGGAGGCAGTTAGCTGGTGGGGAGTAGCGTTCATAAAGATTAAAAAATGTGTATAAAGATAGCATCATTCCATTGATGCAGGAAGGTATCTTTATAACTATGGCATGCACCTACTGGAAAATGTCACAAATCTCAGGTGCACTCAGATGCTGATGGTGCACTCCAGCTCAGAGGCTACCGAAATCTACACACATGTAGCTCAAAGTGATATTCTCAAAGCGCCGAGTCCTTTGGATCATTTGGACACAGAAGGCTATATTTGATAAAGAACAAGTGCAATAGCGTTTGCACAAATGTAGCTAATAGCTCTTCGCAGACAGCGTGTTCGAAGCTTCCTTAGTTTTTCTTTTGTTCCATTATTAGTTAACTTTACTTCGTGCAACAAAAACGGCAGCTGGTATTCTTCAAGCATCATTTCCGAGACTTCTTCGAGCCTCTGAGTGATAAGCTGAAAGACAAAATCGATCAGGTTCTATTCTTGATTCGAATTGCGGAGAGAATTCCTACAAAGTTTTTTAAGCACTTGACCGGGACTGACGGCCTGTTCGAGATTCGAGTAGAATTTCAGAGCAACATTTACCGAATCTTTTGTTGTTTTGATGAGGGCAACCTAGTTGTGTTGTTCAATGGATTTCAGAAGAAATCCCGGAAGACACCAAAAAATGAAATAGATAAAGCGCTAATGATCAAGGACGAATATTTTGAACTAAAGAGTAAATCAAAATGAAAGAGCATATAACCACATTCGATGAACACCTTGACGCTCGTTACGGTACAATTGGCACAAAGGAGCGAGCGAACTTTGAGATCAAGGCCAAGGCTTTTGCTATTGGCGAGATAATTCGAGACGCAAGAAAAGAAGCACACCTTACACAAGAACAACTTGCAGAACGAACTGGGACGAAGAAAAGCTTCATCTCCAGAATTGAAAATGGACAGAGTGACATTCAACTGTCTACGCTCTACAAGCTTATGGAAATCGGCCTGGGCAAAAGGGTGACTTTAACAATAGGCTGAAAAGAGCTACAACATGGAGACTATCATGCATAGGGGGCTCGGTAGTAAGGAAGTGGTAGCTCGCTTGGATTGTCCGCCACAAAGTATAATTTTATCAGCTGAGTGGCTAAGTGCTAGCGGGAACTGTACTGCATTAAAAACCCCCACGCACGAGCTAGTCGTTATCCCTCATTGCTGGAATGGACTTTCATAAAGCATATTCAAACGGACAGCCTACAAGAAATCTCGAACCATACGAACTTTCATTGGTTAAACGGGATATAGCCGCATTTTACGACCAACAAGCTGACGAATACCAACTTTCTGGAGCGGTGGACTTCGGAACTCTGTTCAAACTGCCCTATTGGGACTACTTGGACGTGCGTAATATCGATGAACCAGAAGCTGAATACGTGCGAACAAATTGCCTAGTAATCTTAACAGCAATAGCATTCGAACCATTCGAAGAACTGGGCATGCCCTATATTGGCGATCAACGGATACTGAACGATTTGACGAAAGCAATTAGAGGATTTATACCATTGACTTCGGATCATCAGCAACTGAAAATGTTGATAATTGACTTGCTGGAAGCGGTTCGGACTAAATCGACGATCAAACATTTGGACAGCGAGCTCCAGTGGATTTACGTCAAGTTCATTTATGGCTATTTTCGGAATAGAGCTGACTCGTTTGGAAGACATCTTGAGACGTTGTACAAGAAGTATGAAGAGAGAGATAACACGAGGCTATAGCGAATGGGGCCTTCGTCGGTAAACTGACCACAGTTGGCTTGGATTGCCCGCCACATTTTATAAATTTATCATCAGCGTGGCTAAGATGTAGTGGAAGCGGAGCTGCATAAAACTCCACGCACTCACTTTACTGAGGTTAGCGACTATACATACCTAATCATAACCAATTATGAAGTTCGAAATATATCTGACTACTATTCTGATTATCCTGTGTTCAGCTTGCAATGGGCCTAAGTCACCAGAATCTCTACCGAAGGCTAAGAATTCTGAAAAGATCTACACATTGGTAGAGATGTCTCATGCTGATATCAGTCAATTAGACAAAGAGAAAACTGTGGTATTGCTTCAAGGAGGTATTCTCGAAGAGCATGGGCCTCATTTACCGGTTTGGTCGGACGGTTACATCAGTATGCAAGCAACCAGGGACGTTGCTCAGATCATTGCAGACAGCACGGATTTAAATGTATTAATATTTCCAATCGTCCCACTGGGGACAGCCGGATTCAATGGCGTTGGTGGCAAGGATATTTATCCTGGAACATATGCGGTTACATTTTCCGTATTGCGTGCCATATTCATGAATTTGGCAACTGAACTTGGAGAACAAGGATTCAGTAAAATAATGGTTATCCACATTCATGGTACTCAGGAGCACAGTTTGGCGATTGATCAAGCTTGTGAATATTTCGATGATACCTATGATGGATTTATGGTCAACCTCTTTTCCCTTGCGGGTATCAATTGGTATCAGGATGATAAATTCAAATCAGAGGAAGAAATCAGTGAAGATCCGTGGGCTGTACATGCCGACATGTTTGAAACCTCTTTGACTTTATATCTGGTGCCGGATCTGGTAAAAGATAGACATAAGGAACAAGAGCCGTTATCTTATGAGTCATGGGAAGATATTCTGCAATTAAGCAGCGAGTCTGATTGGCAGGGATATGTAGGTTCCCCACGTCTTGCTTCACAAGAACTTGGAAAAAAAATCATGCATGCATGGTCATCAGCCCTTGGTAGTATTGCAATTAGAATTATTAAAGGTGAGGATTATTCAGTAATGAGCAAATGGTCTGATGGTCATGAACCTGGAAAGCATAGCAGGGAAATCGATGACCAACATGAAAAATGGTTGAGGTCTAAAGGATATTTATACACTCGCTAATCGACTAGACGGCCGATGAGCGGTTAAGCTCACCGGTGAGCCTCGTTCCACGCCGGGACTAAGCCGTCCACCTCACACCACCGTACGTACGGCGTGGAACGATCTCGTATACGGCCCGACGTGGAACGGGTTCATTGAATCCTAGCGGTCCGCCGAAGCGGTTGTGATTTTGAGTAATGGTCGAGCATACTTCCTGTTCAGAATTGAGATGAGAACAGTTTGGCGGTTTCTGTCAATGTATGACTTCAGTTCCCTTACATTCATCCCATCCACTCCTGCTGCTCCTTTATTCCCTACCACTTGACGGTAGGCTTTATAGAGATTTTTAGGTTGTAGTACTTTTTCTATCATCTTTCTTCTTCATGTTCCCGGTCCGCTTCGGGTAGGCTATCAGTCTATGACCAATTCCTAGCCCAATTGAGACACAATTCAATGTTCGGTCGGGGACGCCCAGTCCTTCCCGGTCTTGTGAGGCCTCTCCGGCTTTCGGAGCCTATCCCGGCCGGGCTCGTTTCCCAATCGGTACTATGGCCTCGGCCGCCGGGCGGCCCCGTGACTTCTCAAGCTCCAACCTTTGGAGTCAGAGATCTCCCCAGATAAGGGTATATTCCTTCACCCAATATCCACTGGATCTACTGCACAAGTACCAAAATGGCAAGCCATCCTTTGGACGTCAGTATGGTGTGGTACCTCATCCGACTTGTACAGCCTCTGTATCCAGTCGCCCGCCGACCCGGTCCTGTTCGTTGGAACCATGTTTTTGCAGACTCGCCGCCGGGCGGCCCCGTTCCTTCACTCCGTGCCTCACGGCATACGAGCTTGCGACTTGCTAGCGCTTCGGGGTACGAATCCGTGCACAAGGAATCGTTCCACGCCGGTTACACCCTCTGGAATAATTTGTTATCTTAGATATCAGATGCCCATACTGGGCACACACACATGCCTATAGCGAATGGGGGTTGTTCAGGTTAGTTGAGTGCAGTTGGCTTGGAATCTCCGCCACAACGCCTATTTTTATCTTCTGCGTGGCTAAGTGCGAGTGGTAAGCGAAGTACGTTAATCAACCCCCACGCACGATAGCTAGACGATATCCAATTTGTGGAGATTCGAGAATAAGCTATTTGTATATGAAAGAACCTCAAACTATGAGCAACACACTTAAACGAACGCTTGGACTGACTACGTTAATCGCAATAGGCGTAGGACAAGTGATTGGACAGGGTGCTTTTGTTTCTCTGTTACAAGGAGTGGGAATTAGTGGTACAGGATTTCTGATTGCTATGCTTATCGCTTTTGCCTTGACGCTAGGCCATGCTTTTACGTTTTCTGAATTGTCACTTATGATGCCCAAAGCTGGAGGAATCAGTACATATACCGAAGTAGCTGCTGGTCACCTTCCGGCTATTGTTGTTACCATTGGAGGCTATTTAAGTCTTGCCGTTTTTGCAGGAGCTGCTGATTTATTTTTACTGGATTTTGTATTTAGCTTTCTCTACCCAAGCTCTATTCCGCAAATTGGATTATGGATTTACCTTATCATCGTTTTCCTTAATATTTTAGGGGTTGATGTTTTTGCTTCAGTGCAGAATCTGGTAGCATATACCATGCTTATAGCGCTTTTAATTATAGGATTTAAAGGAGTAAGCAGTTCAGAAACGCAGGACATTCCTTTTGCGAACTTGTTTACTAATCTGGATTCAATAAACTGGAACATACTTTCCCTTACGATGTTTGCTATGTGGGCTTTTCTGGGAATAGAATTCATGTGCCCTATGATAGAAGAAACCATTCAACCGGAGAAGAATGTACCCAAGGCAATGTTTATTACTTTATTTATTTTATTGCTTATTTACGGTTTAGTAGCGCTGGCTGGATATCACAAAGTTCCAGGGAAAGAGTTGGTTGATAGTCAAATTCCACATTGGTTACTTGTCAAATCCATCTTTGGAGAAAGTGGAAGGTTCATTATGGCTTTCATAGTGATTACTGCAGCAGGCAGTTCCTTTAGTACCGGGATCGCCTCTATATCTCGAATGCTTTATGGGATGTCCAAAAACAATCAACTGCCAGGTATTTTCGGAGTAGTACATCCGAAATTCAAAACACCCTGGTTTGGCATCTTTTTCCAATGTGGTCTCGCCGTTTCAGTATATCTTGCCTTTCAAAACTCACAAAACGTTGTGATCCTTTTGATGATTTCTGCTGCGGCCCTGTGGTTATTGGTTTACATCATGGCGCATGTTGATCTTATCATATTGAGAAAAAAATATCCAAAATTATCTCGTCCGTATCGATCTCCACTTTTTCCTGTTTTTCAAATAATGGGAATTATTGCTATGATCTACTTGATCATTAATAATTCTCCTTCACCCGAAATGACAAAAGGTGTCTATCTGAATGCGGCCTTGTTTGTAGGGGTCACAGCACTGTATGCGGTTCTCTGGATAAAATACAGGATGAAGAAGCCCTACTTTAAAGGGGAGCCAATCGAGAAGGTTCTATAAATGAAAAATAAAAAGGACATAACAAACTAAACATGAATGTGGGCTTAAGCGGTTAACATCGGTCGGCTGGCTTGGATTCTCCACCACATAGTTTAATTTTATCATCGGCGTGGCTAAGTGCAAGTGGGTAGCGAGGTGCATAAAACAACCCCACTCGCCATACGTTGTGGTTAATTATAAAACGATAAATGAAATCACGACTATCGGTTCTTTTTGCAATGCTTTTTCCTTATTTAATTTGGGCTCAACAATTTAAGGGCTACACTTTGGATGAAATTCAAGCCATTCATGCTGATTTTGACATTCATCAACAATCGAATAAAGGGGGGGATTTCACTCGTTATATAAATTCACATATGTCTGAATTTTGGCCACATCAGATTGTTGCCCGACGGGGCGCAATCCGACAACTGGGTCACAATTTAAGGGAGGATGTGAAGCAATTCGTGACTAAAACTATAGAAGGAGAGATATCACTGGACGAATATGTAAAAAGTCCTTTAGTAGACGGCATGATTATTTTGCATAAAGGCAAAATTGTGTTTGAAGAATATCCCCACATGAAAGATTACTACAAGCATCATAGTTTTTCAGTAACCAAACCCTATGTTTCTACCATCATTGCCTTGTTAGAGATGGACGGCAAAATAGATGTTCACAGACCTGTTTCGGCATATTTAACAGAACTGGAGGGTACTGATTGGGGAGCAGTTCCCATTATTGATGTATTGGACATGACCTCAGGAATGGGGATTGATGACAATCTTTTTGCTCAAATATTCTTCAATGAAAATGGCTGGATTGGAAATGACAATTCCAAGGGCGGTCCATCTGCCCAGCTTGCCCCCATGAAAAAGACAGGGCCGTCAGGCCAAATTTATGAATATTTCTCTATCAACTCCGAGGTTCTGGGTTGGATCATCGAGCGAATTACAAATAAAACGGCCGTTCAACTGATAGAGGAAAGAATATGGCAAAAAATGGGTGCAGAATCTGATGCCTTGATGTTTTTACCGAACTCGAACGATAGGATGTATATGGGAGGACTCAGTGCCACCTTGAGAGACCATGCCCGCTTTGGACTGTTGTTCACTCCATCGGGTAGAGTTGCCCCTTATGATTTTATACCAGAAGATTACATAAAGAAAATACAGCAGGGTGGCCGACCTGAAATTATTAAAAGGGCAGGCCCGATTGATCTTTTCATTTATGATGATCCAATTACAGCTGAACATTTAGTAGATGGTGAGCCTCCAAGACATTCTACTTACCAATGGGATGTAGTTATGAACGATGGCGATTTTTTCAAAGAGGGAGGTGGCGGACAGGGGTTGTACGTTTCGCCAAGTCGCGATTTAGTCATCGCATATTTTGGCACTCGTGGATTTGACAGCGAGGGACACATTTTACTCAATAACCTGCATCAAATAGCCCGGCAGCTCTCAAAATCTGGACTGTTTGATAAATAACTGCCCACAATCGAGTAGACGACAGATGAGCGATTAAGCTCACCGGTGCGCCTCGTTCCACGCCGGGACTAAGCCGTCCACCTCACACCACCGTACGTACGGTCGGCGTGGAACGATCTCGTATACGGCCCGACGTGGAACGGGTTCATTGAATCCTAGCGGTCCGCCGAAGCGGTTGTGATTTTGAGTAATGGTCGAGCATACTTTCATATCCTTTTCTTCTCAGTCGTGACAGGGTAATTATCTCTCCCAGGATAGGGCTTTATCGACTTATGTTTGCTTTCAACGGTGTCAATGAATTCGTTCCTCATTTGAGCTACTGCCCAGCCTCCCATTCTAGTCCTGCCGCATCGGCGGACCGTCCAGGCATATGCCTGTCCCTGTGGTATTCCATGCCTGATCAGGTTTTACGTTTCCGCTCCGGCTTCTTTCAATCATGCCATAAGCAGTGTGGCCTGACATCGAAGCAACTCGCAATCGGCAACGAAAACATAGCGCAACCATTGACAACTACCCACACCTCGATAGTTTACATTTAACGAAACTTTTATAGCTTTATGTCAGTTAAACAAATGTGTCGAATGATAAAGAGATTTGAGACAGTTTTACTGGAAGAGGCCATGGAATTCCTGCGAAAGCAGGACCTGAAGTCTAAGAACAAAATCTTGCAAAACATTGAACGAGCAAGTCAGAAAACTGACCCGAAACTATTTAAGAAGTTGCAAGGAGAAATTTGGGAATTCAGAACGTTGTATGCTGGACTTCAGTATCGGTTGCTGGCATTTTGGGACAAAACTGATAAAGGAGCTACACTTGTTCTAGCAACACATGGAGCAATTAAGAAAACCAGTAAAATGGATAAGAAAGAAATAGACAAGGCAGAACGGATTAGACAACAGTATTTTAAAGGTAAGCAGTCATGAAAACATACACATTGGGTGAAGCAAAAGACGAACTAATCGGCAAACGAGGAACTCCAGAACGTGAACAATACGAGTTTGAGCTTAAACTTGACCTTGTTGGAGATATGATTCAGCAAGCTCGAAAACAGCGCAACCTAACTCAAGAAGAACTAGGTGCACTTATTGGAGTGAAGAAAGCACAAATTTCACGGTTGGAAAACAATACTGGTAACATCACATTGGAAACTGTTTTGAAAGTTTTCAATGCTCTTGGAGCCAAAGTGAATTTCAACATCCAGATGATGAACCATCAGATCGACGTGGCCTAAGAAAGAAGTGGCTAATCGAGCCGATGAGCGATCAAGCCAACCGGTGTGCCTCTGGATCGTCAGCCCGGTCACATCTGTAAGCCCCCGAAAATAGTACCACCCAAAAGTTGACTGTTCCTAAAAAGCGGAAGGTTACAACAACAGCACAACACATCTCGAAAAAAACAAAACCATGGCGAAAAGTAAATTGATGGAAATGCACAATGTCGGCATTGTGGTAGAGTCCCTTGACAGCGCAATCGCTTTTTTCAGTGAAATAGGGCTGACCCTTGAAGGGCGAATGATGGTGGAGGGTGAGTGGGCAGGGCGTGTAACCGGGCTCGGCCATCAGTCCGTGGAGGTTGCAATGATGGTTACGCCCGACGGGCACAGCCGACTTGAGCTTTCACGGTTTATCACCCCTCCTACTGTCGCCGACCACAGAACTGCCCCGGTGAATGCCCTGGGCTATTTGCGGGTCATGTTCAGAGTGGTGCACCTTGACGAGCTGGTGACCAGACTGATGACCAAACATAACGCCCAACTTGTTGGTGAAGTGATGCAGTATGAGAATGTCTACCGGCTGTGCTACATACGTGGCACGGAAGGCCTTCTCATTGGCCTTGCCGAAGAACTTGAAGCAAAATAAGAAAGTAAAGTATAAATTTATCTATCGGTAGGTGTGGCCAACCGCTAGTGGAAGCGGAGCTAAGTTGAAGTCCTTCACTCATTTTACCGAAGCACAGCGGTCATGGCAGCGCAACACACAAACGCATTAACAAAAAAGAAAATATGAGAAAAGTAGTTGCAGCAATCAACCTTACCATTGATGGGTTTTGCGACCATACCGCTGGCATAGCCGACGAAGAAATACACGACCATTATACTGCCCTGCTCAACAACTCAGATGTGATACTCTACGGCCGGACAACCTATGAGCTTATGCAGTTCTGGCAAACGCTGCTGGAAAAGCCTTCGGGTGAGCAATCAATGGACGATTTTGCCAAGGTCATTGACCGGATCCCTAAAATTATTTTCTCTACCACCCTGAAAGACACCGGGTGGGCTACAGCGACATTGGCAGATGAGCCTCTGAAGGAAACGGTTTTGAAATTGAAACAACAGTCCGGAGGAGATATTTTGATTGGCTGCCGAAGCCTGATTGATGCACTGGCCAATCTTAATTTGATTGACGAATACCAGCTCTGCATTCACCCTGTGATCATAGGAAAAGGCCTGCCGCTGTTTGATCAAATAAATGAGAGGACTGTTTTTAAACTTTTGAAAACAAAGATTTTCGGAGCTGGCGCCACCCTGCTTTATTATCAAAGGGCTTGATTCAATAACTTTAAAACG
Organism: Imperialibacter roseus; assembly: GCF_032999765.1. GTDB lineage: Bacteria > Bacteroidota > Bacteroidia > Cytophagales > Cyclobacteriaceae > Imperialibacter > Imperialibacter roseus. The sequence continues at coordinate 1,299,776 of NZ_CP136051.1, read as the reverse complement.
AAACTACTGAAATACCGGGTTTGTGGGATTCACTTGCTCTCATCTCGCCAGGTACTATATTGCCCTCTCTAACCATTAAAGCCATGACACGAGCCCTTCTCTCCTTTATTTCGGCCTCCTTCCTCGCACTATCAGCCATTGCCCAGCCATCCACTGAGGTTTACCTTTTCGAGCTGAAAGCCAATGGCGGAGCGATGAGCATTTCCAACCCCGTCAACGTTTCTTCCAACCCCGGCCGTTACGACAATCAGCCTTCCTTTTCTCAAAAAACAGGAGAACTCTTCTTTGTGTCTCAGGACGCCACTCCACAGATCGACATCTTCATCTACAATCCTGCCAGGGGCACCAAAACCAATTTCTCGAACAACGCCTCTAACGAATACTCTCCTACGCTCACACCCGACTGCAAATTCATCTCCTGCATCAGAGAGGTAGACGGCACGCAGCTGCTATGGAAGTTTCCCATCAGGAAAGGCGAGCCGACGATGGTAGTGCCCGACCTTGTGATCGGCTATCATGCCTGGAGAGATGACAACACGCTGGTGTCGTTTGTGCTGGGCGAACCGCAAACGCTTCAGGTGTCTGACCTGTCTGCCAAAACGAACAAAATCGTCGCCAGTAATATTGGCCGCTCTATCCACAAAATCCCCGGCAGCAAACTCATCAGCTTTCTGCAAAACCGGGAAGGCCAGCCGGCGCTGATCCAGTCGCTTGACACTGAAACCGGAAAAATTGAAACGATTTGCGAAGCGATGGCCGACTCACAAGACATGGCCTGGACGCCCGATGGCAAAATCATTATGGGCCAGGGCAGCAAACTTTTCATGTGGTCTCCATCTACAAAAGCCTGGACAGAGGTCGCTGACCTTGCCAGCACTTTCCAACTGAAGGACATCACACGCCTGGCCGTTAGCCCAAAGGGGGACAGAATTGCCATTGTTGTAAGTGAATAAATAGAAGCTCATTCTGCCCTATTAATATTTTTTTTCTCAAGTAATTCCAAAACACATAGGGGTACTAATGGTTTAAGTTTACTACTAAGCAGACTAAACTATTACTTGTAAAATGAATCTATACCCAAGAGCAATACTGACTCGAACTGTTTCTGGTTATTGTTTCACTATTTTTTCAACAACTCCCAACTCCTGCTTTAAACTACCGTAACTGGCTAAGTGAATTTATTCAGATCAATCTCAACAACTCAATGAAAAGAACTTTATTGCTCGGGCTCTGCCTGATTTTTAGTGCACTACACGCATTCGCCCAGGAAAAGGTAACTGTCAACGGCTATGTAAAAGACGCCGCCAACGGAGAAGACCTTTTCGGTGCCAATGTGCTTGTGAAAGAAATTGGTGACGGTGCTGTCACCAACTTTTATGGCTTTTATTCCATTACGCTGCCGCCAGGCACCTACACCCTGGAATACAGGTATGTGGGGTATGAAACACTTGTGAAAACGGTAGATCTAAAAGCTAATGTGAGAATGGACGTGGAGATCCGATCCGAACAGCAGCAACTGCAGGAAGTGGTGGTATCGGCTGAGCGGGAAGACCAAAATGTAACCAGCATCGAGATGAGCGTAGCAAAGCTCGACATGCAAACCATCACCAAAGTGCCGGCATTTGCTGGTGAGGTCGACGTGCTGAAAACGATACAGCTGCTACCGGGCGTAAGTACCGTTGGCGAAGGTGCTTCGGGCTTCAACGTGCGTGGCGGTTCGGTTGGTCAAAACCTGGTGCTGCTCGATGAAGCTCCGGTGTTTAACTCTTCTCACTTACTGGGCTTCTTTTCGGTCTTCAATCCCGATGCTGTCAAAGACATAAAGCTTTACAAAGGCGCCATACCTTCCCGATACGGAGGAAGAATCTCCTCTATCCTTGATATAAGGATGAAAGAGGGGAACAATAAATCTTATGATGTGGCTGGTGGCATTGGCACCATTTTCAGCCGCCTGGCGGTAGAAGGGCCTATTCAAAAAGAAAAGTCGTCGTTCATCATCGCTGGCAGGCGTTCATATGCCGATGTGCTGGCCAAGCCATTCACAGATGTGCTGGACGACGGTGCGCAACTCTATTTCTACGACCTGACGGTGAAAACCAACTTCGATATCAACGAGAAGAACAGGGTATTTGCTTCAGGCTATTTTGGAAGGGATAAGTTCTTGTTCGACGCCCGCCAGGGGTTTGACTGGGGCAATAAAACTGCCACCATCCGCTGGAACCATTTGTTCAACGACAGGCTGTTTTCAAACTTCACTGCATTCTACAGCAACTACGACTACTCTCTGGCCTTTGGTGAAAACGACATCGATAAGTTCGAGTGGACATCAGAAATATCCACTTTCAACTTCAAACCAGAGTTCAGCTACTTCATCAATACCAACAACGAGTTGAGCTTTGGTGGCGATGTAACAGTGTATCAGTTCGATCCGGCCAACGCCCTGGGTGTGAGCAATGGCGAGGTGAGCAATATCAGCCTGGATCGAAAATTTGGAATGGAAAGCGCCGTGTATGCAGGTAACGAACAGAAACTGTCGCCGGCACTCACCGTCAACTATGGCCTTCGCCTCTCGTCGTTTAGCTATATGGGGCCTGGTCAATATTATGAGTACGACTCACCTGAGCCAGGCGTCAGAAAAACCGTGACCTCGATTTCGGAGGCGGATAACCTGGAAACTATTCAAACATATTTTAACCTGGAGCCCAGGGCTTCCTTTTCGCTGTTGGTAGATCCAACAAGCTCTATCAAGGGTAGCTATAACAGAACCGCTCAGTATGTTCACCTCATTTCCAACACTGTAGCCAGCAATCCGCTGGACGTTTGGACACCGAGCACCAACAACATTGAGCCGCAAACAGGCCAGCAGGTATCGCTGGGTTACTTCCGCAACTTCAACGACAATATGATTGAAGCGTCGGTAGAGACCTACTACCGTGCAACCAAAAACCAGATTGACTACATCGACGGTGCCGATTTGTTGATCAATCCCTATCTGGAAGGCGATCTGTTGAGCGGTATAGGAAGGGCCTACGGCGTAGAGCTATACGTTCAGAAAAAGAAAGGGAAATTGAACGGATGGGTAAGCTATACGCTTGGAAGAACCGAGCTAAAAGTAGATGGTATTAACAACAACAACTGGTATGCTACACGCTACGACCAAACCCACAATGTGAAAGTAGCGGCTTTCTATGATGTAACACCAAGACTATCATTTTCAGCCAACTTCAGCTACATCACCGGTACGCCCACCACCTTCCCCACCGACAGGTTTGAGTGGCAGGACTACGTGGTGCCTTACAATTACGGCAATGGCCGAAACAATGTAAGAATCCCAGATTACCACCGCTTCGATCTTGGTGCGACACTCAATGGAAAAACAGTAAAAAGAAACGGGAAACCGAGAAAGGTAACAGATCAATTCGTTCTATCTGTGTACAATGTGTACAACAGAAGAAATCCATTCTCGATCTATTTCACTCAGGGGAGAGACCGGCCGGTTGCAGGCGAACCTCTGCCCACCGAGGCAATTCGTGTTGCTATCATTGGTTCCATTTTTCCTTCTATCACTTACAACTTCAAGTTTTGATATCATGAACTCAATAACAAAATATATAGCATTCCTTCTCATGGCTGGTTCCATCATGGCCTGTGAAGACACTATTTACCCCGAGCTGGCCGACAGTGAGCCAGTAGTTTCGATAGACGCCTTTGTAACAAGTCAGGAAAAGACGCAGGTGATTAAAGTAACCAAAACCCAATACTACTTTGACAAGAACAGGCCTGCGGGGGTTTCTGGCGCACAGGTCAGCATCACCGACGATCAGGGCAAGGTATTCCTGTTTACAGAGTCGAACACCGACGGATGGTACGAGTGGGACCCTGCCCTAAGCGATGATTCATTGGGACTCCCGGGTGTTGAATATTCACTTAGCATTTTAGCCGAAGGCATTGAGTATACCTCGACCTCCATCACGCAGGGCGTACCAAAAATTGATAGCATCACATTTAATTTTGAGCCGGAAAACGAAATCTCTCTTGCTACCTGGTTTGCCGAAGTTTGGGCCAGAGATTTGGAGGGACCAGGTAATGCTTACTGGATCAGGGGATGGAAAAATGGAGAGTACCTCAGCAAACCAGCTGAAATACTGACCGCCTACGACGCCGGATTTAGCCGGGGTTCGGAGGTAGATGGGCTTATCTTTATCACACCTGTAAGATCCGGCACAGGTATCAACCTTAGCAGCGACGAGGATCCCGACACTGGTAAGTTTTTGCCTTCTTATCTGGATGGGGACTCTATTTATGTCGAAATCCATTCCGTGTCTGAGACAACCTTCGATTTTCTTAACCTGATGAAAATTCAGATAGATCGGCCGGGAGGTTTTGGAGAGCTGTTTGCCACACCGATAGACAACGTGCCTACGAATATTATCCCGTCTCAGGAAGGCGTGAAAGTGGTGGGCTGTTTCAACGTATCAACCGTCAGTAGCTTTGGCAAGAAACTGGTGGCAGAAAACGAGACGCCTTAAGCGTCTGTAGTTTCTTTGGGTTCAAAAAGAGCAACTCATTTAAACCTATTCGTTCTCGAAATTCTTCTTTTTTACCCCTGCCCTAAAGGGAGAAAGAAGAATTTCAAAGCTGCTTAGCCTTAGTGCCGACCAGCGTGGAACAGGGGTAATAAAAACAACGTTGAAAGTAAAATTCGGAATTTGTTTTAAACGGGTTTGTCCTGGTGCGTTAGATAAAGTAGCAAAAAGCATGTCTTTTTGCTACTTTAGTTTATTACCTACCCTTCCGTGTTATGACCAGAACAGAAGAGCTTTTTCATCAGATCGCTGAGTCGTTGCCCGACGGCAAGAAGAGCAAGATGTTTGGCGCTATCTGCGTGAAAGCGCCGAATGGCAAGGCCGCCTTTATGGCCTGGAAGGACAATATGGTGTTTAAGCTGGAAGGCGACGCACAGAAGGAAGCTTTAAGCCTCGATGGTTGTGAGGTCTTCAAACCGATGGAAGAACGCCCGCCCATGGGAGGCTGGATTCGGGTGCCGGTCGACTACGAAACGAAGTGGCCAGCCTTTGCCAAACTAGCGCTGGATTATGTAAAGACGCTTTAGAAGCCACGATGAAAAAACTAACGCTCCCTTCAGGCGAAGCGGTATTCATAAGGCCGATACAGCCAACTGATGCTGCTGCCCTCTTTGCCTACTTTAGCAGCTTTTCTGACCTCACCCGCAAAAGGTTTGGCCCCCACCCCTTCGACGAGGCAACCGTCAAAGCCATCTGCGAAAATCTCGACGATGATCCCTGCATCAGACTGGCAGCTTTTGCTGACGGCAAGTGTGTGGCTTACTGCCTGCTCCTTCCGGGCATCTTACCTGACGACGACATTCGGCTGAAGAGCTACGGCATAGCCACGGATCAATTTACGTACGCTACCTATGCGCCTTCGGTAGACGAAAACTACCATGGCACCGGCCTCGCAAATGCCATGTTCACCGAGCTTGAATATGATGCGAAGAAAGCAGGTGCCACCCACATCATTCTTTGGGGCGGCGTGCAACACGGCAACCCAAGGGCCAGAAGGTTCTATGAGAAAAATGGTTTTATCAAGGTGGGCAGCTTTGATCTGAACGGCGGTGATGATGATATGGTGAAGCCTTTGAGTTAGTTAGCGGCCATTGTGCATCAACAACACCGACTTCATCATTATTAATCCTCTCTAAAAATCGCCATATTTGAAACCGGAATATAACTATTCCGTTCCATCAATCATTTTGACTTTGAATCCATCATTGATCTTATGAAAACCTTCGCTTCTAAATCCATTTTTTCGCTAGTTATCATTCTTTTTACTGCTCTGCTCCCATTTGAGGCCAGTGCTCAGCTGATGGACAAGCTGAAGAAAAACCTAACAGAGTCACTCACATCCTCTCCGAGAGACAAGCAAACCACCAAAGACACCACTTTCTACAACCTGGCCATTTCGCAAGGCTCTAAAGTGTCCTTTTTTGACAATAGAGAAGACAATCAAAATGCCTTTTTGGTGGGGGCAAAAAATTACACCGACAACTCCGGCAACAATGTGGTGAAGCTGACAAGAGCGGAAAAAGTATTCGATTCCAACCGGTCGGGCAGTATTGCCCTAAGCATTAGCAAGTGGAGTGCAAGAATGAATTTTCTTGGTGGCTTGAACTACCTGCTCGACGAAAACTACGGAGGCAGCCTGGCCACCAGCTACCTGAGTGATCAAATTCTCAGTGCCTACAACGACAACAATCTTTTTGAAGTAGTTGAGGTTATCACTGCCAACAAATCGCTGAATCTGCTGGAAAAATACGGCCTGGCCAAGACCATGATGAACCTAGCCATCCTGCATCATTCGCAGGGGCAGTTCACCATTGCCAAAAGCTACTATGAACAAACGGAAACCCTGATCAAAGAGCAAATCAGCCCCAATAGCCAGGCCATGGCTTCGGTGCTGAACAACCTCGCCGTGCTTTACAAAGACCTTGGGCAGTACACCGAAGCCGAGAAAGCCATGGCCGAATGCCTGAGGCTGATGGCCAAAAACAAATTTGACGACCAAATGGAGTATGCTGTGGCTTTGAATAATGAAGCCATTCTCCGTTTCGAGCTGGGTAGAAACGACCAGGCAGTAAGCAGCCTCAACAAAAGCATTGAACTGGCCGCTAAGCACATCAACGAAAAAGGCACCGACTTCACCAAGCTGAAAATCAACCTGGCTGTTATTTACCAAAACCAGAAGAAGTACACCGAAGCCGAAACCATTTACAAAGAGCTATTGGAACTGAAGGAGAAACGCTTTGGCAAGAGCAGCCCCGACTATGCAGAGATTCAAAACCAGCTAGCGGGGCTATACATGGAACTGGGCAGGACCGATGAGGTTGAAGGCTTGCTGACCAGCGCCGTGGAGATTTACAAAAAGAAGCTGAAAGAAGATCACCCAGCCTATGCCGCCACGCTGCGCAACCTGGGTAAATACTACTATTTCACCGATCAGTACGACAAGGCTGTTGCCACGTTCGGTGATGTGATTGGTATCTACGAAAGAAACTTTGGTAACAATCACCCCGAGTACCTGGGCACGCTGGAAAACATGGCCATCACTCGCTGGAAGAAGGGCGAAACGGACAAAGCCGACTCCACTTTTGGAGCGCTACTCACCAAGCATATGAACCTGCTTGAAAAGTATTTCGGTGCTATGAGCGAGAACGAAAAAGGCAAGTATTGGGACAAGGTGCGGCCCTCCTTCCTGGCCTTCTACAATTTCGCAGCAGAAAACAGCAGCAAAAAGCCGGAGCTGGCCACCCGGATGTACGAAGCTCATTTATCGACAAAGGGGATTTTGCTGAGCAGCTCTGTGAAGCTTCGTCAAAACATCCTCAACAGCGGCAACCAGCCCCTCATTGACACCTACCTCAACTGGACAAACCTGAAGGAGTCGCTGGCCAGCTACTACTCGCTGTCGAAAGATGAACTGAAAGAGCAGAAGGTCAACCTGGATTCCCTCGAGTCGTCGGCCAATGGCCTGGAGCGAAAGCTTAACCAAATGAGCGCCGACTTCGCCGATGCCAACAAGCTGCCGTCGGTCAAACTTGCCGATGTGGCTGCCAAACTCAAACCGGGAGAAATGGCGGTGGAAATTATTACCTTCCCGGCATTTCATAAGTCGTTTACCGACAACAATAAATACACCTTTGCCTTCGTGAAAAATGGCGCTACTTCACCCGAACTAGTCACGATAAGCAACGGCAAAGACCTTGAGACCAGGTACGCCAAAGCCTACCGCAACATGGTGACCAACAAGCTGGAGGATGCCATCACCTACGAGCAATTTTGGAAGCCTATTGCAGGCAAGGTTGCAGGCAGCAAAAAATTGTATATGTCACTCGACGGCGTGTACAACCAGATTAACGTGATCACCCTCAAGGCCACCGACGGCAGCTATGTGAAAGACAAACATGACATAGTGCTGCTGAGTAGTACGAGACAGTTGGCCCAAAATGCCAGCGCCAAGAGTGGTTCGAAAAACACTGTACTGGTCGGGTTCCCCAACTACGGATCGAAAAGCACTCTCTCCCCTCTGCCGGGAACCCAAAAGGAGGTGCAGGCCATCAGCGCATTGGCTAAAACTTCGGGCACCACTGCCGACGTGTACATGCAGGATCAGGCCACCGAAGCGCTATTGAAAGACAAGGTCAAAAACCCACGTATTCTTCATATCGCCACCCATGGTTTCTTCCTTCAGGACGTGGCCGGCACTGAGGGTGACAAGGTGCTGGGCGTGGAGATCAGCAAGGCCAAAGAGAATCCGCTATTGCGCTCCGGGCTCTTTCTGGCTGGTGTGGAAGGAACCACGGGCAGTGTCGAAAACAAAGAGATCAATACAGCTGACAACGGCATCCTTACTGCCTACGAAGTGCTGAACCTCAACCTTGAACAAACCGACATGGTCATCCTCAGTGCGTGCGAAACAGGTCTTGGTGAAATCAAAGGCGGCGAAGGTGTGTATGGCCTACAAAGAGCATTTCAGGTTGCCGGAGCCGGGTCAATCATCATGAGCTTGTGGAAAGTAAACGACGAAGCCACCCAGGAGCTGATGGTCAACTTCTACAAAGAGTTTTTGAAGTCGGGTGACAAGCAGGTGGCGTTTGCCAAAGCTCAAAATGCCCTGAGAACCAAATATGCCGAGCCCTACTATTGGGGTGCCTTTGTCATGATGAACTAAATCTTACTATCAACTTATCGAAGCAAAGGCTCTACACAGATGGAGCCTTTGCCTTTTTTTGTCTGCCAAACATCCACGCTTTCCAACTAAATGGCCGCAAAAGGTTTCTTACCACAAACCCCCTGAACTATGAAAGCTGTTGTCTTAAGTCTAATGGTGGTCGTCTTTTCATTGACAGTATTCTCCTGCCAAAACGAGCCGGTTACACCCTCATCGGGATTTGCCACTAGTTGGGAAGTCAATGCCAATGCCTTTATTGCTGCCACCTCGCAAACGACTGGCGACCCATTCGTTATCAAAAAAGCTGTACTGAATGACTCACTACTGAAAGTAACCGTACAATATGCTGGCGGTTGCAAAAAACATGATTTCAAACTAGTGTGGGACGGAACCATTGACTCCTCAACCATCCCCGCCGTCGCAAACTTTGCATTGATCCACGATGGCAACAACGACATGTGTGAAGCCCTTCCTACCGAAGAACTAACGTTTGATCTTGTTGACATAATGAAAGGGAGCCGGCCTATCGAAGGCTTTCAGGCCTGGGTAGTCAACGCATCTAACAAAGAAGAAGTACTCACCATTTCGGAATCGGAGGAATGCGGCTGGGCGGTAGAGGCCACCTCCGTGGTTTGCGGCACAGGCATATGGGGCAACCTTTGGCTGCAAACCTTAAGAACGGAGCAAGCAGGTGGTGTCCGTCCGTTTTTGCTTCAACCTGTGTCGGTGGCAGAGGGCGTGGTTGTGCCAGAAAACGCCAAAGAGGGAACAAAGTATTACATAGGGGCCAGGATAATCGACGACTATGAGCCAGGCGTTGACGGCGCTGTGTGTCTGGCCTACCCGGGCGATCATTATAGCATCGAAATCACTTGTATTCAACCGTACGAATAATATTAACTAAGTCTCATGATTTGTAAGAGCATTGTGCCGTTGGTTCAATGCTCTTTCCCTTTTGCAACCATTCGTATGAGCGGAAGATTGACTAATTTTAGAGCATTCAACCCCATGGCCTATCATGAATGTACTTGTAACAGGCGCCACCGGATTCCTTGGTTCCAGAATAGCCGAGGCGCTGACATTGGATGACAAGATAAGCCGAATAGTTGCTGCCGGAAGAAAGCTCGACCCGCTTCATACAGTTGAAAGCCAAAAGCTAAATTACCAGCTGGGCGACCTGGTGGACAGCGGCTATGTAAAGGGGCTGTTCGAACAACCCATTGATGTCGTCGTCAACTGTGCCAGCCTGTCTTCACCCTGGGGCAGCTACGACGCTTTCTACCAGGCCAATATCGTATCCCAGGCTAATCTGATTGCTGCCAGTAAAAAAGCTGGTGTGCAGCGCTACGTATATATCTCCACACCGGCCATTTACTTCAACTTCAAAGACAGGTACAATGTAAAAGAAAGTGATCCGCTGCCGCACAAAGCGTCAAACAATTATGCCACTACCAAACTGCAAGCTGAGCAATTGCTTGATAAATCGGAGCTGAGCTATATCACCATACGGCCCCGGGCACTGATTGGCAGAGGCGACACCGTGATTTTCCCCAGGCTCATCCGGTCTTACCACGAAGGACGGCTGAAGGTGGTTGGTTCAGGTGATAACCTGGTAGACCTAACAGCTGTTTCTAATGTGGTTCGCTCGGTCAACCTTGCCATGCACGCCCCCGACGAAGCCTGCGGAGAAGCCTACAATATCTGCAATGGTGAGCCCGTGAAGCTATGGGAAGCCATCAACTATGTTTTGAGCAAATTTGATTTGCCTCCACCCAAGGGAACAGTACCGTATGCAGTGGCTTCCTTTGCTGCTACCATAATGGAATGGAAATCGCTTTTGTCCCAGTCAAAGAAGGAGCCTGTGCTCACCCGGCAATCGGTGGGCATCCTTGCCAGATCGATGACACTTGACATCACTAAAGCCAGGGAACGGCTGGGTTATGAGCCAGGTCAAACCACCTGGGAGGCCATTGACGAATTTGCCGCCTGGTATAAAGCAGCCTACCAATGACCAACATGCAAACCCAGACAGCCACATTAGTAAGCTTTGAGTTGAAGTCTGCTGGCTACTGCAAAGCCAGCTGGCACCATGCGCAAAAGGGCGCACCCAAAAAAACCATCCGGTTTTACGCCACCTATGCAGTCATCAAACATCCAAAGCATGGTGTAATCCTCTTCGACACCGGTTATGCAAAACGGTTTTTCTCAAGCACAAGCTCTTATCCGTACAAGTTGTACCGGGCATTCACACCCGTTTTTATAAAACCCGAAGAAGAGGCCGCAGCACAATTAAAGGCGGACGGAATACCGCCGGAAGACGTCCGCTACATCATTGTATCGCATTTCCATGCCGACCACATCGGGGGGCTCAAAGACTTCCCGAATGCCCGATTCATCTGCGACCGGGCAGCTTACGACGACATCAAAGGAAAAAGCGGACTGAGTGCATTAAAAAAAGGATTCCTCCCCGCACAGATCCCTGAGGGCTTTGAAGAGAGAACCGACTTTCTTGATATTGAAAAAGGAGTATCAAAAGACGAGCATCTGGGGCCACTGCATGATCTGTTTAACGATGGCACCATTCACTTGACCAGACTGGATGGCCACGCAAAAGGCCAGCTGGGTGCACTGCTCGCAACGGAAAAAGGGCAGGTCTTTCTCATCTCCGATGCAGCCTGGCTGAAACCAGCTTATACCGACCTGAAGCTACCCCACCCCATCGTACGTCTGTTCTTTGACTCATGGGCTGAGTACAGGGCCAGCCTGAATCGGGTGCACAACTTCCATAAGGCTCATCCGGAAACACTGATCATTCCCTGCCACTGCCTGGAAACACTGACAGCACTAAACGGTCCGCAGTCATGATCGGCTTCAAACTTCAAATCTTGTGGCATTTCCTTTTGTTCCGCTGGCAAAGAAGAAAGCGCTACAACCAGCAGTCGCTTCACCAGCTCCGAGCCACAAAAGAAAACCGGTGGAGAAAAAATCTCCAAAAATCATCCTTCTACAAAGCGCTTTCAGGTCAGCCGCTCAGCCAGTTTCCCATCATGGACAAAAGCTCGTTCATGACTCATTTCGACGATATCAACACAGTGGGTATTGCAAAAGAAGAAGCATTTAAGGTGGGGCTAGCCAGCGAAAAATCAAGAGATTTCTCCCCAACCATCCGGGGCATAACTATCGGGCTTTCTTCCGGCACAAGTGGAAACAGAGGTATATTCCTCGCCAGTCAAAAGGAGAGGGCTATATGGGTCGCCGCAGTTTTAGACAGGGTCATTGGGTTTTCGTTGCGAAAAAGAAAAGTGGCCTTTTTTCTCAGGGCCAACAGCACGCTTTATGAGTCGGTGAACTCTTCCCTTCTCCAGTTTCAATTCTATGATATAAAAAGCGATATGGCCCAGCACTGCCAGACGGTGGCAGCCACCAGGCCTCACATTTTGGTCGGTCAGCCATCGGTGCTCATGCGCATCGCCCGATATTTTGAAGAAAAGCAGATAGCTGCTCGCTTCGAAAAAGTCATTTCAGTGGCGGAAGTACTGGAAGGTGACCAGAAAGCCTACCTGGAAAAGGTCTTTAAAATAATGATAGAGCAAGCCTACCAATGTACGGAGGGATTTTTGGCCCACACCTGCAAGGCAGGTTTTCTGCATTTCAACGAAGACTGGCTACTGATTGAGAAGAAGTACCTGGACGAAGAGAAGAAAAGATTTCACCCTATCATCACCGACTTTCTGAGAACGACCCAGCCGATTATTCGTTACGAGCTCAACGACATCATTCATGCAGGTGAGCCATGCAGCTGTGGGCTAAAAACGATGCAAATCGCTAAAATAGAAGGCAGATCGGACGATGTTTTTGAGTTTGTCGACGATGGCAAAACAATCACAATCTACCCCGATTTTATCCGCCAGGCTGTGGCTTTCAGCAGTGATGTGATAGACAATTACGTGGTGACCAGGCGAAGTGAGAAAAAAATTGGCCTGTTTATTGAAGTAAGCGAAGGAGATTTTTTAAACGCTTACGGAAAAGCTGAAAGTGCACTTCAGTCTTTATTTGAAATTTTTGGTATTCCCGGCATTACGATCATTCGGGAAGAAGAGCAACTCCTCCAGAGGGGAGTCAAATTCAAAAGAATAAGGAATGAAAGTCGTCAGACCATTTAAGATTGTCGGTGCGGGTTATTGCCTGCCGTCGAAGTGTGTCTATTCGCAGGAAATGGAAAAAGAGCTTGGGCTCCCTATCGGATGGATTTACAAATATTCAGGTGTCAAAAAACGCCACATCGCCACCACTGAAAGCAATAGCTGGCTTGGTGCAGAGGCATTGAAAAAGGCCATGCGAAGTGCTCGTCTCCAACCGGAAGACCTTGGTTGCCTCATCGCTGCCTCAGCCACTTTTGACTACCCGCTGCCCAACAAAGCCAGCATGATCAAGCACGAGCTGGGCTGGCACAATACTGACTTAGGCTGTATCGACATCGACACCACCTGCCTCAGTTTTGTAACAGCACTGGACTATGCCTCCCGCCTGCTCAACAACAGTGACTGCCGGCACATTGCCATTGTGAGTGCAGAAATAGCTTCAAAGGGCCTCAACCCCGAGCACAAGGAAACGTTCAGCCTTTTTGGAGATGCTGCCGCTGCCATCATCGTATCTTTTGATGATAATGGAGAAAGTGGCCTCGTAAAACATAGTCTGGTCACCTATTCTGAAGGAGCCGAACACACCATCATCAGAGGTGGTGGAAACAAGTTTTTCTTCAAAGACCATCCTTATGATGCAACACTTCATTCTTTTAGCATGGAGGGAAAAAAGCTCCTGAAACTGGCCATGCAAAAAGTGCCCGAGTTTACGGAAAAGCTGTTTTGCCAAACTGGCTCATCAATCGGAGAGGTGGATCTGATCATTCCTCACCAGGCCAGCAAATCAGGCCTGCTGCTGCTTAACAGTCTTCTTGACGGCAAAACGGACAAAGTGGTCAACAACCTGGCGAGCTATGGCAACTGCATCGCTGCTTCCATTCCCCTGGCTCTGACAGAAGCTATCGAATCAGGGCGGCTTAAAAGGGGCGATAGTTGCTTGCTGATTGGTACTGCAGCGGGATTTTCTGTAGGTGGATTGTTGTTTAAATTCTAAGTCTTAAAACATGAATCTGGTATACGGCACTGGTCTTCTTTTTCTTCTGGTTCTGATGGAGCTTGTCGCCATCAGGTACTTTCTGCAGGAAAAAATTCCCTGGAAAGAAATCGTCATGAACCTCAACTCAGGACACATCCTGTTGTGGATCTTCCGGGGGTTAGAGGTATTAGCGTTTCATTGGTTGCTTATGCATTTCAGTTTTAGCTGGGTGGCTCAGTGGCCTGTTGCCATGCAGTGGATTTTTGCCTTTGTCGCCTGGGATTTTTGCTTTTACTGGTTGCACAGGCTTCACCATGCCATCAGTTTCCTGTGGGCCGTGCACGTGGTCCATCATGAGGGAGAGCATTTCAGCCTATCCCTGGGTATTAGAAACTCCTGGTATTCTTCGCTTACCTCCTTCCCATTTTTTGCTGGCTTGGCCATTTTGGGACTTCCTCTGGAGATATTCATCGTAGTTTCTTCAGTCCACTACTTTATTCAGTTTTACAACCATAACAGGATTGTGAAAAAGAGCGGCTGGCTGGAGCATATCATGATCACTCCCTCCCACCACAGAGTTCACCACGGCAAAAACCCCGAGTACATCAATAAAAACTGTGGCGGTACCTTCGTGATATGGGATAAACTATTCGGTACATTCCAGGCGGAACGTGATGACATTGATATTGAATTTGGCACCAGCGACCCGGTTCCATCGGAAAACCCATTCTGGGCCAACAACATACCTTTTTTAAAGTGGCTTCATCTTCCACTGCCACAGTTTAGAAAGAATGAGACCGAAAAAAGCTTCTTTAGCGATACCTTCGTTGGCTTTGGCGGGCTACTGCTGTTCTGTCTGTTGCTTTTTTATATCTACAAGGAACCATCGTGGACGGGCACTCCCAAGCTGATCCTATTCAGTATTATTTTCCTGAGCACAATCGCCAACGGCGGTCTTGCTGAAAATAAAGTATGGGGTGCCGCATTGTGGATCACGTGCACGCTCATTTTCTCAAGTGTTTTTGCCATTGTTTTTAATGACGAGCCGATACTGATAGTTATCGTGGCGGCGATCGCTTTGCATGGACTGGAGACAATTCGAAGACTTGTGCTGCGAACCCCTAAGGGTCTTAGACAGCAGAAAGAGCCAACGGGTACAGTGGCTTACTGAAGCGTTCCATTTTTTTTCTATTACCTCAGAATATACAGCTTCCCAAAGCCATGCTTAAAGGCCTTGTCGGCGGACGTCGCCCTGTGCTCCAGTGGTTGGCCATTCATGCGAAGCAGCACCCTGTAGAGGTAAACGCCATTGGCTAGCTGGTCGCCGTACTCGTCGGTTCCGTTCCAGGCAAACTGCGTAATGTTATTACCAATGCGAATCGGACCAATTTCGTCCTGGGTGATCTCCCTGACAACCCTGCCCGACACCGACATGATTTGTATTTTCAGCTGATCGGGTATTTCTGACCCTGTGAGGGTAAACACAAATTTGGTGCTTGTGCTGAATGGATTGGGATAGGGATAGAAGTTTGTTACCGTCGACTCGTTGATGACCTCAAAGCTGATTTCGTAGGGAGCTGTTCCGGCCTGGTTTCCGCTCACATCGGTCGCTATCACACGCATCGCATAAATGCCGTCTTCCAACGGCCCGGGTCTGAACTCAATATTGAACTCCTTCTTTTCGGTGTTGGCTGACCATGTCATTTTGCCTCCGGAAAAAGGCACCCTTACATAGTCGCACTCCTCGCAGGGAGATTTGACGTACACCTCTATGCCAATCGTGTCTTGCTTTTGCAGGTACTCATAGTCATCGTAGAGTCTCATTTTCACCAGCGGGTTAGGGGAAACGATGTCGCCATTGAGGATGTAAGTACCATCGAAGGTGACGTCGAGCAGCGGATTGACATTGTCCGCATTTACGTCCAAATAATCTTTGAAAGTCAGCTGATTGTTGGTCGAAATGAGCTCCCTTTCTGTCGACTCAATGATTGTACGCAGGCTTTCCCGTCCATCTACTCCCAGGGTTGTTAACGGCACATTGAACTGCACCGAGTCTCCCGCAAGCAAGGCAGGCAATTTCATTTCGAACTCCTGGATAGTGCTCGTTTCACTTGACACCAATTGGTATCTTACCGTTAGCGAATCGGCATAATCAACCGGAGAAGGATTAAAGTATGAAAAAGGCACCACGAGTTCTTCCCCCTCATTGGCGGTTCTGGTTAGCTTGTTCCTGGCAGTCAGGTCGCTGGTCAATAAAATGCCTTCCGGCAACTGATTGAACGTGACTATCCATTTTTTTAGTTGCGCAGGCACCAGATTGGCTTCGTCGCTCGTATGGTAGTCTATTTGCAGATAAGGGTAGAAATTGGCATCTACAGATGTCAGGTCTATCGTTGATACATTTTCATCGGCAAACAGCAAATCTTTAACACCATCGTTCCGGAGCCCATAAATGTCCAGCCTGAAATTCCCGGCAGTTTGTCCGGCGCCAAGCTTTACTTCCTGATAAAGCGATCCCCACGACTTGGCCGGGCCTATCCTGCCCGACAGCACACTACCACTAAAGAACTTGCCTTCCACTACGTCATTGAGCACAAGCTGTTGCTCATCGGCCGGGCTACCACTTCCATCTGAAAGCAACTCCACAGCAGTTCCTTCTGCCTGGCCTTTCCTTCCATAGAAAATTACCGGTTGCCCATTCACAAGGCTATTCAATGTGGCTGTTTGTATACCGAAAGCTTTTAGTTGTTCTTTTACTTCGGCATCCCATCTGTCGTACTGCACAGTGCCTATATTGAAAAAGACAACGAAGTCGCCGTTAGACACGGCATTCAGCAGTTGAGAAAGCCGCCTGGTGCCTCCGTTGGAACCTGCCGGGTCATACATCTCTGCGTCGGTGAAGTTATGAATGCGCTTCGGATACACTCCACAGGTGAGTCGATTATCAAATTTTTGCCAATCAGAAAAAGGAGCGTACGGCACGGTCGATTGCTTATCAAACACGACCACGTTAAGCGTATTATCTCTACACACATTAAAGTTGGTAACCTCAAGGAAGAGCTCCGACCCACCCGCATTTACGCTGTACTCACGTGCTACAGCACCAGAGTTATTGGGGCCAAAAGTTTTGATACTGATATCCAGGTTGTTTTCCGGGAAAGACCAATCAAAGCCTGACTCCGACAATGACATCCCTTTGATTTCGGCGTCGGCGAACTGATTGGCCGACACCATCGCATATCCCCGGGGGCTGTCGTTGATCATGGTAAACTGGCTCAAAACCCAGGAAGTGTCCTCTTCAGGTTCGGGGTTCAGAAAGCGACTCCGCCAGTAAATCACGGTAGAATCGGCGATTGAAAATGTAGACGCCAAATCCACATTTTGAACGGTAATCACCCGCATATCGCCACTGATCCTGTGCTTCATTGGGCCGTTGAAATCCGGCGACGTGTCAATTTCAAGTTCGAAACCTCGTGAGGGTGAAAACAAGTCACTTGCCTGAATTACAAAATCGACATTCGATCCGGCAATGCCCCGCTTCATCGGAAAAATGGGAATAGTCGTTCCTTTGGCAAGAAAGAGGTCAATGCTGGCTGTATTGTTCCCTTCATTCAGCTCATCTATTTCGTCGTCTGGGTCGAGAATCACCTCAAAGGTATTGTTACCCAAACCGGCAAGGTCGGGGTTCGAGATTCCGAAGTACATGGTGTCCTCCCGAAGCACATACGGAGAGACAAGCGAATCCAGGCTCACACTGCCGTCTTCCAGCCTTCGCCTCACGTAAATCTTCAAATCAGATTCAGTGGCGATGCCAAAATTCTTCACAACAAACTTGAGAGCAAATGTGTCTTTGGCTACCTGCAGCGGGTTTCCCTCAGTGTCGATCACCTCCAGCGCATCGGCGCTGATCTCGTAGTCAGGCTTACCTGCCCCAAATATCTTGATAGCAGGATCACCCTGAAGTAGCATCTCCTGCACCTGAGTAATGTTCCGCTCAGAGGAGCCATATCGCTCAAGATATCTCCTTGATGCCTCATTTTTGATATTCCCCAGGGTCTCCTTCACAAACAAGGTATCACCAAAGGCAGTTTCATAAAACACCCCTGAAAAGTTTCGCAGGTCGTTGGAAAAACCTTTGTAAGTATGGGCCATAAAACCAATAGCCCCAAGGTTCGGCGTCAGTGTCCAGTCTTCACCAAAGGTGAACGAGGTCTCGAAAATATTACCGGCATCGCACCCGTTAACCAAAATCACGGGATACCTGCCTTTGTTGTTGTACCCAAAGCCTGGATTAGACACGTTACCAATATCGATGTCTGTGGAAAAGCTCGCCGAGTGGCCAAAAAATGTGATCATTGATACACCGTTGTTCACCTCCTCGGCAATGTTGATAAGCTCCACCGCATTGCTAGTGGATTTGCTGCTAGTCACCACATTGGCTCCCAGGTACTTGCCTTCTGCAATGAACTTAAATCCGTTGACATAAGATCGAAATGTAGCCAGCTCTCCCTGAGTAGCTCCTCCACTCAAATGAATGAAGTTCTTTTTCCACAACTGATCGAAGGGCTGATTTTCCATCTCCATCACCTTGTTCAGGTAGGCTTGCACGTCGTCCGGGTTCCTTGCGTTCAGTCTTCCTATTGCAATTGGCGATTCATAAGTACTGCCAGCCAGTCCGGCCAGCATGGCAATGTCGCTTCCAGGCACGCCGTTAGTGGGTATGAAGTGAACAAGTGTGGTGGTAGCCGGGTCTTGTCTGTAGTAATTTCGGTGCACACCCGTTCCTTTTCCTATAAGGAAGAAGTATTCTGGCTCACCATTGGCCAGCAGGTAACCCGCCAGTCTGCGAATGGCCCATGGAGATATTTCACCATAGTTAAAGCCGTCAAATAACTGCTCCATTTCTACAATAAGCACCTGATGGTTTCCACCCTGCGCACTCTCACGAAAAGCTTTGTAGGCTGCCACCGGATCTGCAGTTCCTGTAGTAGTGGCCTTTCTAAGCTCCGGGTGAGTGACTATGATGTAATCAAAAGCCGTTGGATCGATAGCCGGCATGGTTGCCTGCTTGATACTTACCGGGGTATAAGGAGTAGTAGTGGCGATCAACTTCCGCTGAACAGCGGTGCCATTCACTACTGCTGCGAAATCACTGGTTCCTGTGATGACACCAATTTTGTTCACGTTATCCGGCTGTGTCACATCAAAAAGACTACTGGCTCCAGCCGGATTGGTCACTCTAATGAAAGACTTATTTCCCGTGTTCTCTCTTAGCGTCAATGTCTTCTGCGACTGACCAGCCATGTCCGTGCTGGCGGCGTAATTAACCTTTACATAAGACACCGCTGCCCGGTCGGCAGCGCTTCCAATACCAACCACATTCACCCGCACAAACAACTCTCCGGTAGATGAAATATCTGACCATAAAATGGTTTCGGAGACAGTATAGGGATCATGCTCTGAAAACTCGGCCGTGTGTAAAAGCCGCAAACTTGACGAAGATGGGCCCACATATACCTCTACATTGTGATCCAGGTTATTTCTCCCGACCAGGAGCACTTCTAACGTAGGGTCGGGCCCGGAAGTAACCCGATTGGTCAATCCAGCCAAAGTGATCATTTGATTGGCTCCTTTGGCAATGTCACTGCCTGTCCAACCTTCGCCATGATCGTACTGACTAAGAATGATGTCGCCGCCCTGGTAGGTCTTCCCTTGCGAGTAATTATTGACCTGAAGCTTGAGTACTTCCCGGAGATAGTAAGGCTCAGCAGGTAAGTTACCTACATTGTTCTCTGCTACAGGTGCCAACATCCGCTTGCCGGACGTAGCCGTTAGCGGCCAGGTGAGAAAATAGGTTGCTGAATCAGAAAACAGGTTATACAAAGTGTGAGGCTGGGCCTCCTCAGAAACATACAGTTCCGTATCGGTCTTACCATCCGCTGGCTGCCCGTAAAACTCAATATAGTCGCTGGCATCAAGTCGGCCATCTTCCTGCCCTGGCAGATAAATAGCCTGCTCTACCCCTCTGTGAAAAAGCTGCAACCGTCTGGCGTCGATGGAGGCCAGCGGCACACCGCTTTCCAGCAGTTGCTGCTGCGTCAGGCGAAACATTCCCTCTCTGGCGACTTTAATTTTATAGTACGACTGCCCGGGTCTGATCCATTCATTGCCCCATGGCTGAGACTTTGCCATAGCTGCTACAAACAACAACCCGGCTAATAAGGCACTTCTGTATGTCCACAGTCTATTTCGCATTCCATCCATATCTTAATGAAAAGATGTGACTATAAGGCGACTGCGCCCTATTTCCTATGTCTGTTAAAGCATAGTCTATCTGCACTCCCTGAAGGTTAAGTCCGATACCAAACGACGGCAGATAAGTCCACGATTTGCTGCCATCAAAATCTTTGACCTGCTGTAGCTGACTCACACCTCCCCGTAAAAAGGCCTTTTGCGCATAGCTCACTTCAAAGCCTGCTTTCGGATCTATACTGGCCAATTTACTTTTGATCACAGTGTTTCTTTGTCCGTCAAACGTCAAATCAACGTCGGCGCCAACAAGTCCTGCCCATTTTCCTTTGTTTACCACTGCGTTGGCAAGCCCCACCGATAGGCGGGGTAGCGTAATTTCAAGGCTGCTCTCCGGGATCACGTTGCCCGTTTGGGTGTACACGTCAACAACCAATGAAGAATTGTGCGTCCAGGCATTGAACGTTCCGGTAGCATCTCTGAGTACCGCCCCCATCTTCCAGTTGGCCCTGTTGTACTGTAGTGCCGCATCGAGACCAAAGCCCCAGGCATTCGCAAAATCGCCCACTGTCCGGTGGATCACCTTCAGGTTGCCGCCCAGCGAAAGACCTCCCATTTTCTTAGCAAGCGAAAACATGAATGCGTAGTCGGCCGCAGAAAAGAAACGGATATTATCGTAGTTGATAGCGCCGCTGGCGTCGTAAAGGAACCTGGTGTCGGGAATATTGTCAACCCCAAAACGGATCACAGAAACACCCATGAAGGTATTGCTATCGATGGGAGTAGCAAATCCCGCAAAATCGTAATTGGCTATGCCAGCAAAGTAGGCCGCATGCATCAGTCCCACCTGGTATTGTTCGGTAAGCTGAGTGAGTGCAGCGGGGTTCCAATAACCCGCCGTAACATCGTTGGCCAGACCAACTTGCATATTGCCCATTCCCAATGCCCTGGCACCCACGCCTATAGCCAGAAACTCGTTGCTATATTTTGGTGCATTTCCCTGTCCAAATAGCAGGCCGGAGAAGGACAAACAGACGGCAAGAATTAATGTAATCCGCATTCAGTGACTAATTCAACCTAAAATTAATGATATAACATTCTCCACACCAACATACCCGCTCACTTGTTGGAATACTTCGACAAATAGACGGCAAAAGTAGATGAAGATGCCGGCCTTTGCTGGAAGCTGGCGAAAAATGATTCACCGGTGCACCGCCACTTATCGGAATGCGGCTTTAACGCAGCTACCAACCTTCATTCATCGGCGCTTGCGCTTGTCGGCCCGGTTGTACCAAGGGATTAGGAACTGTTTACCAAACAGCACGACAGTGGCAATCGACACCCAAATGCTTAAAAAGTGCCATAATATTGTACTTTTTGAAGCGTAAAATATAATTATTTAATGATTATAGTCTATTCACTAATATTTCTTAGCCAGTACTTGGCCATGCAAGGTACTTTTCCGTATATAGTGCTAAGGTCAAAAACTTTTAAACAAAATGAGAGATGAACATTGAGAATACACAGGTGCAGATGCGGAAGGGAATTCTCGAGTTTTGCATCCTCCATATCATATCACGTGGCGAGGTGTATGCCTCCGACATGTTGCAGGAGCTTACCTCTGCAAAGATCATGGTGGTGGAAGGAACACTCTACCCCCTCCTTACCCGGCTGCGAAAGGCCGGCCTCGTTGACTACAAATGGGTTGAATCAAATTCAGGGCCACCCAGAAAATACTATACCCTGACTGATGAAGGAACAACTTTTTTAAATGGGCTCCAGGATACCTGGGACGAACTTGTGGGCTCCACCAGTAAAATTATGACAACGAAAAAGCAAAACGGGCAAAAGAAATGAATAAGAATATAAGCATCAATATTAGCGGCATTATCTTCCACATAGAGGAAGATGGCTATGAAAGGCTAAAGGGCTACCTCGAATCCATTACCACCTATTTTTCGACTTTCGAAGACAGCAAAGAAATTATCGCCGATATCGAAAGCAGAATTGCTGAGATTTTTCTCGAGAAACTGGACAAAGAAAACAAGCAGGTAGTGGCTATCGAAGATGTCAATATGCTGATTTCTACGATGGGTACCATTGCCGACTTCGAGGCGATTGAAGACAAAGAAGACAAAGCAGCGCCTGCAGCCGACACCGGCAGCGGAGAAAGTACGGACACAGCGGAAGAAAAGACTGAACAAAAAGAGAAGACCGGTTCAAAAAGACTTTATCGTGACATCAACAGAAAAGTCGTTGGTGGGGTGTGCAGTGGTCTTGCCCACTATTTCAGCATCGACCCCATGTGGGTGCGTTTGCTCTTTCTGCTTATGTTCTTCAACTTCTTTCTACCAGGGTTAAGTGGCGCAATTTTGCTCGCCTACATAATCCTTTGGATTGTGGTGCCGGGCAACAAGGCCCTTGAAGACGACAAGAAGATCAAGAAAATGTTCCGCAGCCAGGAAGACCGGGTGCTGGGTGGTGTGGCCAGTGGTGTCGCCGCCTATTTCGGAGTGGACGTAACAGTGATCAGGCTCCTCTTCGTACTATCTATCTTCCTCGGAGGCACCGGATTCTTTGTTTACATCATCTTGTGGATCATCACGCCCCTGGCGAAGACCATCACCGAGAAAATGCAGATGCAGGGAGAGCCTGTTACGCTTTCCAATATTGAAACAAACATCAAGTCGAACCTCAACATAAAAGAAGACGAAGAAAGCCCTATCGTGAAAGTGTTGTTGTTTCCATTCCGATTGATTGCGTTGATCATCAATGGTATCGCCAAATTTATCGGCCCTGCTGCCAATGTATTCGTTGAGATCCTCCGGGTATTTATTGGCCTGCTGTTTAGCATCTTAGGATTATCGATGATGACAGCCATTGCTATTACTTGTGCCATGTTCTTTGGGCTTACCATTGGCTGGTGGGACTGGGTATCGGTTGATGGCGTACCAGTAGAGCTTTTCCAACAGACACTCCCAGGCTGGGCTGTCTTTGGGCTCTTCCTGTCAGCTTTTATACCAGCATTGGCTATCACCCTGGGTGGTATCAGCATCATGGCCAAAAGATGGGTGGCCGGCTCCTTCTTGGGATGGTCACTGTTCGGCTTGTGGATCATCAGCCTTGTGCTCGTGAGCTACACAGTGCCACGCATTATCATGGACTTCCGCACAGATGCTATCCATACAGAAACCAAAACGTACGACATGGCCGGTAAAACAGCGGTATTGACTTTATCAGACAGCGACCGCCGGGAGTGGGACGAGTGGAACGGCCAGTATGAAGCTGTAGAACTCCAGCTAAGAGGTCATAAAGATTCCGTGTATAAAGTAATAATGGATTTTGAAGCCAGAGGAAGAGACCGCTCGACAGCACTTGAAAATGCGCAGATGGTTACTTATGAGCTCAATGTGCAAGATTCCATCTTTAACTTCCCAAGAGAGTTGAAGTTCAGGAACGATGCCCGCTTCAGGGTACAGAACCTCGACATTACGCTGTATATTCCCTATAACCAGCCCTTCAAAATGGACGAAAGCCTGGCCAGGATCCTGAGAAACACTATTTACAGAAACGGCTACTCTACCCGACAGATGGAAGGTAACACGTGGGTGTTTACCGACGCAGGTTTGAAGTGCACCACGTGCGAAGAGGATGACGACTA